>DHJA01000166.1:39101-67330 GCA_002404095.1 Planctomycetaceae bacterium UBA4732 | reverse complement strand
GGCCGGATCGGACCACTGCCAGAGGGTCTGGCCGTCCTTCCGCACGCGCCGGGCGACCACGCCAAGTTCCGGTTGCCGTCCGGCAGCGTTTGCACCGTTTATTCTCCGCGTATATAATTCACGACGTCGCCTTATCTTTCCCAAGGAGAATTAGATGCGTCCCATTTATTCCCCCTCCAGAATACCCCCAGCCTCCATCCATTTTCATGGTTTCAGGGTGCCGGAGGCGGCATGACGACTGACACCGATTATTCTTCACCGATTATTCTTGCAGCATGGCGCTCTTTTCTTCTTCTTGTTGGGACATCTTGTCGATCTCCGCCAAGCGAATGTTGGTCAACATCAATGTCGCTTTATCGGGGTTCAAAGTCAGCGCGTGGCGCAAGTCCGCGCGGGCGCCCTCCACCATTTCCAGTTGCCACCGCAGGGTGCCGCGGGAGTAGAAGTATCCAGCCGAACTTGCGTTAAGCTCAATAGCTCTTGAGTACGCCAGTAGGGCCAATTCCAAGTCAGCTTCACTGCCTAAGTTGCGGCGCGCGCGGCCGAGCGCCGACCAATAAAGAGCTTGGTCGGGGTCTAACTCCACCGCCTGTGTCAACGCCTCAACAGCCTCGGGGAAGCGCTTGAGACTCATCTGCGCTTCTCCCACGCAAAATTGTGTCTCTACCTCGCCGGGCGCCAACCTTAGAGCCGCCGCCGCATGCTCCCAAGCGCGATCCGGCTTACCCATAATGAGTAAGCATAGGCAGCACTGTTGATGGGCCTCCGCGTTGGTCGGTTCTAATTCCAGTACCTTCTCAAAGTCGCAAACGGCTTCGCTATTCCTTTTCAGCAGATGGGAAAGGATGCATCCTCGGTTCAAATGGTATTTCACGTTGTCCGAGTCTAGCTCGATGGCTCGCGTGAAGTCCGCAACGGCCGCTTCGGGTCGGTCGAGCAGCCACCAATGGCGCCCGCGGGAGTTATAGAGGCGGGCGTCGGCGTGTTCCTCAAGCACATCCGTGAGTACGCGGATCGCTTTGATGTACTCGCCCGTGAGTCGCAGTTCTTTGCTCTTTTCAAGAATCGCGTCGATGTTCACGTTGGTCATGGCCTACTCACCGGCAAAGCCGGCCTCCTGTTCGATCACTACTCATCTTTCCATGTGTCGCTTCTTAATATCGTATATCTTTTTCGCATTAGAAAGTTCGATCAACAGGTCCTTGGCCTCATCCGCCGCCTTCTGGGCCTCTGGGCTGCAAGGGTCCTTGGCTAGGTTCGCCAACGCATCGTCGAGGGCTTTCTCGGAACCCTCTATGCTATCGATGATCTTACTCCAGTCATGTCCGCCAGGATTCCATTTGGCGGCCTGCTTTTTCGCTTCTTCCTGGATCGCCGCAATCTCTTCCTCAGTATAGCCCGCTTTCTTCAACTTTTTGTCCGTTGTTTGGCCCGTACGATAGAGTGTTCCGAGTTCCTCGATCTCTTGCTGGGTTAGCTGCGCATTGATCTTTAGCAAATCCACAAGTCCTGAAATGCCGGTAGGGTCGTAGGGAATGGCTGGGGGAGGAGTGGCTGGGGGAGGAGCGAGAGGGCCAAGATTCTTTAAGTTACCGCACGATCCGGGGCCTCCAAACCAGCTACCGTTGCCGAGAACGCCAAGGTCGAGATCGCCGCCATAACCAATACCGGCACCGCCGCCAAAGCCGCCGGTGCCGCCAACGCCAACGCCGCCGACACCACCGCCAACGCCAACGCCAACGCCAACGCCAACGCCAACGCTACCACCTCCGCCGGAAGGTCCAGGGGACCACAACAAGCCGCTCGGGTCCGAGCGGTTCGTCGGCCCGTTGCCTTCCCAGCGGTGGTCGTTGATGTCCGGCCCTAGCCCCAACGGGTCGGATTGCAGCGGCCGATCCAGCGTCGGCGAAATGTCCCGGATGTCCGCATGGAAAAGTCCGACTGCGGAATCATAAAGCAGCCCTTGCCAGAGATAAGGCATAGCGTATGCGCTTGTTCCGCGCACCACCCAGTTCGGCGTCAGCACGATGACCGCGCCATAAGGATCGTAGATGTAGCGTTCCAGCACGTTGCCGCTGGCGTCCAGCAACGCCGTCACATTCCAGTTCGCATCCGTCTGCACGTAGAGCCGCTGATCCAGTGTGCCGTTATGCTGGCTTGACTGGTCGCGCAGCACCAGCGCATCGACGTAGACCGGAGACCAGACATTCCGCGCCTGAATCACGCCGCCGACGCGCTCTTCCAGCACTTGCCACGCTGAGGAGTAGTACAGGTCGGTCGTCGTCGTGCCGTGCGTCTCTGTGACGCGCTCGCCGAGGCCGTTGTAGCCGTAAGCGGCGAGCGTCGTGCCGCCGATCTTGACCGCCACAAGGCGATTCCAGGCGTCGTAGACGAAACTGTTGCCGCTGCCGTCGGCCGTCGTGTTGCCGTTGGCGTCGTAAGTCACCGCGCCCGCGCCTGAGATTGATGTGATCTCGTTCTGCTGGTTGGCGGTGCGCGTTTGCGTCGTGCCGTCGGTGGTCACGCCGGTGAAGTTGCCCAGCGCGTCGGGCGTCCAGCTTTGAGCGTGCGTCGGACTGCCCACCAGCCCGGTCTTCGTCGAATTCAGCGTGCCACGTTGGAAGTTCGTCAGCTGATTGGGCGAATCGTAGGTGAACACCTCACTGAAGATCGCGTCGAGCGCGTTCTGACGGTACAGCGCGTTGCTGTTGCGGTCGTAGCCGTACTGGAAATCGTCCGTGGACGTACTGGTCGCCGTGTCGTACCAGTTCTGCTCGACTACGCGGCCGAAGCGATCCAGGCCGGTGTACTGATCGCCGGCGTCGCCCGTGCCTCCGGTTTGACTGATGTAGGTCAGGTTGACGTTGTTCTGCGGGTGGTCGCGCTCGACGACCGTGTCCAGCCCGAGGTACTTGAACGATTCCAGGGTTCCGCCCGCATCCGACAGTGAGGTCAACCGGCTGATGGTGTTGTCCAAGCCGCTGGCGTAGTTGTAATAGAGGACATAACCGCTCGGGTAGGTGATGCTTGTCAGTCGGCTGTTGTTCACGCCGCCCGCCATCTCGGTGTAGGCGTACTGCACGGCCGGGGTCGTTCCAACGACCACCGCGCCGGAGTGCGATTGGTATTCGGCCGTGAGCTGGCCCAGGCCGTTGTAGACGCGCTGGAATTGGTTGACGATGTTGCCGCCGTTGGCGGCGTCGTAACTGGTCGTGAGATAGCGGTTGCCTTGCGTATCGTAAGCGTATTGAATGCGGCGTATTGCACCGTCCACTCCGGCGCCGAGCGTCGTTACGGCGTCGGACGCGAGCCGGCCCAAAACGTCGTAGGTGTAGCCGTGGACGTTGCCGTTGCGATCCGTCGTTTGGATCACTTGGCCCAGCGCGTTGACGAGATAACTATCCTGTTGGCTGCTGCTCGGATTGCCCGTCGTCGGGTCGGGATGCTGCAGCGCCACCAGGATGTCGTTGGAGTTGACGCCGCTGCCGCTGGCCGTGGTTACGCCGTAGACGTATTGCGTGCGCTGGTAGGCGCCGGCCGGCTCGTCCGCCTGGACAGTCAGGACGTGGTTGGCGCCGTCGTAGGTGTATTCAATCGCTACGTCCGACGACGCCGTCTCCGGGTTGCCGGTGTAGTTCGAGACGGTCTTGGTCGTGCGGCCAAGGTTATCGTACAGTGTGCGAGCGTCAATGCCGCGCGGGTCGATTACGTCCTGCACCCAGCCCGCTGCGTTGTAGACGTAGCTCGTGACAAGCGCCGTGTCGGAGGGCGTCGGTGGGGTTGCCGGGCGCGTCCAGGCGGTGCCGCCGTTCGTGCCTACGTCCACCGTCGCCGTTAGCCGATCCGCATTGTCGTAATAGGCGGCGGCGTAGGAGACTCGCGCTCCGACACCGCTTGTCGGTGTACCCAAAGGCCCCGTGCCCGTGGTGTTGTGGAAGCGCTGACGGCTGATGGTCTCGATGGCGTTGCTGTCCGCGTCGAAGATTGTCTGCGTCTGTTCCAACACTGTGTCGTTGGCCACGCTCCCGGCCGCAGCCCAGGTCACGCCACTCGCGCCGTCGGTGGTGTAATCCAGGACGTTTCGGCCGGCGCCGTCGTACTGACTCTTGTTCCACAGGCCGCCCGGATCGCTCTGAGCGATCACGTCGCCGCGATGGTCGTAGTAGGCGTTCGTAGTCAAAGCCGTGGTCGAGACGGCCCCGGTGGATGGGTTCACGTCGTAGACTTGCGTCTGGTAGACGCGGCCCTGGTCGTCATAGCTCGTCACGGCTTGGGCGCGCAACAGGCTCGCCGCCGGCGCTTGCGGTACGCCGTTGACCGTGCTGATGCTTACGCCGTCGCCGTCGTACTGTTGCGCCTGCACCGCTTCGCCCAAGTTGTCGTAGGTGACGTAGATGATCGGCCGGTGTGTGCCGTCGTTCTCGTTGGTTTGTACGCCCGACTTGCTCGCCACAAGCCTATCGCGCCAGTCGTAGAACATCTGGCTTACGCGCGGCGTCGCGGCACCGCCGGGGTACTGCGTCAATTGCGTCAGGTTGCCGTCGCCGACGCCGCCGTTGTCGTAGACGTAGCCGACCGTCTGCACCATGTTCGATGGCGATGTGTTGTTCGTCGGCGACCAGCCGCCGCTGGCCGGCGTGTCATTGGTGCCCACCCATTGACTGACTACACGGTCTAAGCCGTCGTAGACGGTGCGGTAGATCGTCCCGGTCGGGCTGACCACGCGGTTTTGCCGGCCGCGGCTGTCGTAGGCGATCTGCGTCTGGTAGAAGTTTACGCCGACGGCGCCCATCACGGCCGTGGTATACGCCAATGCGGAGAGGTTAAAGTAGGAATCCGATTCGACCACTTGGCCCGCCGCGTTGACGTACTGCCGCGACAGCGTTTGCAGGCCGGAGATGGCTTCCGTGCCGTCGGGGGCGCCGTTGGTCAGGTGCGGCGTTGCCGACATGGTGAACGTTTCGGTGTAGCCGTCGGCGCGGTCGTCGCGGATGACTTCGGTTGGACCCGTTGACGCGCCGTTGGCGAAGCCTGCGTAGACGCGCACTTCGTATTGCGGGTCAAGATACACATAATAGGCGACATTGCCGCCCGGCGATGTCTCTTGCGTCGTTCGGCCCAGCGCGTCTACAACGGTTTGCGTGATGAGTTCGAGGCCGCCGCCGCTTGGCGTGACCCAGCCCGTCGGCAGGTTAGCGAAGTCGCCCGTGTCCGCCGTGTTCACGTCGTCGATGGTTTTGACGACCGCGCCGGTGGCTGGGTCGTATGCGGTGTAGGTGATGAAGCCGTCGGCGTCTTTCGTCCAGATGGTGCGGCCGTATACGTCGAATACCGCTGTGGTCACGTCGGCCGTGCCGGGGCCGTTTTGCGCTGCCGACACCACCGGCGCGGTCACGGTCTCCGACTGCATTTGCGTCGTGCCGGTGAACCAAGTGTAGGCGTAGCTTGTCGTCTCCGCCCCAGTGCCGTCGGTGTTGCGGTAAACCGTGTCCGTCGCCGTCGGGTTGACCGTTGCGCCGCCAGCCGTGTGCGCGAAGTATTGCATCGTCTCTTGCAGGATCGGCGTACCTTGCTGACCTTGCTCCAGCTTCACGTCCTGCTCGTAGCCGGTTACGCCGCCGGCCGTCGTCTCCGTCGCCGTCGTCGTTGCGTAGAAGTCGTACAGCGTGATCTTGCCGCTGCTGTTATTCAGATATTGGTAGACGCCACTTTGGTTATTTAAGAGATCGGCATAGGTGTCATCGTAGCCGGTCACGGCCGACGGGTCGGCCTGCAGGATGACGTGGCCCACGCCATCGTACTTGTAGAATGTCTCCCAACTCAGGCCGCTCGTCACGTCCATGTAGACTTTGAGCATCACCTCGCCGTAGGCGTTGGTGTAGACGGTGTTTTGGTTGTTGTCGGGCAAGGTCTCCACCGTCTTGGTTGCCCAACTGTTGAAGCCGGCCGCGTTGACACTGGTCGTGTAAGCGTAGGTGTATGTGCCTAGCCCGCCGGCAAGCGACGAATCTCCCGCGCCTTGAGCGATCTCCTTGGTCGCGCGCTGTTGCCCGTCGTACTCGAAGTAGTTGTCGGCGTAGGCGGACACTTGCGCGTCCGTGGCCGCAGTCGGCGCCGTCGCGCCCAGCGCCGTCACGAGTCGCGCGTAGGACTCCGGACTGAAGACGTACTTTAGCCCTCCGACATATCCGATGGAGCCGGCGTCGGCCGACGTATAGTAGCGGTAGTACGACGTGTCCAGCACGTTATTCGAGCCGTCCAGCACTTGCGCCAATTGCAGATCGCCTAAGTTGCCATACGACTGCACACCGTCGTAGTAGGTGTACTGCACCTGTCGCACCGTGGACCATGCGCCGCCGTTGGTTTGACGGCGCAGCGTCACGCTTTGGAGCAGGCCGCCGTTGGTTCCTGGCGAAACGTAAGCGTAGAGGTACGATTCCGTGATCGTGTTGCCGCCGCTGACGACGCTCCGCTGTACCTCAGCGATGCGCCCGTCGGAAGTCCAGCTCGTCACACTCGTGGCATTGCCGGCCTGGTCGACGAAGCTCTTGAAGGCGCCTTGTTCGGCGCCCGGCAATGTGCCGGTAAAGTCGGCGAAATGGAGTTGAGTGCCGTTCACTTCGGTCAGCACGAACTCCTGGCCGCCGGCGTTGTGGATGAGTGTGCTTTGATCGTAAAAGCGCGGCTGGTAGACGCCGTTAACGAGGTCGAAGTAGAGCGCGGTGGTCCCGTTGCCGACGGCGCCGATAGTGGCGTCGGTACTCCCGTCGGCCTGGAGCAGGCGCGGCGTGCGCGTGTCCACCCAGCCGTTGCCGTTGTCGCCGCCGGCCGAGTAGCCGGGGCCGTTGCTCCACGACCGCCCCTGGCCCCACGCCTGGCCGAAGCCATCGGAGATGAGGTCGGACGCGCCGATTTTCACCACGCCGTCGGCGTAGCGGATAGGGTAGCCGGTACTGGCGATGACGTCGGGGGCGACTTTGCCGACAGGCGCCGGGGCGCTTTCGAGGAGGTTGCCGCCGTCGCAGGCACAGGTGCAGGAACAGGCGGGGAGAAGGGCGTCGGACACCGGCGGCGGCGTGATATTGACCGTCGCGTCCACGGTGGTGTAGCCGCCGCCGGGGCCGCCGCTATTGCTGAAGATGTTGACGATGGCATTGATGTCGTAAGTCCCTTTTGTGGTATACGCGTGGCTGGCAGTATACGAACCGGGGATAGGGCTAGGGGTGAATGTAGTGTCCGGGGAACCGTCGCCCCAATGAATGTAAGAGGTCCAGCCAAACGGGTTGACCAAGTCGGTAGACCAGCTGACTTTGACGGTGACCGGAGCGTTCGTTACTTTCTCTTGCGTCTCCGGCGTGATCGTAGTGGTGACTGTCGGGTCGATGGCGGCGGCCACGAGGAGGCCGCCGCGTTGAGTCTTGTCGAAAGCGAGGAAGCCGCCCTCTGGAGGAGACAAGAGCTTACCCGTCGTACCCGAATAGACGCTGACTTGCGGTGTGTTGCCTGGCCCGTCGGCTGTTACGATGTCTTCGTGGGAGTCGCTGGCGATGTAGGTGGAGGCGACGCGGACGCCTGTCAGGTCGGAGGCGTTGCCGGCCTGGAAGTCCTGCAACACTGAGCCGTCTTGGCCGTCGAACACTTTGACCTCAGGCGTATGGCCGATCCCCGCCCCGGTGATGACGTCTGAGCTGCCGTCGCCGTTGGTATCGCCGGTCGCCACCCAGACTCCGCCGTAGAAGTTTTGACCGTAGGGATGCAGATCGCCGACGGGGCCGGGAAGTTGCAACCCCGTGGCGCCGTCGAAGACCCGAGCCTCGGCCGGCGCCCCCGGCCCGGCGCCGGTCACGATGTAAGCGTGACGCACGCCCGTCCAAAAGCCTGCGGCGACGGGCACACCGGCCTCGTAGCCGGGTCCGTAGGCATTGAAGGAACGCAGCAGGGTTCCGTCTTTGCCGCTGAAAGCGCGGACCTGCGAGCCGCCGCCTGCACCCGGCCCCGTGATGATGTCGGGGACCAAGTCGCCGTTCACGTCGCCGGCGGCCACGAAGACGCCGCCTTGCATCGAGCGGTCGTAGGCGAGGAAGTCGCCGATTGGTCCGGCGAGCTGGACGCCGGTTTTGGCGTCGAAGACTTTGATCTCAGGGGCCATGCCGGCGCCGGGCGCGGTGATAATGTCGGGGATGCCGTCGCCGTTGAGGTCGGCGGACGCGACGCGCACGCCGCCTTTGAAGGAGGCGTCGTAGGCCAGGAACTGGAACTTCAGCTTGTCCGTCGTGGCGTCGTAGACCTTGACCCAAGGCGCGGCGCCGGCGTCCGAGCCGACGGCGATGATCGGAAGGAGGTTGTTCGGCTTGGCGGCAGAGATAGGGGCGGTTGTCCGAAGGGGGGACTGTAGGGGCGGGGTTTCCCCGCCCTGTGACGCCACGGGCGCCTGTGACGCCACGGGCGCCTGTGACGCCACGAGCGCCTGTGACGCCACGGGCGGGGAAACCCCGCCCCTACCAAAATCGGGAGGGGCGCCAGAGACGACGACAGGCGCAACGGGGGCGGCCGGCGGTTGCGCGACAAAATCTTGCGTGGTGGAATCAGCGGCTGGCGCGGCCGAATTCTGAGCGCCGGCTGTGGCGACGGCGAGAGACGCGACTTGCTCCATCGGGCCGCTCTGTGCCGATGCGCCGCTTGACGGCTTCACGGCGGATGGAGCGGCGCCGCCGTTGCCAGAATCCGTCGGCGCCGACGAGAAAAACGCCTGCCCATTCAGGGCCGGGTCGGCCAGGAACCAGCCCTGATCGGCCGGCGCCGAGGTGGAGGAAACAGCCGAGACGGTTTGTGGCGCTGGCTGCGCGATTTTTGGGATGGCTGCAACGGCGACGGACGGGGGCGACGAGAGAAGAGACAACGACGAGGGGACAGAGGTCGGCGCGATGCTGAGATTGGAGTACGAAATGGACGGCGGCGGTCGGTAGGTGAGCGCATCGGCGACGGCCGGCAGCGATCCAGGCATTTCACGACTCTCTAATATCTCTATTTGAGGTCGAAACGACGGCCGCGTTGCGTTGCGTTGTGTCCGGAGCATCATGGTCGTCCTGCCATTGCGGTCCATCGAGTTGTGTTAAGCCTGGTAGCGTGACTGTAAAGGGGTGAAGGAGGGATGTCAACGGGATTCCAAAAGAATTATCCCCGGCCCGTGTTGCATCGCAAGTTTCCGCCTACCAACGGTTGTCACGCCAGCAGTTTCTCGATGACGCGCCCATGCACGTCCGTCAATCGCCGGTCGATGCCGTTGTGACGGAACGTCAGCTTTGTGTGATCGACGCCAAGTTGATGCAGGATAGTGGCGTGTAGGTCGTAACAGTAAGTTTCATCTTCCACCGCCTTATACGACCATTCGTCGCTGGCGCCGTAGGTGACGCCGCCCTTGAAACCGCCGCCCGCCACCCAGGATGTGAACGTGAACGGATTGTGATCGCGGCCCTTGCCGCCCTGACTGCACGGCATCCGGCCGAACTCCGTCGTCCAGAGTACGATGGTGTCGTCGAGTAGGCCGCGAGCTTTCAGATCCTTCAACAGGGCGGCGGCGGGTTTATCCATGCTCCTGCCCATGTCGCCGTGATCGCGCGCGATGTCTTCATGCGAGTCCCAGTTGCGGCGCGGGAAGCCGTTGTCCGCCCCGCTCCAAAGCTGCACGAAACGGACGCCGCGCTCCAGTAAGCGCCGGGTAATCAGACAATTGCGACCGAAATCCTCGGTGATCTTTTCGTCTAGCCCGTACATCTTCTTGACGGACTCCGGCTCTTTGGACAGATCCAACACCTCCGGCGCGCTGAGTTGCAGCCGCGCGGCCATTTCATAGGACGCAATGCGGGCGTCGAGCCGGCTGTCGCCCTCGCGCGTCGCCTCATAAGCCCTATTCATGCGGTTAAGTAGGGCGAGCGCGTCGACGTCGTCGCCTTTGTCCAGACCGGCCTCGGCCGGAGGAAAGAGATCGTAAATGGGGTTCTTGGCGCCGGGTCGGATCATGGTTCCCTGGTGAGCGGCGGGCAGGAAAGCGCTGCTCCAGTTGGCCGGGCCGTTCGGAGCGAAGCCGCGCACGTCGGGCAACACCACGAACGACGGCAAGTCGTCGCTCAGGCTGCCGAGGCCGTAGCTGACCCACGCGCCCATGCTCGGATATCCGGGCAGGACGAAGCCAGTGTTCTGCATGAACGTGGCGGGGCCGTGGACGTTCGACTTCGAGACCATCGCATGGAGGAAGGCGACGTCGTCTACGCAGCCGGCCAGATGCGGCACGAGGCCGCTGACGAACTTGCCGCACTGGCCGTACTGCTTCCATTCCCACGGACTTTTCATGCAGGCGCCGGGGACGCTCTGGAACAGCTCGACTTTGCCGCCGGGGTTGAACGGCTGGCTATGTCGCTTTATCAGCTCCGGCTTGTAGTCGAAAGTGTCCACCTGGCTGGCGGCGCCGGACATGAACATTTGCACGACGCGCTTGGCCTTGGCCATGTGATGTAGGCCGCCGTTGAGATCAGGCCGGCCCTTACCGTATTTCGCCGGCTCGGCGGCGAGAAGGCCGTCGCGGCCGAGAAGGCAAGCCAGCGCGACGCTGCCGAGGCCGCCGCCGGATTGCCAGAGGAAACGGCGACGGTCGAAGAGTGGTTGGGTCATGGCATTGCCCCATATTCACATCGATAAGATAGTTATTTGCCGTTGCGTTGATGGCGCAACTCCGCCAGTTCGCGCCGTAAGCGCTCGACTTCGGCCTCCGCTTGTCGCTGCGCCTCAGTTGCATTCGCCACGGTTTCCTGTGCATTTGCCACGGCTTCCTGGGGCGTCAACAGCCATTGCTTCGTCGTCGGGTCATACAGTCGTAACTCGCGGTCGTGCCCTTCCAAGTGCAAGCCCAGCACCTTACTCGGCAGGCGCCCCTTTACCGGGATGATCGGTTCGTAGCGACCCCGGCGCAGACGATGGCCCTGCAACGCCGGTTGCAAGTAATCACCGAGCGGGTCGAATAGGAAGTATTCGGGCACGCGCAGCGTATCTTGATACAACTCATACTTGTCTTCGACGTCCTCCTCGCGCGTTGACTGCGAGGTCAACTCAATGACCACCTCCGGTCCCTTGCCTTCTTCCCAGATCAGGTAGTTGGGCCGCTGATGCTTGCCCACACCCTTGACTACAAAAACGTCGGGGGAAAGATGCCGACGACGGTTGCCTGGCTTGTAGAAGACGAGAAGGTTGCCGGACACATAGACCATCGGCTCCGCCGCATAGTAGGCGACTAGCGTCTGGATGAGGGCGTTCATTAGGTCGCGGTGCCAGTCGGTTTCCGCCATGGGTTTGCCGTCCGAGGTCGGGTAATCGAGGCCTTCCGCCGCCTTCGTGGGAATGCCAGCCATTCGGTCCTCTCCTCCCGGCGTTAGGTCGATGAACACAAACTCATTTTCATTGAACAGCGCCCGACGCGACGCCGCCAGCCCATAGTTCGCAGGACGACTGCAAAGTCCATTTTGTCTGTTATCCTGTTGACTTGACGCAACTGGGTTGTTCCATACTCGGAAGGATTCCCATGTCCAGCACACCCGCCGCCACGCTTCTGACCTCCCTGCACTTGCTGGCCGATGGTGGGATGAGGACCGGCACGACAGCACGCGGCCGAGGGTGGCATGAATGCTCTCGCCGTGCTGCTCAACGCGGTCGTGACGGCGCCGCGGGCGAGCGCCGACCCGGAGGACGACCGGCCGCTGCGGGCACGCGCTGACGCCTTGGCATGGGATGTCGAGCAAGCCATTGACCTCATGGCCGGAAAGAAGTTGTGACTTTGCAATCCTCCTGGCTTGTCTCGGCGGGGATAAACCCCGCCGCTCGCCTTTTGTTAGAGGCTTTCAGAGCCGGGCGCGTCGCAGCCGCAGCGCGTTGCCGACGACGGACAGCGAGCTAAGGCTCATGGCGATGCTGGCCCAGATAGGAGTGACGAGTACGTGGAAGAATGGGAACAAGACGCCGGCGGCCACCGGGACCGTCAGGGCGTTGTAGACGAAAGCCAGAAACAGGTTCTGCCGGATGTTCCCCATTGTCGCCCGGCTGAGTAGGCGGGCGCGGGCGACGCCGCGCAAGTCGCCCCGCACTAGCGTGACGCCGGCCGACTCCATTGCCACGTCGGAGCCGGTACCCAGGGCGATGCCTACGTTCGCCTGAGCCAGGGCAGGGGCGTCGTTCACGCCGTCGCCGGCCATCGCCACGATGCGCCCCTCGCCCTGGAGTTTCTTCACCACTTCGTTCTTCTGTTGAGGCAGTACCTCGGCGATCACCTCGTTCAGGCCCAGCCGCCGGCCCACGGCTTCGGCGGTGACGCGGCTGTCGCCCGTCAGCATGATGATGCGCAGGCCGTCTTCCTTCAGCAGACGGATCGCCTCTGGGGTTGAGGAGCGGATCGGGTCTTCGACGCCAAGGACGCCGGCGGGCTGGCCGTCCACCGCCGCCAGCATCACGGTCATGCCTTCGGACCGAAGAGCCTCCGCGCGGACTTGCAGCGCGTCGGCGTTGACCCCTTGCTCGGTCAACAGCGCGGCGTTGCCCAAGATTACCCGGCGACCTTCGACCTGGCCGATGACGCCCTTACCCGTCACCGATTGGAAGTCGCTTGCCGAGGCCGGGTGCAGACCGCGGGCCTCGGCCCCCTTGACGATAGCGGAGGCCAGCGGGTGTTCACTGCCGCGCTCCAGGCCGGCGGCCAGGCGTAACAGCTCCTCCTCGGTGAACCCCGCCGCCGGCTCAGCCACGGCCAGCCGCGGCTTGCCCTCGGTGAGGGTGCCCGTCTTGTCCACCAGGAGCGTGTTCACCTTGCCAAGCACTTCCAGAGCTTCGGCGTCCCGGAACAGGACGCCGCTCTCCGCCCCGCGCCCCGTGCCGACCATCACGGCCATCGGCGTGGCCAGTCCTAGCGCGCACGGGCAGGCAATGATTAGCACTGCCACGGCGTTGACCAGGCCGTGCGCCCAACTCGGGGCCGGACCCCAGACGCCCCAGACGACGAAAGTAAGGACGGCGACCGCTAGCACGGCCGGCGTGAAGTAGCCGGCCACGCGGTTCACCAGCCGCTCCACCGGGGCACGAGTTCGCTGGGCCTCGGACACCATGCGGACGATCTGCGCCAACAGCGTGTCCGGGCCGACCTTCTCGGTGCGCATCACCAAGCCGCCCGAGCCGTTGATCGTACCGCCGACGACCTTGGCGCCTGGTCCCTTCTCCACCGGGATCGGCTCGCCGGACACCATCGACTCATCCACCGAGCTGCGGCCCTCGGAGACGACGCCGTCCACGGGCACCTTCTCACCGGGCCGAACGCGCAGCAGGTCGCCGGGTCGGATCTGCTCCAGCGGCACGTCCTCCTCACGGCCGTCGCCCCGAACCACCCTCGCCGTCTTGGGGGCCAGGCCCAGCAGCTTTCGGATGGCCCCGCTGGTCTGGCCGCGCGCCCGCAGTTCCAGAACCTGGCCCAGCAGGACGAGGACCGTGACCACGGCGGCCGTGTCGAAATACGTTTCCACGCCGCCGTTCATGCGAAAACCTTTGGGGAAGGCCGACGGAACTACGGCGGCGGCCAGACTGTAGAGGTAGGCGGAACCAACGCCCAGGGCGATCAGCGTGAACATATTGGGGCTGCGGTGGACGACCGACGCCCAGGCCCGCTCGAAGAAGGGCCAGCCGCACCATACGACCACGGGCGTAGCCAGGGCGAGTTGCACCCAGTTGAGAACGACCATGTACGGGTCGAGCAGCCGGCCGGGCAGCATGGAGGACATGGCGATCAGGAAGACCGGCAGGCTCAAAGCCGCACCAACCCAGAAGCGGCGGCTCATGTCCACCAGTTCCGGGTTCGGGCCTTCCTCGACCGTGACGGCTTCCGGTTCCAGGGCCATGCCGCATTTGGGACAGGCGCCGGGACGGTTCTGACGTACCTCCGGGTGCATGGGACAGGTGTAGACCGCGGCGCCGGCCGTGGCTCCGGGCGCGGCGGGCCGGGGCGCCGCTCCTGCCGAGTAGCGTGCCGGGTCGGCCTGGAACTTCGCCGCGCAAGACGGGCAGCAGAAGTAGTAGGTGCGGCCGTCGTGGACATGGGACGCCTTCGCCGTTGCTTGCTCCACGCTCATGCCGCACACGGGGTCCGTGGCAGCCGTCAGCGAGCCGGCGGAAAGCAGTTCGAGGTCGCGTCTCTTCTCAGGACGGCCGGGCGTCGGTTCCGTTGGGGGAGGCATCGTATTTTGTCCTTGACAGTAAGCGCCGCTTTGGGCTTCGGTTCGTTTCTTAAGAAGTTCTGACACGTTGGCGAACCGGGAGTTTAGGATCCCGGCTCGCTGTTCTATTAGTGACTCTTACTGCTTGTGGCTATGATGGGTGGCAGGCGCCGGGATGGTCGCCGGGGTATTCGGCAACCAGTCCTGTGTCAATCTGGCTAGCTGGGAGGGCATAAGCCCCTGATTAAGTCGAAATAACAGGAGGTAAACGGTCCTCCCTCGCTAAATGGAGACAGTACCGGATGTTCCTACGAGTTGTCTCGTCTGATATTTGTCCACTTACTCGATTTCAAGAAAGCGATGAGGAAATAAGGCAAAGAGAATGCCGAGGCGAGCGACGGGCTTCATGCCCGCCGGGATAAACCCGGCGGCATGCCCGAACCAGCGCACTCGCCTCAAACGGCGCGGATGAGGCGCAATCGTCGCGGCCGTTCCAGGCGCTCGAAATCGCCGCAGCGGATGCGCACCGCTTCCATGTGCGAATGCGTCTCGAAGGCCAGCCACACGTCCGGCGATATGCTTGCTTCCAGGAGCGTTTCCAGACCATACAACCGGCCGAACGGCGGCGCCACGCCCCACTCGCAGTCGCGGAATACTTCCGATAGCTCGCGGCACGTGGCCAGCCGTACTGGACCGCCTAACGCCATTCCCAGACTTTCCAGATCGACTTGATGCGTGGCCGGCACCACCGCCAGCAGCGGCCCGGTCGGGCCGACGAGCAGTACGCTCTTGCCGACGCGCTCGCCCGAAACGTGCAGGTACTTGGCCCGTTTCTGGGCCGTGAACGCCGGCGGGTGCGGCAGGTATTCACAGGACACCCGCTGATCGGTCAGAAAATCAGCGATACGCATGTGAACCTCACAATGTCTGAAGTAAGCCTGTTTTGTCCCAAGCAAATATAACGGCGGGATGTCCATCGCTTCGTGCGCGGGCCGTTTATTGTCCCCAGATTACGGGCGCCGGCGATTGTTCCTGCCGGTCCTATCGAGTGTAGGGCCGACGGCCGCGCCGCGGCGCCGGAGGTATAGGCATGTTCCTGGGTGATGAGATCGAAGTATTGCGGCCGGACCTGCGGCGCGGCCGTTTCCGGTCGGCCCTGTTCGATTTCGACGGCACGCTGTCGCTGATCCGCGAAGGTTGGCCGCAAATCATGATCCCCATGATGACGGCCGTGCTGCGCGAAACCGGCACGTCGGAAACCGACGCCGAACTGATGGCCGCCGTCGAGGAATTCGTCATGCGCCTCAACGGTCGGCAGACCATATATCAGATGATGCAGCTGGCCGACGAGGTGCGGCGCCGCGGCGGCACGCCGCTCGAACCGCTGGCGTACAAGCATCGCTACCATGATCTGCTCATGGGTCGCATTCAGGGCCGGCTCGACGCGCTGCAAGCCGGGGCGGCGATGGCGGAGGAATGGACGGTCCCCGGCAGTCACGCCCTGTTGAAGGCGTTGCGGCGCCGCGGCGTTTCCCTCTATCTGGCGAGCGGCACCGACCTCAAGTACGTCCGCCATGAGGCGGACCTGCTCGGCGTTGCGGAGTACTTCGGCGACCACATCTACGGCGCCCAGGACGACTACAAGGCTTTCTCCAAGCAGATGATCGTCGAACGCATTTTGCGCGACAATCACTTGCATGGTGAAGAGTTGCTCGGCTTCGGCGACGGCTTTGTGGAAATTGAAGAAATCAAAAAGTACGGCGGCTGCGCTGTGGCCGTGGCCAGCGACGAGGCGAACCGCCGCGGCGTCAACGTGTGGAAGCGCAACCGATTGGTCCAAGCGGGGGCCGATCTCGTCATTCCGGATTATCGGCAGGCGGTGCGGCTGTTGGAGTATCTGTTCACCGCGGAGTGACTGTCGCATTGCACCCGTGCCCGGCGAGGAGTACCCTTCCTACAAGGACGAATCGCGTCGTATTTAGGAGACGCCTTAATTAAAGGATAAAACGTATGGCATTTGGCAATTTTAAGAGCGGCGAAGATGTGGCGGCGGCCTACCAGATCAGCGTTGCCGTTGACTCGTTTTTACAACCCATAGCCTTCCCAGTGGACGAGCGGTTTGAAAGCGAATTGGCGTTCGCCTTGAAAAACATCGCCGTGCGGATGTCGGAAGCCTCCATATGTGAATTTCTGATCGCGCCAGTCCTGAAAACGGTTTGGAAGCCATACAGCGAATCCTTGCTGATTTGGAGCCACATCCCACTGGGCGCGAAAGCCCCCTTGGTCGGTACGCCCGATTACTTTTTCACGCGCCGCTCGCCGCTGGGACTGATTCCAAACCAACCGTATGTCCTGGTGGTCGAAGCGAAAAAGGACGACTTCGAGGCCGGCTGGGGCCAGTGTCTTGCCGCCATGCTCGCCGCCCAGAATATGAACGACCATCCCACGCGAACCATCTACGGCTGCGTGTCCAACGGCTCTCTCTGGCAGTTCGGCAAGCTGGAAGGACGGAGTTTCACACGCGAGATACGGGAATACGTCCTATCGGACTTGCCCGACCTGTTCGCCGCTTGGAATTATGTATTTGCCCAAGCCAAAGAACAAGCCCTCGCGCCTGCCGCGTGAGAGCGAATAGTCTGGTAGATTGTGGAAAACGAAAGCGAGGTGCGGCCATGCCACGAGCGGTTTTGAAAAATGGCGTGATATATCCGGTGGACCCGCTGCCGCCGGAGTGGGCCGACGGCAAGGAATTGGTCGTTCAACCTGCGGAGAGAGAGGAGGATACTGGGGAAGCGCTTGATTGTTGGTTGGAAGAACTGAACGCGATGTGCGCTGACAGCGATCCTGCGGACGAAGCGTTGATACAAGCGGCCATTGAGGAGCAAAAGAGAGAGTCGAAGGCTTATATACGCCGCGAAATGGGGCTGCCGGAATGACTCGCTATCTTCTGGACACGAATTATCTAGCCGACGCCATCCGGAAGTCGTCGCGCGTCCGAGATCGCATTAGGAGATTCGCCCAAACGGGAAACAGGTTCGGCACATGCGGCCCCGTGCTGTGCGAGTTGGAGGCGGGGATTCAACAAACCGGCCAGCCCGCCGCCGCCCGGCGCCGGCTTAACACCCTGCTCGGCGTCGTTCGCTTGTGGACAATTGATCCAGCAGTTGCCGAGGTGTATGGCGCCCTTTACCTCGAATTACGGCGAAGCGGCAGATCGCTGTCGCAAGTCGATATGGTACTCGCGGCGTTGGCGCGCCAGATGGGTCTGGTCCTACTCACCACTGATCGGGATTTTGAGGCGTTGCCGGACATTCACACCGAGAATTGGTTGGCCAGCCCGGCTTCATAAGCAGGCAGTCCATCCGCAAAGGAACCTTCATGTCTCGCGCTCTTTCCCGCCTGACCGTCGGTGCCACGCTCCTCGCCGCCCTCCTCGTCGCGCCCGTCCGCGCCGACGACGGCCTCTCCGCCAAGATCGACGCCGTCCTCACTGGCCCCGATTACAAACACAGCCGCTGGGGCGTCCTCGTCGTCGATAACGAAAACAGCCGCACCGTCTACGAACACAACCCCGACCAGCTCTTCGCCCCCGCCTCCGTTACCAAACTCTACACATGCGCCGCCGCCCTTTGCGCCCTTGGCGCCGACTATCGCTTCGAGACGCCTATCTACCGTCGTGGCGAGCTAACCGACGGCCACCTGCACGGCGACCTCATCCTCGTCGGCCAGGGCGACCTCACGCTTGGCGGCCGCGCTGACTCCTCCGGCAAGCTACTCTTCAAAGACCACGACCATATCTACGCCAATTGGCTTAACACCCGTTCCGAGTTAGTGGACGCCGACCCGCTCGCCGGCCTCAACGACCTTGCCCGCCAAGTGAAGAAGGCCGGCGTGCATCAAGTCGATGGCGACGTACTCATCGACGACCGTTTATTCGCCAAGGCGCGCGGCAGCGGCAGCGGCCCTGACGTGGTAACGCCAATCCTCGTCAACGATAACGTCATTGATGTGTTGATTACGCCAGCGTCGAAGGCAGGCGATCCCGCGACTGCCGCGTTCCACCCCGAGACGAACTATGCACAGATCGATTTGCAGGTGGAAACCGTCGGCGAAGGCAAGCCGATGAAGATCGAGGCCGAGCGCGTCGGGCCGCGGTCCTTCGCGGTGCGCGGCCAAATTCCGGCAGGCGCCAAGCCGGCGGTGCGGATCTGCCCGGTGGAAGACCCGGCCGGGTTTGCCCGCACGCTGTTCATCGAGAGCCTGCGCCGCGCCGGCGTGTCCGTCAAGGCGTCCGTCCAGCAAACGCCAACGGCCGATCTGCCCAATAAAGACTCGTATAAGGACTTAAAGCGCGTCGCCCTGCTGAAATCGCCGCCGTTGTCGGAAATGCTCAAAGTGACGCTCAAGGTCAGCCACAATCTCTACGCCAGCACGTTGCCGCTGTTGATCGCGGCGAAGGACGGAAAGTCCACGCTGGCGGAAGGGTTGCACCTGGAACGACGCCAGCTGGCCGATCTGGGCGTAGACGTGGAAGCGATGTCGTTGGAGAGCGGGGCCGGCGGCGGCAATGGGGATCGGGTGACGCCGCGAACGACGGTGCAGCTATTGCAGGGCATGGCCAAGCGGCCGGATTGGGCCGTGTACAAGGGGGCGCTGCCGGTGTTGGGCGTGGATGGGACATTAGAGGATGCGGTCGCCGCTGACAGCCCAGCGCGCGGCAAGGTGATGGGCAAGACCGGTACTTACGGCGACAGCGATTTGCTCAACGGACGGTTGCTGTTGCGGGCCAAGTCGCTGGCCGGCGTGATGACCACGGCCAAAGGTCGCGGACTGACGTTCGCCGTCTTCGTCAACGACGTGCCGTTGCCCCAGGACGGCGATCCCGTGCGGGAAGGCAAAGTCATTGGCCGATTGTGCGAAATCATTTATCAAAATTGCCCGTAGTTCATGGGGACAAGTCAACCGCCGGCCAAGGCGTTTGCATTCACCCTCCGAGTAAGCTAGATAACTTCTGACTTCTTTCGCGTACCGCATTTACTCATTCGATTCACTCGGGGAGGTTGTGTACTCATGCGCAAGCTTATCGTTGGGGGCGCGGCGATCCTCCTGGTCCTTGGAATCGCCTACTTGGCGCTGTTCAAACGCGACGCCATCAAGAGTTTGGCCAGCCAGGGCAAGCTCGCCGTTCAGGGCTTCACGCCGGCCAAGACGCCCGACGAGGCTCTGGACAGTTTCCGCCGGGCGATCAAGGAACGAAACTACGAGGCCGCCAAGCAGTACCTGGGGGGAGAGTATTTCGGGCAATTCGACAAGGGCGCCAAGAACGGCCAGAACCTCGGCGTCGCCATCGACAACCTGTTCCACACGATGGAAACGACGGGAACCAAGTCGGACAAAGTGAAGCTGGTGCTACGGTTGCTCGATCCCTTCCCTGCCACTCTCAAAGTGCTGAAAGTGGAACCGGCCGGCGACGCCCGAGCTTACGCCGTGCTGACGGAAGAGAACGGGTCGCGGCTTGATATCCAAGGAACCTTTCAGGACTGGCACGTGGACCCGCGCATGTTTCGTTCGCTGTTCCGGTCGGTGCCGCCCGACGGCCGGGTGGAGCTGCGCAAGGAAGGCGACAGCGCCAACGGTCAGTGGAAGATTTTCCTGCCAGTGACGCCGGAACTGCGCTTGTGCGTAGACTGTCTCGCGGACAACGGCTCGAACTACGTCAACGCCATAAGCCGCGTGAAGGAAGACCTGAAGAACGACGCCACGACGAAAGAATCTCTCGAAAACGCCCTGAAGAAGGCGTTGGAAGAGTCGAAGTGAAAGAGAAAAAGGCGAACGGCCGGTGTAAGCCGGCTGGTACATCACCAAGTCAGCGATAGAGTGACGTACCAGCCGGCTTACGCCGGCCGTTCGCCCGTAAAGTTATTGGCTCTTTATTTCTTCAAATCCCAGCAAACCAGCTTTCGCCCGTCTCGGCCATACAGCCGGCCGTCGGCCAGCGCGATCGGCGCCCGGCACGGCCGATTCGTCAGCACCGCCGCGCGCGCCAACTCCTCGTACTTTTCCTTGCTCGCATTCGCCAACACCAGATCGCCGTTCTCGGTCAGGATAATAAGTTTGCCGTCCGCGACGATCATTGAGCCGCAGCCGAAGCTCTCGGCGGTCCATTGTACTTTGCCGCTCTTCAACGCAACGCAACGCAAACGGGCGGTTTCCTCTTGCCGGCCGTCGAAGCCGTACAGATAGCCTTCGTGATAGACCGGCGTTCCGTAGTGACACGACAGCACCTCGTTGCTCTTCCACACTTCTTCAAGACCTTCCTTCGTCGGCTGTAACAGCACCGCTCCGGTTCCGTAACACGCCGTCAGGAAGATCCGTCCGTCCACAACTAACGGCGTCGCCGCGTTCACGGAAGCCTCCATACGCGACCGCCAATGTTTGCTATATTGGACCGCGCCATTGGCGGGATCGAGCGCGATCAACCCCTCGCGCGTAAGGAACACGGCTCGCTGACGGCCGCCAACGTCGGCGCTTACCGGCGACGAATAGCTGGCGTCGTGGTCGTCGGCTTTCCAGACTTCCTTGCCGTCGTCCTTGTTGAAAGCCACGATGCCGGCGCCGCCCTTACCGCCGATGTTCACCAACAGCCGGCCGTCCATCAACATCGGCGACGTTCCGACGCCGAAATAGCTCTTGGCGACTTCGTAGTCCTCGTGCAGCGCCCGGCGCCATACCTTGTCGCCGTCCTCTAGCTTCAGGCACTGCAAAACGCCGTCCGCGCCGAGGGTGTAGACGCGGCCGTCGGCGACCAGCGGCGTCGAACGCGGGCCGTCGCCTTTGCCGAGCGCGTCCTGGTAATGCGTCGGATAGCCTGTTTTCCACTTCGTCACGCCGTCGGCGGCGCTCAGGCACTCGACGACCTCCTCATCGCCAACGCGGTGGAAGAGGATCACCCGATCGCCGACGACCACGGGACCGCTGAAGCCATCGCCGACGTTTTTTTCCCAGATAACCGGCGGCCCTTTCTCTGGCCACGTCGCCTTGAGGCCGGTCTCGGTCGAGACGCCGTTGCGCGTTGGGCCGAGGAACTGCGGCCAATCCGCGGCCGTGCAGAGCGGGACGGCAACTGCCGCGAGCAATAGGCATAGCGTTTGTGGTATTCGTAATCCAGTCATGGGGAGTCTCCAACGGGTGGCGCCTGTTTAGCCGCGACCCGAAGGGGAGCGCGGGCGCCGCGCTCCCCTTCGGGTCGCGGCTAAACGGACTGTACCGCGCCGGCGCCGGGCTGACCAGTCAAACGGGGCGCCAACTTGCGGGATGTGTGCCCGCCTCTTATCATTTCACCATGCGCCGAGCGTACCGCCCGGCGTGCAGGGGCTTCATCTTGTGATTCACTACCGCTCGTTTTGCAACACCGACCCCCCCGGCTTGGTGAACGTCTGGAACGAAAGCTTCACCGGCCGCGGCGCCGTCGTCCTTCGCTCGGCCACTCTCTTGGAATACTTCCTTTTCGCCAAGGCGTATTTCGACCCCGAGGGGCTAATCGTCGCGGCCGATGGCGATCAACTCGTTGGCTTCGCCCTCGCCGGCTTCGGCCCGAACGGGGACGGCAGCGGTCTCGATACGACGGCCGGCGTCCTCAGCGCCCTCGGCGTCATTCCGTCGCATCGCAAGCAGGGCGTGGGCGCCGCGTTGACCGCGCGGGCCGAGGCCTACCTCCGCCGGCGCGGCGCCACGACGCTGTACGCCGGGCCGATGGCGCCGTTGAACCCGTTCACCTTCGGACTGTACGGCGGCAGCCAATCGCCGGGCTTTCTCGACAGCGATACGGCGGCAGGCCCGTTCTTCGAGCGCCGCGGCTACTTTGCCCAAGAGGGGAAGCTGGTTTTCCAGCGCCCGCTAGACCGGCCGCCGGTCGTGACCGACGGACGCTTCGCGGCCTACCGGCAGCGCTACGAGATCACGGTCGGCCCGCGCAAGGAGACGACGTGGTGGCAAGAATGCGTGTTCGGCCCTCTGGAATTGCATGACTATCGGCTGACGGACAAGGCGACTGGAAAGTGGGCGGCCCGCGCCTCGTTGTGGGAGATGGAAACCTACAGCCCCGCTTGGAACGAACACGCCGTTGGCTTGGCCGAGTTGGAGGTGGTGACGGACGCTCGCCGCAAGGGGTTGGCCAGGTTTTTGTTGGCCCAGATCCTGCGCCATGTGCATGAACAATTCTTCACCGTGGCCGAGATCCAGGCCGCCGAGACGAACATCGCGGCCGTCAACCTGATTCGCGGTCTTGGCTTCACGCAGGTGGACCGTGGACGCCGCTTCCGGCTCGAAGCGTAAAGACGGGGCATCCCGCACCAAAAAACAAACCGTTCGTGGCCTAGGGGCGAGAA
The DNA here is from genome assembly GCA_002404095.1 of Planctomycetaceae bacterium UBA4732. Lineage (GTDB taxonomy): Bacteria > Planctomycetota > Planctomycetia > Gemmatales > Gemmataceae > UBA4732. Next base: position 44,703 of record DHJA01000166.1, on the reverse strand, counting down.
GGCTTCCGCCTTCCTTTCGCATTTCGCCCAGAGCTTGTCGTTTGCCGCCGCGGAACCTGAACAAACACCGATTTGCCATTCTGGCAGCCAAAATAATCGTTCCCGTACCCTCGACAGGGGCCACGCTCTGCTTGACACGAAATCCGGTCTGCTTTAGAGTACCCCCCAGCCCGCAAAGGAAGTTGGGCGTTGTAGGCCGTCGCTCGTTTCCTTCAAGCAGAGGAGGCCAGTTCGTTCGGAACCTTTTTTCGCTCTGATTCACAGCCTTGAAGGGACGCAAGCATTCGCCCGCTCTCTGTCGATGAGGTCGAAACCATGGATCGGAAAGGACCCACGCAAATGAAACGTTCCCTATCTCTGTTCACCGCAGCCCTCGCCCTGGCGCTGACGGCGACCGCGCAGTCGCAGGCCACCCCGTTTAGCTACACCTACAACTGGGCGGCTAACCCTGTCGGCATCACGGCCGGCAACGGCGGCGTCACCCTCACCAACGAGGCCGCCGTCACGACCAACATCGCAACCGACACCGCGGCCACCAACGTCACGGTGTTCAGCGCGGCGCCGTCCAACGCTCCCGACGTGATTGCGACCCCGGGCGCCGGCAGCAACTACACGCTGGCTGTCACGGTGAGCGACGGCAACGGCGGCAGCGGCACCGTCACCTTCACGGGTTTGTTGACGGGCCAACTGACCCACGACAGTTCCAACCTCACAACCTCCATCACCGGCTCGACCGACGATTCGGGGACGCACGCCGGCCAGACGTTCGGCTCGGTCACGTTCGGCGGCGAGCAGTACCTCGTGTCGTACAACGGCTTCGCGGCCCCCGGCCCGGAGGCGCAGCACAACGTCGGCAGCATCTCCTTTCACATCGACCCCACGCCGGCGATTGTCGGCGGCCCCGGCCCCGGCACCGGCCAAGCGCCGGAACCGTCGAGCATGGTGCTGGGCTGCCTCGGCCTGTCGTTCCTCGGCGGCGTCGTCCTTCGCGCCCGCCGTCGCAAGGCCGAACTGCTGAAGGCCGCGTTCTAATACGGCCGACTCGCAACACTCCTCAACCCGCAGACGACCCAGTTCGCGTGTTGATTCATGGGCGACCCCGTTCGGACGTACAAAGACGTACCTCCGGGCGGCGGCCCCGTGAGATAGACGAAGTTTCGCCGCAGCGCCCACGCACCAAGGATTGGCCGACGCCGATGAACTCCGCCGCTTTGCATCGTTTGCAGCGCCTAACGCCTTCCCATCCGGCCGGCCCAAGCCTGCCCGCGCCTTCCGCCTCACAATCGGACTTTTCTTATTCCCCGGCCGCCAACTCTCCTTCCGGCGGTCGCAACCGATGGAACATCCACTGATGCGAAAGCTCAACGTCAAACTGTTCCTCGTCCTCGTGATTGGCGCCGCCGCGACCGCCGGCTCGGTCTGGGGGCTGCATACTTTTCAGTACAAGCGGATTGCGGCCGCCCTGCTCTGGCAGGCCCGCCGCGCCGAAGAAGTGGGAAAGATCGACCAGATGAAGGGCTATCTGGAGCGCTATCTGGAGTTCGCGCCCCAAGACACCGAGGAGCAGGTCCACCTGGGCCGCACCCTGGCCGGAGACTACTTCGCCGCCTCCTTGCCGGCGCGCCGTCAGGCGTTTTTCGTCCTCAATAAAGTTTTGGCGCGCGACTCCAACCGCCCGGACGTTCAGCGTCTGCTGGTGAAGACGGCACTGGAAATTGGCGAATACAGCACCGCGCGTCAGAATCTGGAATCCTTGGCGAAAAACGTCACGACCGATGGCTCTGATGCGGCTGATCGCGGCGAGCTGGAAGGCTATTGGGGCCGGCTCCTGGACGCCGAAAAGAAACCGGCCGAGTCGATCAGCTATTGCCGTCGCGCCGTGAAGGATTCACCGTCGGCAGAGGAAAACTACACGCGGCTGGCCTATTTGCTTCGCGCCCAGCAGGACGTTCCGCTTGAACAACGCGACAAGAACCGCGTCGAGGCGGACCAGACCATCGACGCCCTCGTAGCCAACAATCCGACTTCTTCCAAAGCGCACCTCGCACGCTGGAGCTATCGCCGCGAATTCAGCCTGCTGGACTTGCGCGGCATGAAAGAGCCGGGGAAAATCGCCGTCGAAAAGGCGGCGGCCGAGGACGTGGACGTGGCGCTCAGTCAGGCGCCGGAGGACGTGGACGTGCTGGTCGCCAAGGCGGACAGCGAAGTGATCCAACAGCACCGGGACAAGGCCTACGACTACCTCCAGCAAGGCGTGAAGCTGCAAACGACGCAAGGCTACCACGGCTCGTCCGACATGGCCGAGTTCAATCTGCTCTGGCATTTGGCAACGCTTCTGCTCAGCGACGCGAAGCTGTCCACCGACGAAAATAAGATGGCGGAGGTAGAACAAACGATCGCGCGTATCCGCAAGACGCGCGGCCAGCCGGCGGCGGCCGACTATCTCGACGGCTGGCTCCTCGTCCACAAAAAGGAATGGGCGCGGGCGGCGGCGCTTCTGGAACGGACGCGACCGGCGTTGGCGGCGCAACAGGCCCACCGCGATCTGATCGGTCAAATCGACCTGTATTTGGGGCAGTGTTTCGAGGCGCTTGAAGAGCCGGCCCAGGCGGCGGCGGCGTTCCAACGTGCTCTCGAATGGGACAACAACCTGCCACAGGCGCACCTGGGGTTGGGTCAGGCGCAACGCCTTCTGGGCCGAGTCGATGACGCCCTTGGCAACCTCCGCAAAGCGGCGGAAACCAGCCAAAATCCAGGCAAAACGTGGCTGGAAGTGGCGCGCCTCGAAGTGCTGCATCAACTGCAACAGGACAAACGAGACTGGAGCGCGGCAAACGACGCCATCGATCGCGCGGCGTTGACCATCGCCAAAGACGCAAAAGAGTCCGTGCAGCCGGCGCTGCTCCGCGCGGAAATCCTGGCCATTCAGGACAAGATGGATTTAGCCGAGAAATTGCTGAAAGACGGCCGGGCGGCCCACCCCGACCGGGTGGAGTTCTGGACGGCGCTGGCGGACCTCGGCGGGCGCCGCAAACAAGAGTCTAAAGCGCTCGAAATACTCGACGAAGCCGAGGCGGCGCTGCACGACTGCGTGGAACTGCGCGTCAGCCGCGCCCTGCACCTGGCGGCCGACCCCACGGAGGAAAAGCTCGCCGCCCTTGACGATCTGGTGAAGAAAGACCGAGGCGGCTTCAGCGCGGACGATCAAGAGAAGCTACTTTCGGGACTGGCCGGGGCGCAGATGCGCGCTGGCCGTTCTTCCGAGGCGACGACGCTGTTGGAGGAACTGGCGCGGACGCCCGGCCATCGCAACGACCTTCGCTTGCGGCTCACGCTGTTCGACCTCGCCGTCAAACGCGACGACGGCCCAGCAATCGATAAAGTGCTTGCGGAGATCCACGAAGTAGAAGGTGGGGCCGGGGCGTTTTATGGGTTGGGACAATCGCTACGGTTCCTCTATCTGGCCAGGAAGAACCCAAAGGACGCCAAGGACCACCTGGATGAGGCCTGGCGCGCGCTAGACCGCGCGGCCAACCTACAACCGAACTGGGCGGCGTTGGAACTGGCGCGCGCCGACGTGGCAGAGTTGGGCGGCGATCCCGAAGGCACAATCATTCACCTCAAGGCGGCGGTCCATCTGGAACAAGGGCGCGTCGGCACTTCCGTCATCCAGCGGTTGGTCGAGGCGCTGAGCCAACGGCAACGCTACGTCGAGGCCGACGGCTACCTGGGCCAGTTGCGGCAATCGCTGTTGGTCAATTCTCCCTTGGGCCGTCTCGCCGCTGGCGTGGAGCTGAATTTGAACATGGACCACCCGGAAAAAGCGCGGGCGACGGTGGACGCCGCAGTCGCCGAAGGAACCAAGGACTTTCGCGATCTCCTTTTACGGGCGCGCTTCCATGAAGCCATGCACCAGGACGGCGCCGCCGAAGACGATTACCGCAAGGCGACCGAAGCGGCGCCGGAACAAGCGGCCGTCTGGGTGGGCTACGTCCAGTTTCTCGGCAACCACGAGAAGAGCGGCACAGCGGCCAGTCTCATCAAGAGCGACGTAGGCGTCAAAGTGGCCAAGGACCGCGTCGATCTGGCCGTGGCGCAGTGCTACGAAGTGCTGGCGAGTAAGGAAGCCGGCGCCGCCTATGACGACGCGGCCAACGCCAGGCCAAACGACCCCACGGTGGCGCGTGCCGTGGCCGCCTATCGGCTGCGCGCCGGCCGCGTCGGCGAGGCGACGCCGCTGCTCGAAAAGCTGGCGAATCGAGACATAAAGGCAACGTCCGAGGCCGACTTGGATTGGGCGCGGCGCGGGCTAGCGATGGTGTTGTCGAGCAGCACCGACTATCGCGATTTCCGGCGGGCGCTCGATCTCGTGGGGCTGAAACTGGACGAAAACGGCCTGCTGCTTCCCGACCCGCCCGCCAACCGCGAAGTGAGCGTCGAGATGCGTCGGGCCAGGGCGCGCGTGCTGGCAACGCAACCGCAACGCCAGTTCCGCGTCAAGGCGGCCCAACTCCTGGAAGGCTTACAGCCGTCGGAGGCCGACGACTGGTTCGTCCTGGCGTTGCTCTACGACGCGGACAACGCCGAGGCGAAGGAAACCGTACTCCTGAAGCAGCTCGCGGCCCTGGACGACCGCGCGATTAAACCGAGTTTCCTGATCCAGTATAGCCAGCTTTTGATGCGGCAAGCCAAGTCCGATAAGGCCAAACTCGATGAGGTCGCCCCGATTGTTGAGCGTCTGGAAAAACTGGAGACGGCTCGCGGACAATCGAAAGGCGCATTCGGCACGGTGGAAATGCAGGCGCGACTGTTGGAAGCCAGGGGCCAGGGCGAGAAGGCGCTGGACCTGCTCCGCGATTACATGGGCCGGCGCGGCGCCAAGCCGGAGGAGATACTGATGCTGGTGTCGTCACTGGGGCGGCAAAAGCGATTTAGCGAGGCTCTCGACTTGTGCGACAAAGAAAAAATCTGGGAGAAATGTCCGCCGCAAGTGGCGGGCGGCGTTTGCATGGGTCTGCTGCACGGCCTGACGAACGCAGACGGTAATCGCAACCGCGTGGAGGGCTGGCTGAAGGCGGCCATCGCGAAGAACCCCAAGCTCGTAGTGCTTAAGATGCAGCTGGCTGACCTTTACGATCTGTCCGGCGATTACGTGGGCGCCCAGAAGCAATACCGCGAGGTTCTTGACGCGGAGCCAGGCAACGTGGTGGCGCTGAACAATTTGGCATGGCTGTTGTCCGACAAGACGGGGCAAGGCCGTGAGGCTCTGAAGTACGCGGAGGCGGCCGTTAACGGCATGGGCCGCCGCGCCGACCTTTTGGACACGCGCGGTCTAGTGCAGTTGAACCTTGGCAACAACGAAGCCGCCCTGGCCGACTTCACGGAGGCCAGCAACGATTCGCCGACGGGGGCCCGGCTTTTCCACCTGGCGCGTGCGCAATACAAGGCGCGCGACCGCGATGCGGCCATGCGGACGCTGCGAAAGGCGCGGTCGGATTTTGGTTTAGAGCCGGCTGGCCTGCACCCAACGGAACAGGAAGTCTGCCAAACACTGATGAACGAGTTAAAGGTTAGGTAATATCGCTTTGGCGAGCCGGGTCGC
>DHJA01000166.1:36172-39009 GCA_002404095.1 Planctomycetaceae bacterium UBA4732 | reverse complement strand
CTTACGCGACCCGGCTCGCCTCGCACCACCGAGAGAATGGAGTCTCTGCCATGAAACTGGACCTTGTCGCTTCAACCTCCCTGGCCGAAGAGCTGGCCTCCCGCATCGAGCTGCGCACCGCCCGCATCGCCGTGGTCGGCCTCGGCTACGTCGGCCTGCCGTTGGCCGAGACGTTCGCCTGGGGCGGTTATCCCGTCCTCGGCTTCGACATCGACGAAAGCAAAGTCGCCAAACTGCAACGCGGCGAAAGCTACATCGGCCACATCTGCCCGGAGCGCGTAAGCGAACTGATCGGCAGCGGCCGTTTCGACGCGACGAGCGACCCCGGCCGTTTCGTCGAGGCCGACGCCATTGTCATCTGTGTGCCGACGCCGCTGGGCGAGGCGCGCGAGCCGGACCTGTCGTACATCACGCGCACGGCTGAAATGCTGCGGCCCCACTTGCGCCAGGGCCAACTCGTGATCCTGGAAAGCACAACCTATCCCGGAACAACCGAGGACGTTTTGCGGCCGATCCTGGAGGAGAGCGGTCTCAAAGCGGGGCAGGATTTCTTCCTCGCCTACAGCCCCGAACGCGAAGACCCGGGAAACCGCGACTTCGCTACAAGGAATATCCCTAAAGTCGTCGGCGGTATGGACGAAACCAGCCTGCGCCTGGCGGTTTCACTGTATGAACCGGTGGTGGACGGCGTGGTGCCGGTCTCCGGGACGCGCGTGGCCGAGGCATGCAAGATTTTGGAGAATACCTATCGCGCCGTGAATATCGCGCTGGTGAACGAACTGAAAAGCGTCTTTACGGCGATGGGCATTGACGTGTGGGAGGTGATCGCCGCCGCCAAGACGAAGCCGTTCGGCTTCCAGGCGTTCTACCCCGGCCCCGGTTTGGGCGGCCATTGCATCCCGATCGACCCATTCTATTTGACGTGGGCGGCGCGGCGGCACGGCCTGAATACACGGTTCATCGAACTGGCGGGCGAGATCAACACGGCCATGCCGCAATACGTCGTGGACCGCACGGCCGAGGCGCTAAACGACGACGGCAAAGCAATGAAGGGGAGCCGGGTGTGCGTCCTTGGCGTCGCCTACAAAAAGGACGTGGACGACCCGCGCGAGTCGCCGGCCTTCGAGATCATCGAGAAGCTCAAGAAGCGCGGCGCCGTCGTCACCTACAGCGACCCGCACGTGCCGACGTTGCCGCGTATGCGTCACCACACGCTGCGGCAAGACAGTCGGACGCTGACGCAGGAGTTTTTAGAATCGCAGGACTGCGTGTTGCTGGTCACGGACCACTCGGCCTTCAATTACGACTTCATCGTTCAGAATAGCAGACTTTTCGTGGACACGCGCAACGCCACGGCCGGCTGCGAGGCGGGCGACTGCCGTATCGTTAAAGCATAAGGTCACTAACAGAAGGCGAGCCGCCGGGCTTGTCCATGAACTATTTCCATAAGCGAGGGTGCCATGCTTTCGCGGCCTCTTTTCCGCACCGTGCCACCTCCTAAGGCGCCGCGAAAGCATGAATGCCGCGCGAGGACTCATGCTTTCGCGGGGTCAAGACCGGACATCGTCTCGGGACCGGCCCGCGAAAGCATGGCACCCTCGACCCAAGAGGGTGCTTGTGTAGATACTTCAGGGGTTATCCCGGCGGGGATAAACCCGACCGCTCACTATGGGTTAGCGCTTCTCAGTTGACACCATTTAGGAGTAACAACATGGCTATTTCGCTGGTGACGGGCGGCGCGGGTTTCATCGGTTCGCACCTGGTCGATGCGCTCCTGGAGCGCGGTGATCAGGTGCGCGTGCTGGACGACTTCAGCACCGGCAGCTGGGAAAACCTGGAGGCGGATCGTGAGCGTTTAGAGATCGTTGAAGGTGATATAGCCGACCCTGCCGCCGTGCGTGCGGCCGTGCGCGGCGTGGAGGTGGTTTACCATCAGGCGGCGTTGGCGTCCGTGCCGCGCAGCGTGGCCAATCCCCTGGCAACGCATCGAGTCTGCGTGGACGGCACGCTGCAAGTGTTGTTGGCGGCGCGCGATGCGAAGGTGCGGCGCGTCGTCTACGCCGCCAGTTCCAGTGCCTACGGCAACTCCGCACGGCTGCCCAAGAGCGAGAGCGATCCGACGGGGCCGCTGTCGCCCTACGCCGCGGCCAAGTTGGCCGGCGAGAACTATTGCGCCGCCTTCAGCGAGGTTTACGGTCTGGAAACGGTGCGACTACGTTATTTCAATGTCTTCGGCCCACGGCAGACGCCGGACAGCCCTTATGCGGCGGTGATCCCGCTGTTTATGCAAGCGCTGACGACGAATCGCAGCCCAATGATCCATGGCGACGGCGAACAATCGCGCGACTTCACATTCGTGGCGGACGTGGTGCAAGCCAACTTGTTGGCGGCCACTGTGCCGGGCGTGAGCGGCCGCGTCTATAACGTGGCGTGCGGCCGGCGCACAAGCCTGCTGGAACTGGTCGCGCTGCTCAACGGCCTGCTCGGTACGAATATCGCGCCCAAACACGCGGCCCCGCGACTCGGCGACGTGAAGCATAGTCAGGCGACGATTGAACGCGCGCGCGAAGACCTCGGCTATCGTCCTACAACGGACATGAAGGAGGGCTTACGTCGCTGCCTGGAATGGTGGGAGCGGCGGGGCGACTTTCATGGTTGCGGAGCGCACGGACCCATAGAATCAGCCGCGGTAAGATAAGCTGAATTCAAGGTGGGCGACTCGCTCCGCGAGGCGCATGGGGTCCCCGCGGGGGGCGGGCCCCCCCCAAACACGAGGCGGGCGATCCGCCCCAGGGGCCGCCTGCGGGTCGGGTACGACGACCGTGGGAGCCGTGGTC
>DHJA01000166.1:25664-36123 GCA_002404095.1 Planctomycetaceae bacterium UBA4732 | reverse complement strand
TCGCGGAGCGAGTCGCCCACCATCGAATCCTCGGAGAGAACCATGACCTTGCGCGGTGTCATTTTGGCTGGCGGCAAGGGCACCCGGCTGGGTGAACTGACGAAGGTCACTAACAAGCATTTGTTGCCGGTCGGCCCCTTTCCGATGGTCTACCACCCGCTTAAGAAAATGGTGGGGGCCGGCGTCCGCGATATTCTCCTCGTATCCGGTACGGAACACATGGGCGACTTCGTGGAGTTGCTCGGTTCGGGCCGCGATCACAAATGCAGCCTGACCTATCGCGTCCAAGACGAGGCCGGTGGCATCGCGCAGGCGCTGGGGCTTGCCGAGTTGCACTGCCGCGATGCGCGGTGCCTGGTTCTTCTCGGCGACAACATTTTCTTCGACCCGCTGGCCGGATTTCTCGAAGCGGCGGCGCGGCAACCGGATCAGGCTTGGATTCTGCTCAAACAAGTTCCCGATCCGCAACGCTACGGCGTAGCGGAGCTGCGCGACGGCGCGGTGATCGGAATCGAAGAGAAGCCGCAGCTGCCGCGCGGCGACCTCGCCGTGGCCGGCATTTACCTGTTTCCGTCGGACGTTTTCGACGTGATCCGGTCGTTACGGCCCAGCTCTCGGGGTGAACTGGAAATCACTGATGTGAACAATCACTATCTGCGCAAGGGCCGATTGTCGCACCACATGCTCGGGGGCTACTGGACCGACGCCGGCACCCTTGAATCGCTGGCCCACGCCAACCAGCTCGTGCACGCCCAGCCGCCTTCCTTTTGAGGTTTGATGGTGGGCGACTCGCTCCGCGAGTCGCTTTGGCAGAATCCCATGCGACTCGCGGAGCGAGTCGCCCACCTTCACCGAGGCCTTCCTAAAGGTTTTCGCCATGATCACGCTTGTTATAACCGGAGGCTGCGGCTTCATTGGCAGCAACTTTATCCGCTATGTACTGGAACGCGATCCTGACGTGAGCCTGGTCAATTTCGACAAGCTGACTTACGCCGGCAACCCCGCGAACCTCGCCGATTTTGCCGCCAATCCGCGCTATCGTTTTGTTCACGGCGATGTGGCGGACGTTAGCGCCGTGCGGGCCGTTTTCGCCGAGGGCGTTGATTCGGTAGTCCACTTCGCTGCCGAAAGCCATGTGGATCGCAGCATTCAGGATTGCGGCCCGTTCATCCAGACCAACGTCGTTGGTACTCAGGTTCTGCTCGACGCGGCTCGGGCGGCGGGCGTCCGCCGTTTCGTGCAAGTGTCCACCGACGAGGTATACGGAAGCCTCGGAGCGACCGGCGCCTTCACCGAGGAAACGCCGTTGGCGCCCAACAGCCCCTACGCCGCCAGCAAGGCGGCCGCCGACCTGCTAGTTCGCAGTTACGCCCACACCTTCGGTTTTCCGGCCGTTATAACGCGCTGCTCGAACAACTACGGCCCTTACCAGTTTCCTGAGAAACTGATCCCGCTGTTCATTACCAACTTGATGCGCGACGAACCCGTGCCGGTTTACGGCGACGGGCAGCAAGTACGCGATTGGATTCACGTGCGCGACCACTGCGCCGCGGTCTACCTGGCTTGGAAAACAGGGCGGGCCGGCGAGGTCTACAACATCGGCGGCCGGTGTGAGCGCACGAACCTCGATTTGACCTACGCCTTGTTGGATGCGGTGGGAAAACCGCGTTCGATGATCCGTCATGTCGTTGATCGTCCAGGCCACGACCGGCGTTACGCTATCGACTGCGCCAAAATCGAGCGCGAACTCGGTTGGCGTCCAGAGGTGGCGTTCGAGGACGGCTTGCGAGAGACGGTGCAATGGTATCGTGATAACATGCAATGGACGAATAACGTCCGCTCGGGCGAGTATCTGAAGTATTACGAGCGCCAATATGGAAAATGAGGCGCTCGCGGCGTTCCCCCGCCATTGCTTGATTGCTGCCAATGATCCTGAAGTTTCCCGATCTCGATACGCTCCGCCTGTCGATCACGAGTGGAGTGGTCCCGCCGCTCGTCGCTCTGGCCCCTGCCGTTGCCAGTTCCGACGATTACAACCATGTCTGGGTCGAAACCGCTGTACCTCTGTCGCGCATCGCTCAGAGTAAGATGCGTGAAATCGGCGTCCAGCTATGCAAAATTAACGTCGGCGCCAACATGGTCGCGGTGGGTTGCTGGCCGGAAATCCTGCCGCTGCGTCCCGACGCCGCGCCCATCGATCGCCTGGAAGAGACGCCTATTCTATTCGATGTTCCAAGCCAGAATGAACTCGGACGGCTCATTATTGAGATTTTGCGCCTCGGTAACGACCGTCAATCCTTCCGCTGGTTGGAAAACAAAACAGGAGTAGGCCGCGGTCTGCTGCGCGTCGTCGGGCCGCCGTATTATTCACTACTGCGCGCCATCGAAAGCAATGGTCAAGCGTCGGCCCCCCGCGCTTACCGTGAACGCGCACCTGGGATTTGGGTGGAAGTTGGTTGGGTGCATCCGCTGGCCGACTATCTCAAACCGCCTTCAGGTAAGCTGCTGCTCGTGGCGTCGCCGCACAAATGGACATGGATCGCCGACGAACCGTTTCGCGACGTCTACGAGGTGATAGAGTTTTTGCTGCCTGACGGCCCGTTGGAATGGCAAGAGGGAACGCTAGAGGGCAAGGTGAGGGCGCCGCTATCACTGAGGCCCGCCGGATCGACCGATGGGGCGGAACTATGGGTGCTGCGCGACGATCCCGTGGCGGAGTTGAACCGCTTCGTGCAGAACGCCGACGACTCGATGCTGCACCGAATGGCTTTCGCCGTCGGTGACAACGGCAATGAGATGGCCATCGTCCTGCGCGTCCGACCTTCGCGGCTGCCGCCGCCGGAGTTGACATTGAAGGGAGAAGCGTACAAATCGTATCTGAAGATGCCAAATCTATTTTTGCCGGCCGGCATGGGTTTGCACCCGCCGTTGCGGCGCGACATGGTGCGGAAACTGTTGGCCGACGATCCGGCCAAGATATTTTGGCTGGCGCCGCTTGGCGGCGGCGGCGCGTTCCGGCCGGAGATGCTGCCGGAAGACGTTTTTCGACCGCTGATGGATTGGGTCGATTACGTTTTGGATCACGAGCAGCAGGCGTTGCAGGCGTGGGTACAGGCCAGCCAATTCGACTTTGAGGCGTTCGTCTGCCAGGAAGACGTTCCGGCGAAGCCGAAGAAGCCGCCGACGGAACGAGCGCGAACCGGCAGGAAGAAAGGCGGCGAGGCCAAGGACGCGGCGGAAACGCCGGCAATCCTCACGATCGAATATGTGGACAATTCATGCGGCCCGAAAGTCGAGAAAGAAGAAATTACGGAGTCGTTTAGGGTAGAAAAGGCCGTACCGGATGTGCTGCACCGCCAGTTACTCGAACTGGAGCAACAGTTCATAGCACTTGAGGGAAGGCTGGACGCGCCGGAGCGGCAGGCGATATGGCCCCGACTGGCCAATCTTAACGGCGCGGTTGGCGCCCCCGAAGAAGCCGCAATCTGCTGGCTCCATGCTTTATGGGGCGGGGAAAACGTCACCGAGGAATGGGCTTGGCAATGGTTTTGCGCCGAGGCTGCCGTTGTCCCTGTGCGGCCCGAACGTGGTTGGAGCAACCGTTCCTGGGCCTCGCGCCTTTCGACGGCGACCGATACGGGCCGCGACATTGACTCCGACGACCTGGAGAAACTGTTGACCCTAGCGGAGCCGGCCGCCGCCGACGTTCGCGGTCTCGCCGCTTATGTCGTCTGGGCGTTGCGCCGCCAAAAGCCGCCCCAGGCGATCCACAATCGCCTTAATGTTTTGCATCGCTTTCTTGAAGCGTATGAAAACCTGCTGCCGGTACGGGCGGCGTGGTTGGCATGGTCGCATCTGTCACGCGGCGACGTATTAGCGCTCGCTCGGGCGCGCGACCGGCTGCTAGGGCGATTGTTCTACGAGGGTTTACGTCCCGAACAGGACTTGCCGGCCTTCCTGCGCTTTGCCGGACGGACGACCGGCCAACGATCTCACGGTCTAGGCCAATGGCTGTCCCGAATGACGCAGAAAGCGCGGGAGTGGATCGGCAAACAGGGGCCTGAGTGGACTACCCAAGCCTGTACGCCGCGCACCCGCGAATATAGCGATCTCTTGTTTGCTTATGGCTTGGCTCGCCTGGGAGAGCGCGACGCCTGCTTGCAATTGCGGGACCGCGCCTCTCGCGTCCTTGGCGAAGAGGACGTGGCCCATTTCATGCTTCTCCAAGGCTTTATTTATCGCATCCAGCAAGCGCTCGACGGCAAAACGTCCGGCGGCCCCCTGCCGTCGCAGATGCTGGACGACCTGGAAAAACTGCGAGCCGATCGCAAGGCCCAAAAAGAACACAATCCGCAGGCCCCCGACTACGCCTATATGGTAGAGCGGGTGCGCGAATTGTCGCGCGTATTCGAGCCGGACCAAAAGGTCGATCCGTACCGGCACCTAACCGCCATCGCCAGCCCGCTCGACGTGACCCTGGCGACCCTGCCCGACGTGCCGGACAAGGCGGAAGCGGTGGACCGTGTACAACGTCTACTTAAAGGAGTTCCCAAGGGGGATCGCGGCAAAAAGGATCGCAACCGCGTGGTGCGCGCCGGCCTGGACTTGGCGCCGCGCATAGGTGAAGAGTTTGGCCGCGCCATGCTGGATGAGGCTGTGGCGTTGTACGACGCGCAGGCCGGGACTTCCGACCCCAATCTCCTTCTCGATCAGGTCGTACCCCTGCTTGAGAAATCCCTGTTTGTGGCCGCGCACTTCGACAGCGCCGAACATATTCTTCCGCTGGTAACGCGCTTCCGCGCCTTGTTGCAAGCGCAGCAAGACGCCCCGGAACTGGCCACTCTGGACGCCGTGACCAATCAGTGCTTCCGCGGCCTGCGTAAGCTCGGGATGCGCGACGAGGTGAACCAGTTACTGCAACAGACGGCCGACGCCGTACTTCGTGGTCAGGATGTAAACAACGCCGAGGTGTTGCGTGACGCGCGCGGAAGCGCCTTACGTTCCCTGCTGTACGTCGCGGCCGGATGGCTTCATTTCGGCCAAGACCATAAGGCCGAACCTGTGTTGCAGGCGGCCCGATCCGTGCTGTTCGCCAACGAACTTCCGGGGAAAGATCAGTCGGCGTTGGCCTGCGCTTATGTAGCCGCGGCAAGTCAGGCCGCGCCGGAAATGGCCCAGAAACGGTTACAAGAGGTCTTTGAACGGGTGGAAAACGTCCGCGACAGTTTCTGGACGAATAATTATTACAGCCAATCGCAACTACGGCTGATCGAGGCGCTTGTGTTGGCCGTGGTCAGCGATGATTTCACGGCCGGCCCCGCCGCGCGCCGCTGGCTCGACGACGACGAATATCTGGTGCGCCGACGCATCCATAAGGACTACCGCACTCTCACCGCACAGGCGCAATGACAAACTGGCAAGGAACGATCTCTTATGTCCGCATCCATCGCCGCCAACGAAGAATGGCCCTTCGCCGACCTCCAAGTCGAAGCCGAGGATTTGCGCGGCCGGCTCAACCATTTCCGTAAATCGCTCGGCCGTTTTTTCGTCGATAAGCAGGAACTCATTGACCTCATGGTCGTCGCCGCGATCGCTCAGGAGCCGCTGCTGCTCGTGGGGCCGCCGGGCACAGCCAAATCCGACCTCGTCCTCAAGTTCAAAGACGCGCTCGGCCTCGGCGAAGACGACTATTTCGAGTACATGCTAACGCGGTTCACGGAACCGTCGGAAATCATCGGGCCAATCGACATTAGCCAGCTGCGCGAAGGCCGGTACGTCCGCCGTGAACAGGGCAAGCTGCCGACCGCGCGCCTTGGCTTCCTGGATGAAATCTTTAAGTCCAATTCAGCCATCCTTAATATCCTCCTTACCATCATCAACGAGCGCAAATTTTATCAGGACGGCAAGCCGCAGCCGGTGCGCCTGCGCGTCCTGTTCGCCGCCACCAATGAGGTGCCGGAACAGGCCGAGTTAGCGGCCCTCAAGGATCGCTTTTGTCTGAAAATCGAGAGCCGGTCGGTACAGGATCACCACTTCACCGAGCTGATCGACAGCGGTTTGCAATCCGAAGTGTACCGGACGCTTAATCAGAAACCCTGGGTGGAGGGTCATTGCACTCTGGAGGACGTACTCAAGGCCAATCGCTACTTAACCCACACTTTCGCCCGTCGTCACCGTGCAGGCCGCGGCGACGAGCAGAACGATCGTGAGCTGTTCTTTCCGGCCGAGGTATTCGACGAGTTCCGGCGACTGATTAAGGTGTTGGTGCGCGAACACAAAGTCTTCATCAGCGACCGCAAATTGGTGAAACTTTACAAGCTGTTTCGCGTGCGCGCCTGGCTGCTAACCGGCGGCACGGTGACGCGCGACGACTTGCGCTTACTGGCCTATCTGGGCGAGACGCACCGCGAGATTGAACTGTTACGCGAAAAAGTACCGCAATTGCTGGGGTTGGTGTGACCTTCACGGATAATACCGCGGTTGATAACCGCCCGCCCGCCGCGCGCGACGGTAGACGGGTTCCTCGTGCCAATGGCGTGTGCGTTCGCGGTCGGCGATCCAGCGCTGCGCCCGGCCAAGGAACAACCGCGAGAGAAAAAGGAAGATCAGAGCCAGGCCGATGCACGACAACGCCGTGAACGTCGTGGAACCGAAGAAGCTGGCCACGCCGCTCGCGTTCGCCGCGTTGTACAGGTGCGTCCCGGCCGACCTGTCGATGAGGTACAGGCTCAGGTTGACGATGGCCGTTAAGATGGAAACGGGGAGGGCGTCCAATAGATATAAGGCGAGACCAAATAGATAACCCATCCCCATTGTGGCGAGTAAACTCCGCCACGACGTTTTCGACCGGGCCGAACACCAAATGCCCACCGCTCCCATGTAATACATCGCCAACACCGTCACCGCCAGCAACAACGCCGTCCAGCCCAGGCAGCCGACGCCGCCCAACGCCGACAACAACACGGCCGGCACCGCGTAGGCCAGCAAATACCAATAACACGCTCCCATAACTCCCCATAACTTGCCGGTAACGAGTTGCTTCGCGCTCATCGGCGTGAGCAGTACGGCCTCCCATGTCTGCCGCTCGCGTTCGCCGGTGATCGCGCCGGAACAGCGAATGCCGACGAGGAAGCTGCCGAGCAACATCACCGCCAGCCCTTGGAGGAGGAAATAACCCTCGGCGCCCTCCGGCGTCATCGAGCGCAGCCGGCTCAGGTCGAGGCGGGTTATGGCTTGTATCACGCCCGGCAGCGTCGCGGTCGGCGGCAGGCACGCCCATAAAATGAACAGCGAGGAAGTCGTCGTGAGCAGCACCGTTAGCACTACGCCCGGCCACAATGATAACCGTTGTGCCCGGCCGGAAGAGGATTTCGACGTGACGAGGTAGACCAAGCCGTAAGGGAGAAGCAAAAGCGGAGTGAGGAACGCCTTAAATGTGGCCGGCATCAACCGTTCGACGTACCGTTCGCGCCAGCGCACGGGGTCGTCGCCGATCGGTACGCGCTCACCGTGGTACCACATTGGCTTGATTACGGGACTTTCCGACTCGCGGACGTAGACAGGGCGCAGTTGCCAGACGGCCACGGCCAGGCAGACGCAGCCGAGCAAACCCCAGACGCCGACTTCGACCGACAGGCGGACTGCCAACTCCGGCCAGTCGATGTTAGGCCACGGCGCCCACGCGGGGTCGAGGGCGTACATCGGATCGAGGTATTGCAGCGGCCCGCCGATGAGGGCGACCACCAGCCAACCCACCAGCCCGAGAATGTACAATAACAAGACAGCGTCGCGCGTTTGGCGGCAGAGGACGGACGCGAGGATCGTGGCGGCGCTGAGGGCGAACATCGGCGCCAGGAGGACCGCGACGGCGATAAGAAGCGTGCCCGGTTCGACGCCGCCGAAGCCGGCCATGAGGGCGAACAACGGCAGGCCCGCGAGCGTAAGTAAGCCCACTTGGGCGACGCGGCCGAACATCTTGCCGAGGATGATGTGCCGAGTGTCAAGGCTTGTGGTGAGCAGATATTGCAGTGTACCGCGGCGCTTTTCATCGGTTATGGCCCCGGCCACGAAAGCGGGCGTGGCCATCAGCAGAAGGATCATCTGCTGAAAGATAAACGCCGAGGCGAACCAGCCGCCCACGACGGCCGGAGCGGAAGAGGGGTTCATGGCTGACGACTGGCCGGATCCGCGGATGGCAATGGAGTGCTGCATCTCCAGGATCATATAAGATACCCAGAGAACGAATATCTGTATAATGAGCCAACCAACATAGGTCCAGCGCAGCGCGTAGAGGCGGCTGCGCCGGCCGCCGAGCAGCATTTCCTGTCGAAAAACAGAGCCGACCATCGTCCGCGACCTCGGCGCCGATACGGCGGAGAGAAAATCCATCCGCCTTACCATGCTACGGTAGAGTCACAGGCGCCGCAACGGCCCGAGCCGCGGAGTGTCCCTCTCGATTTTGGCAGCTGGCCGCAGGACGGCCCGTGCTAAAGCACGGTCCTACAAGCTGAAGGCCCGTGAACGGGGCTGACAACGCTTCCAGCCCCGTTCACGGGCCTTCAGCTTGTAGCCCCGCGTTTGAGCGCGGGGCGGTCGCGCCGCATGCGCCCAAAATCGAGAGGTACACCCAAGCCGCTGCTCGCTTGTCCGGTAGTTCGGTCTTGACCAGCACAGTGTCCGCCGTTAGGTTTCGCCAAATCTTACTCGGCGGTATCGACCCGAAAATGACTTTTTCAACTCCACATATTGATTTTGTCGCGCGGGCGTTCATCGGATTTACGCATACTCATAGACGGTAGCCCGCGACTTGACCGGTGAGGCGTTTCCCTCGTCGGCGCGATTTCTAGCGACGGACGCAGACTGGGAACCATTCGCGTTTGTCGATTTGTGTGAGGTGTCGTCTGCCGGCAGGTCGCCTTGTGAGGACTTGTGCCGGCGCATACATCAGCGTGAATGGCAATTGCACTTCGATCACTGTCGCCGTATGGCCACCGGACAGCAAAGTATGGACTCGTCGTCGCCGTACAGCCTGCCGGGATAAACACGACGGCTCGCCGCGCACTTGTCGCTTTTCACGGCACAACAAAAAAGCTAAGGGGCTTCCCAAACCGTCCGGGAAGCCCCCTGGTTCGCACTCGTTGAAACAGTTCAGTCGCTGAATTCTCGCCTACGTTGCGCTAGCTGCCCCTGCAACCGCGACACGATGCTAGAGTGCATCTGGCTGACGCGCGACTCGCTCAGGTCGAGTGTGGCGCCGATCTCTTTCATCGTCATATCCTCATAGTAATAGAGGATGACAATCAGCCGTTCGTTGCGGTTCAGACCGCGCGTCACCAGCCGCATTAGGTCGCGGTTCTGGATGCGGGCCGTCGGGTCTTCCGCCTTTTTATCCTCCAGAATGTCGATTTCGCGCACGTCCTTGTAGCTGTCGGTTTCATACCACTTCTTATTAAGGCTGACCTGGCTGACGGCCGTGGCCTCGCCGACCATCTTGCTGAATTCGGCCAACGTCACGCCAAGTCTTTCGCACATTTCATCCGGCCGCGGCGGCCGGCCCAGCGACGCTTCCAGCGACTTGCGCGCCTCTTCCATCTTGCTGGATTTACTGCGGACGAGTCGCGGCACCCAGTCCATTGTCCGCAGTTCGTCCAACATGGCGCCGCGGATGCGCGGTACGCAGTACGTCTCGAACTTCACGCCGCGCTCCAGGTCGAACGCCTGAATAGCGTCGAGCAGGCCGAACACGCCGGAACTTATGAGGTCATCAAGATCAACGCCGTCCGGCAATCGCGCCCAAATCCTTTCCGCGTTATATTTGACCAAGGGCAAGTAGTTTTCGAGCAGCTGGTTGCGTTGTTCAATGGTGGGATTGGCCCTGTAGTCACGCCATAGTTGCGGGACATCCACGTCCAGATGCGTCGCCATGGACTCCTCCCTGCTGATAGGCAGGCTGTGGCTGGGTTCCTTCCGCTAAGGGTGGAGGGCGGACAAAGGAGGGTGAAGGGAAAAGACGGACGATTCCTATCTTTTCGCCCCATCCTCAATTCCCCAATCTCCATCCCCGCAGCCCCTTTAGGAACCGAACCTGCGCTGCCAAACCCCCGTCCGTTGCGGCCTGAACATAGGCCGATTGCGTTCTGTGTTATCGGCCTCAGCGTTAAAGCAACTCCAAGAAAAACGATCCGATTCGACCGTATTCTTTCGCGTCCCTGCCGGCCGTACCGCCACACTCCCGCGCCGAAGACAGGCGCACCCGTTCCCCCGAACGGACGCCGTTCCCCTGGCCGGCCGACCGCGACGGCGCCTCCGCCGGCCGCGCGTAAACTCGTTCGCTGAATGTGGAGGGGGGGCAGATACGAAATGCTTCGACTTTTGTCAAGGCCGCAAAGCGAAGAGGGGCGTCTTCCGATTTTGAGGCGTTCCAAGTAGCGAGCCGCTGGGCTTGTCCCGGCGGGGATAA
>DHJA01000166.1:20743-25553 GCA_002404095.1 Planctomycetaceae bacterium UBA4732 | reverse complement strand
GGATAAACCCCGCCGCTCGCTTTTTGTTTGTGCCTCTAAAGAACTGCTAGCTGAGTGTTCCAGCGGTGGACCTTCCGAATGGCATCCGCGACTTGTACCACGTCCGTGTCATCGGCCAGCAATATCGGATGGTGCAGTACGACGGCGCCGTCGTGGGCGCGCTCCGCTTCCGCCAGGGAACCGACGCGGCGAAGGCGGGCGGGCGAACGGCCGATGTGAAGAGCGCGGAATCCGGGGTCCAGCGCGATTCCTTCCATCCGCACGGCCGCGGTGAAACGCGTCCGCGTCAAGCCGAAGCGCTCGGCGTCGAACTGAAAGCCGACTTTGTAGTAACACGGTTCACCGTCCACCATGCGCGGTCGAATGAGACGCAGACCCGGTACGTCGCGGAGATGGTCCGCCAGCAGAGCGACGGTTCGGCGCCGACGCATGTTGCGTTCGTCGAGCCGGTCGAACTGCGGCGCCAGCACGACGGCCTGGAGTTCGGAGAGAGGATAAAGCAGGTTTCCCGCCCGGTGCAAAATCAGCCGGAGCCGCTGATACAGGTCGGCGCGGCCGGTCAACAGGGTGCCGCCGCGGCCGGCGCTGACTAACTTCGAGCCGCCGAAACTCAGGACGCCGATGTCGCCCCAGGCGCCGGCGCGTCGGCCCTGTACCATCGCACCCGGCGCCTGGGCCGCGTCTTCGATTACGGCGGAGCCGTGCGCCGCGGCCAAAGCGGTTAGCTCCCGCATCGGGATCAAGCCGCCGTGCAGATGGGAAGCGATAACCGCGCGCGTCGCGGGACTGAACGCCTCGGCCACGGAAGTAAGATCGAGGTTCCAGTCGTCCGGCGCCACGTCCGCCAACACGGGTCGGGCGCCGACCGCGTGGACCGCGAGGAAATTGCCGGGGTAGTCGTAGGCAGCGAGTATCACTTCGTCGCCAGGGCCGACCTTGAGGGCGCGCAGAGCCAGTTCGATGGCCAGCGTACCGCTCGAACAGACGGCGGCATGAGCGACGCCGTGTTCATGCGCTAACCGCAGTTCCAACCGCTCGACGGCGCCGCCTTGGTATTTGCCCCACGATCCGTCGCGCCACGCCGACCGCAACACCTCTCCGACCTCCTCGTCAGCGGCCGGCCAGTCTGGCGGTCCTGCGGGGCGGATCGGCGGTCCACCGAGCAAAGCAGGCGGCGATTCGGGCGGGTTCATAGGAGTTAAGCCACCCTTTTTATTGCTTTCCGATGCGGTAAAGCGTACCCTTGACGCGCCTTCCGCCGGGTTCGCCGGCCCGCGCCACCTGAGTGGTGAACGGAACCCCCTCCGCGCTGAGCGTGTCGCGCAATACATGCGACGGAACGCGGTCCTGGTCGGTCAGCAGGCAAAAACCGTCGGAACGCATCATTTTTTGAATAAGCGCCACCAGGGGCGCGACGTTGCGCACTTCATAGATGAGGTCGGATGCCAGTAGTACGGAAAATTGCTCGGCCGGCGGATGGCGCCAATCGAGTTGGAGCGTCTTGAAGTCGAAGAAGCCGTTGGCCTCGGCGTTGTCGGCCGCGAAGCGTAGAGCGGTGGCGTCGTAATCGCTGAAGGTGACGGGCAAGCCCATCGCCAAGGCGGCGACGCCGGGCAGACCGAGGCCGCAGCCGATTTCAAGGGCGTTCAGCGATCCAAGACGGGCTTGATGTTCGGCCCACGGTTCGCGGAGGATCGCCTTGGCCAACATGCGCGCGGCCGGCCATAGGTCGGCCCAGTAGGGTAGGTACTCGTCGGCGGCAAAAGCGGCGTGGACGGCCGGATGCTCCATGAGCTTGTCGGAGTCGCCGGGCCGGTAAATGACAAATGTGCGATCCTCAATGATGACTTGCTCTTGGATTAGTGGCCCGAGGGCGTCCAGGGGCGTCTGTGGCGGGGCCGGACGGCTTGGCGGCGTTTCAGTGTCCATAAAGGTTCAGATTACAGCAAGCCTATACAGTTCAACAACTCGGGATGCGTCAGCGGGCGGTCGGCGGGAAATAGGCAGTACGCGGCCGGATGGCCGAGACTGTCGAGGATTAGCTGGCGGTCGTTGGGGGCGTCGAAGCCGCGGTCGCAGGGGATGTGCCCGGTGATAAGCAAGTCGGCGTCCATCTTTTGCAGGAAAGCCGCGACCGTCTCGGGGCGCGTATCGCGGCCCCAGACGAGGGCGTGAACGGCGCCGCCGGGAACGCAGTCAGCGTCGGTGGTCTCATCGCGTTCCAACACGGCCGGATCGAACGCCGGTAGGAGAGACAACGGCGGTAGACTGTGACTGAGGAAGACGCGGTTGGCCGTGCGCAACGCCAACGGGGCTGTGGCGATCAAGCGCAGATACGCGGAGCATACTTCATCGGCGCGATCTCCGTAGGCCGTGCGAACGCCGTCCATAAAAAGATCGTTCAACTCCACATCATCCTTGGCAATGCGTCGTCCGGTAGCCTGTGCCAGTTCGTGGTTGCCAATCAGAAAATGAACCTGGCGTGGATACTGACATTTGAGGGCGGCGATGAGGTCGAGAAGCTGGTGCGACCGATCTCCGCCGGCTGGATAGCGATGCGGCCCGTGGATCGCCTCTTGCAAGACGAACTGTCGCGCCGGATTGCGGGCGAGGTCGGCGATCTGGAGTAGACGACGGAAGTTGTCGAGGTTGCCGTGGAGATCGCCAGCGACGAGGATTTCGGCCGCCCCCTGAAGATCGACGACGCGGCCGCGGCGGCCAGGCGTGGCGCGAAAGGCGTCCACGGCGCGTTGGAGGGTGGTCAGAAGTCGGCCGGGGTCAGGCATTGGAGCATATTCAAAGCGGGTCAAACGGACGGCGTCTTGCTGCTGGCAGGATACAGAATCGATGCGCCGGACGCCATATTCCGAACCAGCCGCTCTACCCTGAAAACGAAAAAAGGCCGGAGGCAATCCGGCCTTTCTCTCGGCGCCTCTTCTCAGTGGTGATGATGTTCCCAACCACCTTGGTCGTGGTGTTCGTGCCACTCGTGGTGTTCGTGTTCTTCGTGTTCGCGCCATTCATGGCCGTAATAAGGAGAGTAGCCGTAGTTGCTATATCCGTAGGGATAGTAGCTGGCGCCGCCGTAGTAGCTGGGGGCGTAGTAGCTCGGGGTATAGTAGCTCGGGGTGTAGTTGTAATAGCCCTGATTGTAGCCGGAGTAGACGGGGTTGCCGTAGCCGTAGCCGTAGGCGGGGGCGTAGTATCCGCCGCCCGGGTTGATCGAGATGCTGAATCCGTGAGCCTGGGCGTGAGAAGGCAGGAAGGCGAAAGCGGCGACGGCGGTCAGCAGGGCGGGAAGGATGAGCTTTTTCATGGGACAAGCTCCTCTGTGGTGCGGGGCGGCGACCCCCGGCGACATCTTTTCTTTCTCCAACAGTGGAACGCTCGCCGCCGCGTGGCTTGCGCGCCCGGAAGTATCCTTGGCGCGAATAACCCTCGTAACCCTCGTTCCCAAACTCCGTTTGGGAACCCGCTTCTGGAAACTCTGTTTCCCGTCTGGGAGCAGGCGAAGACCGCATCTTGACGCGAAACGGAGTTTCGCGGATGGCGTTCCCAAACAGAGTTTGGGAACGAGGGCTTTGAACGAGGGCTTTGAACGAGGGCTTTGACAGACTACATAGGATTCGTTAGTTGTTTTCTCACCGCTTTACCTTCACCGACAAATCCACCTCCGTATCATGCAGAAACTGCGCGGCCTGCTCCGGCGGCACCGGGTTGATGTAGAACCCCGTGCCCCACTCGAAGCCGGCCACGCGCGTCAGCCGCGGTATTATCTCAATGTGCCAGTGATAATGGGGTAACATCGGCGTGTCGAGCGGCGACGTGTGAATGATGTAATTGTAAGCCGGCTTGTCTAACGCCTTCTCCAACTTCAACAAGATGGTCTTTAGCACCGTTCCCAGTTCTTCCACCTCGTTTTTCTGAATGTTCTCGTAATGGCTATTGTGATTCTTGGGGAGTATCCACGTCTCGAACGGAAAGCGGCTGGCGTAGGGACAGAAGCTGACGAAGCTCGGCGAATCCAGCACGATACGCTTGGCCGTGGTCAATTCCTGATGAATCATGTCGCAATAGATACAGCGGCCGCGGTAGTTGAAGAACTCCAGGCTGCCGGTCATTTCCTCCCAGACGTTGATCGGCACGATGGGCGTGACGATGAGCTGCGAGTGCGAGTGTTCGAGCGAGGCGCCGGCCGCCGTCCCGACGTTCTTGAACACCATGCCGTAAACCAGGCGTGGGTCTTTCTTGAGGTCGATGAGACGATCGCGGTAGACCCAGAGGATCTCGCGGATGTTCTCTTCCGTGAGGTTGGAGATCGACGTTTCGTGGAAGGGACATTCGAGGATGACTTCGTGGGCGCCGATGCCGTTCATATGGTCGTAGATGCCGTCGCCGCGCTTGTCCAGACCGCCCTCGATTTGCAACGCCGGGAACTTGTTGGGTACGACGCGCACGCGCCAACCTTTCTCGTCGGGCTTGGTGTTGCGTTCGCGGTAAGCGAGGATTTCATGGGGTGTATGGATCTCATTGCCCTCGCAAAAGGGGCAGAAGGAGCCGGACGGCACGGGTTCGATCTTGGGCGCGACGGGCCGTTTGGCCCGGTCGGTGGCGATGATGACCCAACGGCCCACGATGGGATCTTTGCGCAATTCCGGCATCGGCAAACTCCGCAATGAGGAGGCAAAACCTTTGAGGGTCAAGTCCATGTTGTTCGTCCGCGGACAACGGCCTCGAAAAAAGCGCCTTTACGAGCCGCGACCGTAAGGGAGCGGGGAAACCGCCTCCGCTCCCTTACCAGTAGTTTCAC
>DHJA01000166.1:854-20576 GCA_002404095.1 Planctomycetaceae bacterium UBA4732 | reverse complement strand
AGCGTGAGGAGTACTTTGTGAAACTACTGTTACGGTCGCGGCTCGTAAGGATGTTAATCATACATCCCACATCACCAGCTCAAAATGCGGCGACGGCCGGGCAAGGGCGATGGCGCCCTGGCGCGGAGCGCGGTCATGGCTGCGACCGCCGCGCAGCACTTCAACGAAAAACTGCACCGGCTCATCCACCGCCACGCCCAGGGCGTCGAACGGCACGGCCACTTCCACAATCTGATCCACGGCCGCCTCGACCGTGAAATCCGCGACAGGCTGGCCGCGATGCAACAGCTCGACGAACTGATCGGTTCGTCCTGGATGGTGCAGCCGGAACTCGCGGCCGGCCGGCTCGACGAAGCCTACGCGCAACATCTCGCAGTCGGCTAGGGCCATGCGGGCGGGGCCGTCACAATCGACGCGGACGAGCAGGCGTTTTAGGTCGAAGCCGAAGAATAGTTCTTCCAGCGGCCCGCTCGTGGCCATCGCCATCGTACCGCGTTCGTTCTGGCAGGCATAGCGGCCGGCGCTGACCCACTCGAAGAACGTGGCCCGGCCGTCGATGTTCACGTCCAGGAAGGCGCGCGGCGAGGTGTAGTGGACGTGCTGGCGGGCGCGACGGCTGATGGGCCGCGACAGGTCGGCCGGCGGCTCGTCGCCGAGCAATAGATAAATGTTTTGCAAATGCTTGCGAAACAGATAGTCGAACAGGGCGTCCTGCGCGCTGGAATGGTCATCGCCGTACCACCAGAACCAGTCGGAACCTTCGGCGATGTAAAGCTCTTGCCATGCCCGTTCGACCGCCGTTGGCGTTTCATTCCCCATTGGGCCGTTGCGACGCACCAAGTATTCGCGGGCGCGATGCAGAGCGTCCCAGGCCGTATTGTCCTCTTCGTGGCCGATCCAGATGGCGAAGTTGTGGCTGATCCAGCTGCCCGCGAACAATCGCGGCAGCACATCTTGCGGAGGATGTCGCTCCAAAAAGTCGCCGACCGACGTGGGCCGGACGCCGGGCGTCGTGGTGCAGCGGCGGTACAAGGCGCGCAAGAAGTCCACGCCGCCGCCGGGGTAGTGTTCCCAGCAGTTTTCGCCGTCCAGGATAACGCTAACCAAGGCGGGGCCGCCGTCGCCGACCGCATGGCCGATGCCTGCCAGACAGTTCATAAAGTCATCGGCCGCTTTTTCTGGTTCGGTGTGCTGATAGTGAAAGCCGATCAGGTCGCTCAAGGCATGATCGCGGAAGACAATCCCTAGCTCGGCATCGCCTTCACGGACCTTATAAGGGCGATATAACCGACCGGGTTCATTGACGTGGCCCTTGCCGTCGCGGTGGATGTGGCCGTGCGTCGAGGCGCTGAGGATCTCCTCGTCGGTGGCGATCCAGCGGATGCCGTGTTGAGCCAGCAGCGGGATCATCGACTGACACACCGACCCCTCGGCCGGCCACATGCCGCGCGGCGGCTTGCCGAAGAGTTGGGTGTGAAGTTCGACTGCCCGGCGGACGTGGAGCGCGGCGTCGTCGGGGTAGCCGCCGGTGTACTGCGGCAGGGCGGCGTCGGGCATGGCTTCGCGCGCGAGTTTCTTGTCGAACAACAGCGGCAGAATGGGGTGGTAGAACGGCGTTGTGGTAAGCTCGACCTGGCCGCTTTCGGCCAGCTGCCGGTGCAGCGGCGCCACTTCGCGTAGGATGTCGAGGTGCTTGGCCAGCAAGGCGTTTTTGTCGTCCTCGGTATAGTTCCGGCCCTTGTCGCGCAGGCCGCGCAGCAGCTCGTCGCGCTCGAAGGCCAGCGGATGAACCCACGTCAGGTTGAACCAGACTTGCAAGTCGCGTAGATCGGTCGGCTTGAAGCGACGCAAAGCTTCTTCCGCGCTGTTGCGCCCGACGGCGCGGCGATGATACAGCTCGGCATAGCGCGGGAATGGCGCGATCATGTGATCAACGTTCGCCATGAAGAAGTGGTCGAGGAGGAAAAGGCCATCGGCCTCGCTCAGCCCGTCGGCCGGAACGCGCGAAACGTCGAGGAAGCGATCGCTGGCGCCGCGCTCCGTGTAGGCGAGGAGCTGCACTAGCAGGCTCGGCACGAGATTAATCGTGCAACGCATCTCCGGAAACTCCAGAAGATGCAAGGCCATGCCGTAGTAATCTTTGACGCCGTGCAGGCGCACCCAGGGCATGGGATTTTCGCCGGCAACATCGTCGGGATAATAGGGCTGGTGCTGGTGCCAGATAAAGGCAAGGGCTACTTCTGCCATCCGGTTTTCCTTGAGGCGGACCCGAAAGCCGGCGGCGGTCCTCATCCGTGTACTTAGCCAATGTAGTCGCTCGCCGCCGACGCGGCAATCCGCCGGGACCACATCCGCCCTGACCTAACCGTGTCAATCATCTATAATCGTACCATTCTTTCCACCGCACAGGAGCAAGCATGGCCGCCGAGAAAATTGCCACCCGCAGCGCCGATTATTCCCAATGGTATCTCGACATCGTCAACCGCGCCGGCCTCGCCGAGAACTCCGACGTGCGCGGCTGCATGGTCATCAAGCCGCACGGCTACGCGATCTGGGAAAAGATGCAACGCGCGCTCGACCGCATGTTCAAAGACACTGGGCACGTCAACGCCTATTTCCCGCTGTTTATTCCAAAATCATTCCTGGCGCGCGAGGAACAGATGGCGGAGGGCTTCGCCAAGGAGTGCGCCGTCGTCACCCATTACCGCCTCAAGGCCGTCCCCGGCGGCGGGATCGAAGTCGATCCGGCCGCGAAGCTCGAAGAAGAACTGATCGTCCGGCCGACCTCCGAGACGATCATCTGGCACACCTACAAGAACTGGATCCAGAGCTACCGCGATCTGCCGCTGCTCATCAATCAGTGGGCCAACGTGGTGCGCTGGGAAATGCGCCCCCGGCTGTTCCTGCGCACCACTGAGTTTCTCTGGCAGGAGGGCCACACCGCCCATGCCAATCAAGAGGAAGCCGAGAAAGAGACAAAGCGGATGGTGGAAGTGTACAGGACTTTCGCCGAGGAATGGATGGCGATGCCGGTGATCGTCGGGCGGAAGAGCGAGGGCCAGAAATTCCCCGGCGCCGTGTACACGCTCTGCATTGAGGCGATGATGCAGGACCGCCGGGCGCTGCAAGCGGGAACGAGTCATTTCCTCGGTCAGAACTTCGCCAAGGCGTTTGACGTGCAGTTCCAGAGCAAGGAGGGCAAACGCGAATACGCCTGGGCCACTAGCTGGGGCGTGTCTACGAGGCTGGTCGGCGGCCTCATCATGACGCACAGCGACGATCAGGGGCTGGTGCTGCCGCCGCGCCTGGCGCCGCTCCATGCGGTGATCGTGCCGATCTTCAAGACGCCGGAGGAGCGAGTAAATGTGCTCGAAGCCGCGAACAAATTAGCCGCCTCCATACGCGATCTCGATTTACGCTCATGGCTGGACTACGAGCCGGTGAGCGTGAAGGTGGACGACCGCGAACAGTACCAGCCCGGCTACAAGTTCAACGAATGGGAATTGAAGGGTGTGCCGGTGCGAATCGAAATAGGGCCGAAAGACTTGGCCAAAGGGGCGTGTGTACTGGCGCGGCGCGACCTGCCGGGCCGCGAGTCGAAGGAAATGGGCGTACCGCTGGAGGGGGCGGCGAAGCGCGTCGGCGAGCTACTCAAGGCGATGCAGGCCGACTTGTTCAACCGCGCGAAGACGTTCCGCGACGCCAACTTGCACGAGATCGACTCCTACGACGATTTCAAAAAGCGCATCGAAGAGCCGGGCGGCTTTTACCTGGCGCATTGGGACGGCACGCGCGAGACGGAAGACCGCATCGCCAACGAGACGAAGGCGACAATCCGCTGCATCCCGTTTGACCGAGCGAAGGAAGCGGGCAAGTGCATGGTCACGGGCCAACCCTCGGCGGGGCGGGTGGTGTTGGCCAAGGCATATTGAGATACACGGCGCGTTCTACGCAACTCAAGCGACGACAGGGAAGGGAAGGGATGGACAATGTCGAAAATTCTTCGCGATGTTAGCAGGGGCGGGATATTCTACGCGGAGTCTGAGGGGCGGACGTTAGGTGAGACCCCACGCCACGTCAGAAACCTGCGTTACCTCCTTGAACCACTTGAGGTCTGGCTCGCCGATGATCCGCTAGCGCTGGTAGGAGGGAACATGTACGTTCACTACGTTCCCGGCTCCCAAGATTACAATCTTTCTCCTGACGTGATGGTCGTGCGAGGAGTCTCAAAAACGCCTGACCGTCGCCGTTACCAAATTTGGGAGGACGGTAAGGGGCCGGATCTGGTGATAGAACTAACCTGCGCGTCCACGCGCGAAGAAGACGTGGAAGATAAGATGGAAGTGTACCGCGACCTGAAAGTACAGGAGTATTTCCTTTTTGACCCCTACGGCGAATATCTGAAACCTCGGCTGCAAGGCTATCGACTTCATCAGGGGCGCTATGTTCGGATTCGGGCTTTGGGCGGTCGCCTGCCAAGCGACGTGCTGAAGCTGCATTTGAGAGGGCAAGGAGAACTGCTTCGCCTCTACGACCCCGCAACAGGGAAATTACTCCGAACTCCGCCGGAGGAACGGCAGGCTCTCCACGCAGCGGAAGCCGAAATCGAACGTCTGCGCCGGGAAAACGAAGAGCTTCGCCGCCGTCTGAAAGCTCCCCCGAGATAGACTACGCGGGTGCGCGATTTGCAGGCGATAAGTTGCGTTAAGCGCGCGTTGGTCAGGATAGAGTACGCACTCAACAGACAAGTTCAGCCGCTGAGGTTTCGCGATGGAAGACGACGAAATTCGTGTTTTAGTTGCTTCGTTTGATACTAAAGACAAGGCCGCTCGTCACGCCGCTTGGCAACAACTGCGCGATTTGGGCGACCGAGTGTTGGCATTTTTTGAAGAGTTCTTTCCATTTGCTAAGCGTCATGAGGCACGGCGCGACATGGCGTTTCATAGTATTCGGTACGCGCGAACCAATAACATAGCTTTCCGCATCGGTCTGGCGGCGATCGCTGACAGGTCGTCTATCGTGCGCTACCGGGGCTGTTGCATTCTTGCGTATTCATTAAGTCGTGACGCCGTTCCGGCGCTTGAGGGTTTGCTCGGACATTCCGATAAAAAGACGGCCGAAGATGCGAGGGCCGTGATCGACGCGATTCAGAATCGCAATCACCATTATTTCATAGATCGCAAGCATTCGGGCCAGATGTTTTGGGAAGTGCGAAAAGGTGACGTGGCTTGAGTCGCTGATTAAGTCGCATCGGAGTAGGCGCTTTGCTTTTCCGGCTCTGCGATACAATGGGAGGGGTGCATTCCATCCATTTCCGTAGGAGATTCACTCATGGCGATCACCCTGGATGCGGTTTACGAGAACGGCGCTCTGAAGCTGACCCAACCTCTGCCTCTGCAGGAGCACGAAAAGGTGCGGGTCACCGTCCACACCGCGATCAGCAAGGCGCGCCGAACCGCCGGATTGATGGGCTGGAAAGGGAGCGCGGAATTAGCGGATCGATTCGCAGTAGACCCCGAACTCGATTTCCCGCCGCCCCCGGAGGAACCATGACGTTTGCCGATCTTCCCGGCGGGACAGCGGTCTTCGTGGATGCCAACACGTTGGTGTACCATTTTCAACCTCATCCCGTTTTCGGACCGGCTTGCACCGACCTTTTGGAACGGATCGAACACCAGGATTTATCGGGCTTTACCTCTACCCACATCCTTAGCGAGTTCGCTCACCGGCTGATGACCCTGGAAGCATGCGCGCTGTTCGGCTGGCCGTTTTCCGGCATCGCTCAGCGGTTAAAGAAACATCCCGTCCAGCTTCAGGGGCTGACTCGTTTTCGCCAGGCCGTCCAGGAGGTTCCGCAGTTCGGCATTCAGATTCTGACCATTCCGCCCACCTTTATTGATGCGGCAGCGGCAATTAGCCAGCAAACCGGCCTACTCAGCAACGACGCTCTGGTCGTGGCGCTGATGCAGGCGAACGGGCTGACTCACCTCGCCAGCAACGATGCCGATTTTGACCGTGTGCCGGGGATCACGCGCTACGTTCCGGTGTGATGGTCCGCTCCTGAATCCGCGCGCACACTATTTCCTGACCTCACGGCGGATTTCGGCTGGCAACCGCTGCCCCCGCCGTCCACAATAATAGGCAGAGAAGCTATCCCACCAAGGAACCGCATCATGGCGCCTTCCCGTCTCGCGGCCGTCGCGCTGACCGCGTCCCTGTTCGCCCTTCCCGCCCTGTGCGCGGAACCCACCACTCTTCCCGCCAAGCTGCCACTGTGCGGCCTGGCGCCGTCGAAAATCGCCGCCAACCTCTGCCTCTATCGCTATCCCGTCAGCACCCACTCGCCGGAGTGTCAGGCGTTCGTCGATCAGGGTTTCGGATATTTCTACTCCTATGTGTGGATGGAAGCGGCCCGCTCCTTCGAGACGGCCGCGCAGTATGACCCCGACTGCGCGATGGCGTGGTGGGGCCTGAGCCGGGCGATGGACAAATGGGACCACGGCGATCCGAAAAAGCCTTTAATCAAAGCCGGCGAATTGCGCGACAAGGCCAACGACCGAGAGCAGCGACTGATCCTGGCCCGCTTGCAGGAAAAGGGACTGGTCCCCGGCGTCGGCGACGCCGACGCACGCAAAAAGGCCGCCATCGCCACCCTCGACAACATGATCGCCGTTTACGACGACGATGAAGAAGCGTGGTACGGCCGGGCGCAGCTGTCCGGCGGCGCCCGCGGCTTCGGCGGCGAGGTGTCGGCCCTGCCGTACTACAAGGCTCTCGTGCGCCTCAACCCGCTCAACCCCGGCGCCAATCACGAATTGCTGCACTTCTACGAAGGCTACGGCCGGCCCGCCCTGGGCTGGACGAACGCCGAGAATTACATCAAATCGTCGCCCGGCATCCCGCATCCTTTCCACATGCAGGCTCATCTGGCCACGCGCCTGGGCCGTTGGGACAAGACCAGCGACCGCTCGGCCCACGCCATCGAACTGGAACGGGCGTACCACAAAGAGATGAACGTCAAGCCGGCCGACGACCAGCAGTTTTCGCATCACCTGGAAATTCTGCTCGTGTCGCTGACGCATGACGGCCGTTATACCGAGGCTCGGGCCATCGAGGCGGAAGCCAAAGCGGCCGGGTTCAAGCAGTGGACGCCGTGGTTTCGTCTGCACCTGGCGGAGGGCGATTGGGCCGAAGCGCTGAAAGTCGTGGATCACTTCCGCCGCCATGACAAGACGACGGCAAGCTATATGGCCGCTCTGATTTATCTTCAACAAGGCGACGCCGCGCGGGCGGCGCCGGAAGTCGAGTCGCTGCGGCAGACGTATCGCGACAAGAAGGGCGATCCGCAGATGGAATACCAAGTGTGGGAGACGCAAGGGTTGCTGCTCTGCCAGACGGGGTCGGAGGACGAGGGGCTGAAGCTGCTGGCGAAGGCGGCGACGCGCTCGAAGGACGACTACGGCCATCACGCCTGGGGCAACGGCTCGTATTTCATGGAGGCGTGGGGCGAGGCGGCGCTGTTCGGCGGCCGGCCGGATGTGGCGGAAGAGGCGTTCGAGGAGGCGTTGGCGCACGACCCCGGCAGCGTACGCGCGGCGCTGGGACTGCAAGTGTTATGCGAGCGGTCGGGTCGTTCGGACGAGGCGCGGCGCTATTCCGATTTGGCGCATCACAGTTGGGCGCGGGCCGACGCCGGGCGCCTGGACGCGGAACGGGATTCGCTGCGGGAAGGACGCAATCGCGCGGCGGACGGCGAAGCGAATCCGCCGGTACATACCCCGTGAGGGTCGGGCGTCCGCCAGGCGCGGGAGCCGAAGCCGTCCCCAAACTCAAGCACTTGACGCCACGCGGTCCTTGGTGGTCTGGAGGCCCTGATATACTTGCCCCGCTCGTTCCAATGCCGCCTTGATGTGCAGGCAGACGTTGTCTCGACCGATGTGTTGCTCGAACTTAGCCTGCCGCAGTAGCTTGGCGGGCTGGGGTCTTGCACCACACAAGATCAGGGTCTGACCCGCGGCGTGAAGTTTGTCAGCGACTTCTTCCAGCGTGAGCAAGCCGGTCGCGTCAATCGCCGTCATGTTTCGCAGCCGAAGTATCACGATGGGAGTGAGGGTCCGAATGCGGTCGGTGACGACGGCCAGCTGTTCCGTTGTCCCGAACAGGAAGGGGCCGTGAATACGGACCACCGTGACATAATCAGGGATGTGCTTGTCCTGCAAGATGTGGAGATGGCCGTCCTCGACATACTCTCTAGTAACCATCGAGACGGTCGTAGTCTTTGACACCTTTCTGATGAACAGCAAGGCGGCGAGAACGACGCCGAACTCCACGGCCAGCGTCAAATCCGCAAAGACGGTCAGGGCAAAAGTAACGAGCCACACGCTGACGTCAGCTCGTGACATTTTGAGGATTTTCGGTATCTCCTTCCACTCCCCCATGTTGTAGGACACCACCATCAAGATAGCCGCGAGGACGGCGAGGGGGATATATTGGGCGAGCGGTGCGGCGAACAAGAGGACGGCGAGCAGCGTGAGGACATGGACGATCCCGGCCACCGGAGTCTTCGCACCGGCCCGGATGTTCGTTGCGGTGCGGGCGATGGCGCCAGTGGCGGGCAGCCCTCCAAAGAGCGGTGAGACGATATTTGCAATGCCCTGTGCCACAAGTTCCACGTTGGGGTTGTGCTTGTCGCCGCTCATTCGATCAGCGACGACGGCAGACAGCAGCGACTCGATGGCCCCCAGCAAAGCGACGGTCAGTGCCGGGGAGAGCAGAGGCACAATCTTGCTGGCGTCGATGTGTGGCATGGAGAAGGAGGGGAGGCCGCTTGGGATGCCGCCGAATCGTGTGCCGATAGTTTCCACAGGCAATTGAAACGCCACGACGACCAGCGTGCCGAGCAGCAGGGCGACGATGGAGCCGGGAACTCGTTTGAGAAACCTCATGAAGAGGATGATGACGACCAGGGCCGAAACCGCGAGAAGCGTCGAGGTCAAAGAGATGGTGTGGAAGTGGGATGCGAGAACCTCGACCCTACCCAAGAACTCGCCCGGCACTTTGTCGATTTGCAGACCGAAAAAATCCCTGATTTGCGTGCTGGCGATGAGGACGGCGATGCCGTTGGTAAAGCCAATGACGACCGGGCGGGGCATGAACTTGACCGCCGTGCCAAGCCCTGTCAGGCCCAAAATGAGCAGAAATACGCCTGCCATGAGCGTGCAAAGGAATAGGCCGTCAAGACCGTAGTGGGCGACGATGCCGTACACGACCACCACGAACGCCCCGGTCGGCCCTCCGATCTGCGTCTTGGAGCCGCCGAGGGCCGAGATCAGGAACCCGGCAATGACGGCAGTGTACAGGCCCGCCTGCGGTGACACGCCCGAAGAAATGGCGAAGGCCATCGCCAGCGGCAAGGCAACGAGGCCGACCGTCAGCCCGGCAACCAAGTCCGAGAGTAACGTTTGAAAGGTGTAGCCCCGGAGGGCGCTCACCAATCGTGGCAGCCTTTCCATCCTCATCAGCTGACCTCCTGCGCGAACTTGTTCGCCTCAGCCTCTTGCTGTTCCTTCTTGAGCATTTGTAACGCTTCGCTGATGTGAGCTAGGAAGTAGTCCCGGAGTGCTTCCAGAACAACGCCTATTCTTGGGTCACGGAGTCGGTAGAAGACTTGATTGCCGTCCTTGCGAGTTTCGACGAGATGCTTGTTCCGCAAAATGGCGAGGTGCTGCGAGGCGTTTGCCTGCTCGATCCCGATTTTTTCACAAAGTTGCCCCACCGACATCTCGCCAGATCTCAAAAACTCCACGAGGGCTACCCTTGTCGGATGGGCAAGTGCCTGAAAGATGCCTGCCTTGAACCGCCGCATCGAGTCCAGCATTCGGCTCCTCCGTTCCTACACGCCATCATCAGAAACATCATCGAATATAGGAATATGCGAATGTACCATGTGGACGGGTTCCTGTGCAACCTCTTTTCCGCAGATGACAACTTAGGTCGGGTGACCATCCTTCTTTTGTCCGTTCGCGGGCAGGCCGGGATGTGATTCTTCTTCCATGCGTGGCGCCAACGGACTACGGCCTATGATCGTCGAACCGCCGCGCGACCGGAAGCGATCCAACACGGCCGACTTGATCGGCGTCTTCGGCTCCTCCGCGGCCGGTTCAGGCGTGACGGCAATGGCAGGCAGCGTTGGGCCGTTCAAACCGGCGAACATGTCGTCAAACTCGGTGTCTTTAACGGCCCGGTAGAAGCCAAGATGGTCGATGTGGGCGTAGGGGATGAAGAAGACGCGGCCGGCGTCTTGACTGCCTGCAAGGCGACCTTTAATGATCAAAAAGTCCGAATCCAGCCGGAGAATCGACTGAACGGCGATTTCTGTGCGCGTGTTCGTCATCAGCATCATACCGTCTTGCTCCTTGGCGGGAAGTTGGCGGAGCAGGCGTTCCCAAGCGACGTGAGGCATGTCGCGTTTCTCTCCTCGGCGGAATCCGGGCGAACGATCTGGCGACGGCTTTAGGAATCTTAGCTCACAAATTGACGCGCTCAAGCGGTATTGCATCGTAGCGCCTAATTTGTTTTAAGGGTGGTTAGGAAATGGCTGCCGTCTTGCTTGGCGGCGAAACATCTCCTTGGAGTTTTTTCTCCATTTCGTCTACAGCAGAGGCGCAAAACAGTCGAATAGAGGCCAAGGAGGGCCGATAACAGATCCAAAGACGGATTTGTAAGCTACGCTTTCCCTGGAAAGAGATGCGGGGATAAACCCCAACCGTCCGAGTCCATTTTTGCGGCGCTCTCCGCCGCGCGACCGACCCTCACGGTTCATCTTCTTTCCCGCCCAACGTCACGTTATCACGCTTTCATCCCGACAATCGAGGTCAGCCGGGCGCCGGAATGGCGTCCTTATGCGCGACCACGGATGGTCCGCGCGCCGACCTCTGAGGAGGCGCCTGTCATGTTCCCACTGAACTATGCCCTGGCCGCCGTGCTGCTCTCGACGCCGGCCGAACCAACCGACCCGTGCGAGGCAACGGACTGCCTCGTCACCACGCGGCCCGCCGTGCGGTCGCTGTCGCTCTATTGGGAAATTCTCGATCCGCGCGAGGTCCGATACGTTCTCACGCGGGCCGAGGATTTCTCTTCCGACCTGAAGCTGCTGCGCCGCCGCTATCGCGATCTGGCTGACGCGCCTCCGCTTTATGATTGCATGCGTTTCCCCGACCGCGCACTCATCAATGACATGCTGGCCTTCAACCGGACCTATCGCCAGCACCTCGACAACCGCCAATCGCTGGAACTGAACAACGCCTGGGAGTTGCATGAAATGCGCCTGGAAGCGGATCAGCTCTATCAGATATGGGATTTGGCGCGGGACACTCGCTGCGATTATTACTACGTCACCGTACGGCGCCAGGCCCTGAAGAAATTGAAGGAGCTGATCGGCGACCAAGCCTTTTACAGCGGTTGCCTGCCGCCGCACGTGCCGGTCTGGCAATTCGCCCGTATTGACTGACGCCTAACAAAGAGCCGCGCACGCAGTAAGCAGTTACACTCCGCTTACTTCGTGCGCGGCTCCTTGTTAGGATTTCTACAAAGCAATCTCGACCTGAATTTCGTCGCCGACGATCTGGACCTTGTAGGTTCGCACGCCGGATTTGGCCGGCGGGCACAGATGGGCGCCGGTGGTCAGGTCGAAGGCGGCGTCGTGGTAGGGGCAAATGACTTCCAAGCCCAGGACCTCGCCTTGCGATAGCGGGGCGCCTTTATGCGGGCAGGCGTCGTCGATGGCGTAAAACACGCCGCCGACGTTGAATAAGGCGAGCTTGCGTTTGCCTAGTGCTACTTGCTTTGCAGTGCCCACGGGTACTTCGGCGACTGCCGCTATTTTCACAAATGGCATCGCATTTCTCCGCTACGGCGCCGCGCACATGCGCAAGCCGTTCTCTGTCGTTCCGATGACAATGCAATGGCGGCTGGCGGCGCCGGTGTATCCTACGCTCTGAACCACACTCGGTTGAGGCGGAATCTCGATTACGTCGCGCCCGCTGTCGGCGTCTAATAGCTGAACCGTTTTACCATCGGCCACAAGAAGGCGGTTGTACTCGACGAAATTGACGGCGGTTATCCCGGTGGAGCGCCCCTCAAAGCGATGGACTTCTTGCCCATTTTCAACGTCCCATATGCGGATTGTACGGTCGTCGCCGCCGGAAACGGCATAGCGTCCGTCCGGCGAAAACCCGACAGACTGAACGCGCGACGTGTGGCCGATGAAGCGCCTTTTTTCGCTGCCATCGTCGAGGTTCCATAGGCGCACCGTGCCGTCCCAACTTCCCGATAGCCCACTTCGGCCGGTGGTGTCAAAGGCCACGCTGGTGACGAAGCCCTCATGGCCGCGCATGCAATAGATTTGCGCTCCTGTATGTCGGTCCCATAGCCGTAGGGTGTTATCGCAAGCGCCGCTCAGGATTCGGTTGGCGTCCGGCGAGAACGCAACGCTGCTGACGCTTGACGAATGCCCGGTGAACTCGCGGATTTTCTCGCCGGTGGCCAAGTCCCAAAGAATCACCTTGGCGTCGTCGTGGCCGGTCACGCCCAGCGGCATTTGCAACGGCGCCAGGGCCGCACAAGGGCCGCCATCATAGGGCAAAATGTGAATCGGCTTGCCGAGTTCCACGTCCCATAGGACCGGAGCGCCGGAACCGTTGGACAACGCCACGAGCCGGTTGACGGGAGGACCGAGGGGAGTAATGGCGACGGAGCGGATGAGCGGGCCGTTTTCGACCATCGGAAAAGTGCGCACGTTCACCACCCCCGTCGGCGTCGAAGCCCAAATCAGCAACAGGAACACGACGACCAAAATGAACACAATCGCCGCCATGCCCAGCAGTACCTTCCACCCGCCAACCCCTTGTTTACGCTTCGAGGCAAAGCGGCTCGCTTGCGGATTGCCGAGCGCGTCCATGAACGCGCCGCAGGTCGGCCAACGGTCGCCCGGCTTTTTTGACATCGCCTTCGCCACGGCCGGCCTTTCTTCGGACGGCAGCATGGTCAAGTCCGGCGGGCGATGCAGATGCGCCGCCACCATTGCGGCGGGCGTCCCCTCGAACGGCAGCTTGCCGCCGCGCAGCTGGCAATAGGTTACGGCCAACGAGTATTGGTCGGATTGCCGCGTCGTCTTGCCCTCAAAAAACTCCGGCACCGCATACGCCAGCGTCAGACTGCCGGTGTGCCCCGTGACGCTGTTGGCCAGCAGACGCGCCAAGCCAAAGTCGCCCACTTTCACGCGGCCGCCGACGAGAAGGAGGTTTTGCGGCTTGATGTCACGGTGTTGGATGTAACGCTTCTGCAAGAAGTCGATTCCCTCCGCCGCGTCGCGCAGGTAAACGAGCAATTCATCGCGGGGAATGCCAGGCAACCCGCCGGCCTGGGCCTCATAACAGCGGTCGAGCAAGGTTCGATCCGCCAGCTCCATTGCCAGGATGACGAAACCGCCCGTCTCCCAGTTTTCGTAAGTGCGCAAGAGTTTCGGATGATCGATGTGCCTGAGAACGGCCAGCGAACGCCGCTCGATCCGTGCCGCCTTTTCCGCGGCCGGAACGAACTTCAAGGCCACCGGGCCGTTCGGACCTATGGCCTTCCAGACTTCGGCGAAGCCGCCCCTGCCGAGCCGCTCGGTCAGCCGATAACCGGGAATGGGTGTACTGTCAGGGGCCAGCAGCGTGAATTGAGAAGGGGTCGGCCCAACCTGCGGCGCGGCGGAGAGCCAGGATAGGCTGCGCAAGGCGTCAATGCGCCGGTGAAGCTCTTCGGCCAGTTCGGGGCAGTCCTGACAAAATTGTTCGGCCGAAAGTTCTTGCCCCGATTCGCTTAGCTCCTCCCAGCGCAGCAACAGTTCATCCAGCCGTTCTTCGGACATGCTTAGACCCTGGGCCATTCGCCGTGCAGAGCGTGGGCGAGAGACAGCCGCGCCCGCTGCCAACGCCTCTTTATGCTACGCACAGACATTTCCAGTACGGCGGATGCTTCCTCTTGGGTCAGCCCTTCGTAAAAAAGGAGGTCGAAGATTTCGCGCTGTTCATCCGGCAAACCGTCTATTTTCTCATGAAACTCCGACCACTCGGCAAGGTCGGCCGGCCCGGAAAATGGGTCTTCCGCTTCGGGCAGGTCGGCCCGATAGCCTACGACTTTGGCCGTTCCCATCTCCCGCGCCAGGTCGCCCAGCACCCAGCGGATTTGTCTGGCGGCAAGACCATAGAAAGCGGCGGCGTCCGGCGGCTTGACATGCGCGAGGGTTTTGTAGAGCCGAAGCATGGCCTTTTGAGCCACGTCGTCCGTTTGATCGATTTGACGCAAGTCCCACGCTTTGTTTAACATCCGCCTGGCCAGTTCACGGCAACGGCCAATCGTGTGCTGTAAGAGTCCTTCTCGCGCGGAGTCGTCGCCGGCTCGAAGGGCGTCGAGCAAATGCTGGAGCGAACCCAGGGGGGGGAGTCAATCATTGTCGGCCTCCGTTGCTGGCCACAAAGCGTTGCAAAGTTGAGGGTAGCAAGTTCGGGACCGGAACGCCAAGGAAAATGCCGAAAAATTTGGCCCCTTCTCAACGAAACCGACGCTTTACTTAACGGCAACCCTTGTGAACGCACCAGAAAGGAAACGTTGGCAGTGCCAATTAGCATCCTATGCCCGTCCTGCCGCTCGAAGTTTACGACGCCCGACAAGGCGGTCCGCAAGAAGACGAAATGCCCAATCTGCGATCATCCGTTCATCATTCCAAGTCCTCGACCTGCGGCTAACCAATCTGCACTGCCACCTCGCGCAGGTGTAAACGTGGAACAATTAGCCACCGATTTGCTTTCGGAGCA
Organism: Planctomycetaceae bacterium UBA4732; assembly: GCA_002404095.1. Lineage (GTDB taxonomy): Bacteria > Planctomycetota > Planctomycetia > Gemmatales > Gemmataceae > UBA4732. The sequence continues at coordinate 5,718 of DHJA01000166.1, read as the reverse complement.
AGAAGCGGATATTCCCGCTCCGCAACAAAGCGCCGCACAGTCCCACTCGCCCAGCCGGAATCGGTGGGGCTTGGAGGATGGACAGACTAAACCGGATGAGGGGGGCCAACAGAAGGCGCGGGATATATTGGCCGCCCTGGCGGACGACGAGACCGCAGCCAAACAGGAGAGCGCAAAGCCTCGTCAGTATTACCCAAGCCATTTGCCCCTGCGCGATACAGATTACGGGGGACGATTATTGGTAGAGGAACAGGAAATTGAGCCGTGGTGCTTTAGGGCGACTATTTTTTGCGCCGATGTAGGCTTTTTCCTGGGTTTGGTTGCATTCGGAATGGGCATTCTTGTAGCCTTTGTCGCTGTTGCCAATTCGTCCGGAAACTCTGGAGGCGCTATCGGGCTGCTTTGGATGAGCGTGCTATCGGCAATCTTCTCCTTTCCACTTCTTTTAGCGTGGAGGAGTTTACTCTGGCTTGCCGTAGATGTAGCACGCAAAGTGAGGTCGATGGACCGGCGTATCAGGGAGTTTCTGGAAAGATAAGGGGTCGCCGTCATTCGAGCGGCTCATAGCAGGCTGCTGCGGGAAGGTCGAAAAGCCAAGAAATATCCCGGAAAGGTTGGCCCCTATTGTCCGTAACCGACGCTTAGGCTTATAGAACGGAAAGGTTCTGCAACAACCGACCGACGAGCAGTAGATAAAGAGATATTTGGTACGGTAATATAAGTAATTTTCTCGTCCGGTAATTGGGACTTCTGAGTAAGATAGTCCCACCATCCCCTGAATTTAACTGGAAATAACAATAAGTTCGGCAAGCAGGAGACGAGCCGTGGCAAAGTCGCAGTCGGTGACAGTCGAGGCTGAGGCCGAAAAAGTATGGGGCGCAGTCGTAAAACTCGTGAACGCCGCTGGGTACGCGGTGTCCGAAACGAACTCCGCCGCCAGGCAGATCAAATACTCTGCATCAGGCGGAGGGTGGGCTTGGGGGCAGGTCGTCACCATCAGCGTTACCGGGATCGAAGACAACGAGACGATGGTGACCGTGAAGGCCGAGTCGGGCGGTCAAGCGTCCCTAACTGAAGGCGGTCAGCAAGGTAAGCTCATCCAGTTCGTCATCGACAAACTGACCGAGAAGTTTCCAGTTTCGGAGCAGCAGGCAAAAGCGGTGTCAGGCGCACCGGGAACTTCCGGGTGTGCCGGTATGGTTTTTCTTCTTGCCGGTACTGCCTTTGGCGTGGTTGTCGTAGCAGGTCGGATCCTCGTAGGCTGAGGAGGTTGCGATGCCAGTAAATGTAGGACAGAAACCAGAGAAGTGCCCAAACCCGGACTGCGGCAGCGAAGACGGGTTTACGTTCCATAGCGCCCGGTTTCAGCATGATGTTCGGAGCCAAAGCGGGACTTTGCAGGCACAGCAGATTCCACGTGCTCGTATCACAACTTGGGAGTGTGATTCTTGCCAATCACTGATCGAGGTCTTGGGGGATCTGTAAGCGAATCCGCCTAACACCACGCTTAACAGGCGGGGCAGCGGGGTTGGCGTTAATCTCCGGGACGCTTTATTGCGACCCCTGGTGTGCTGGCAGCGCCTTGTTCTGTTGTAGAGTTCTTCGGGATCAGCAATTCGGGGATTTTTACAAACGCCAAAGTTGAAGGTGATGAATGCCCCTGAAGTCAACGCCGCCGGACAAGCCAATTAACGGTGACGCGGCCAAATATCTGGCTTACCGCGAGGCATGGACCCGCGTCTCGCTTGCCTGCGAACACGGGTTCCCGTTCGAGGCGATTGCCATCCTTGAAAGCATCATCACGGATCGGCTGTTGGCGTACCTGAACGCCATCGGTTGGCCGCCCGGCGGCCGATTTGAACCTCTCGCAAATCTAGTCAAACGCTGGCGGAAAGCGCATCCACAACCCGCCTCTAATGGCCACTTCGCGGATCTCGCCTCCGCACTAGACGACTGGCGAGACAAGCGGAATCGGGCGGTGCATGGCATCGTTCATTCCCCAGCCGACGCGGCCATCGGCCGGCTGCTGGAGCAGATCCGTAGCGTTCGCGCCGACCTGCGCTTCCGCGAGGACGGGGTGCAGACCGTGCTGACTCTCGACCGGCAGGAAGCGGGGAAGTAAGACAAGAAGACAAAAGGCGTCAGGAACGAATGGCACTTATTTTTGAAGCAAGGTCAATGTCTCCAACACCTTACGTTCCTTGGCGGTGATGCGGTTTGGGGACGGTAAGCTGCGAAATCCTTGGAAATTCGCGGCTCGCGGCTGATGAATTTGCCAAACCGCCTGGGGAGCCATCGCCGCAAGTGTATTCGGCAAAACGCGTTACTCAAAAGTAAGTGCCATTCGGGTCTGATGTAGTCCATTTTGACCGATTCTGTTTCGGGGGCGCATCGGAGGAGCTATCATGAACGAGGTCGGACGCGGCGATGGGGCGAGGGAAAGTTCGTCATTTTTGAGACGATGACTATCCTTCCTATCTCCGGCTGATTCCGATGTTAAAGGATCGATCATGCCCAGAATCAGCAAAACGGCCACGAAGACGACCATCGCTCGCATGGTGCAACGAATCGTGCGGAAGTTTCATCCGGAACAAGTAATCCTCTTCGGTTCGCACGCGCGCGGCGAGGCCGGGCCGGACAGCGACGTGGATCTGCTCGTCGTGATGGATTTTGAGGGAAGCGCCTTTGAGATGGGGCTGGAGATTCACCTGGCGCTTCATCACATCCTCGTGCCCACGGACATAATCGTCACAAGACCGGCGGATTTCGCCTGGCGTAAAGAGGTGTTCGGCACGATCGAATGGCCGGCAGCCAAGGAAGGCAAGGTGCTGTATGCCCGCCCCTAATCCTTTACTCGCCGTAATACGCGAATGGATCGATAAGGCCGAGAACGACCTGACGAACGCGGCTCATACGCTCACCTTGGGAATAGAATGTCCCACGGATACGGTTTGCTTTCACGCTCAACAATGTGTCGAGAAGTATATCAAGGCTCTCCTCATTTCTCGGGCAGCCACTTTTCCCAGAACCCACGACATTCGCCTCCTGCGCGCTTTGTTGCCGCCAAAACTCCGGCCCAAGCTGGAGAAAGAGGTCCAGTCCCGCTTTACGAAGTATGCCGTAACGCTTCGGTATCCTGTGTCAGAGCCTGCTATATCTTTGACTGAAGCGCGCAAAGCTGTAGCAATTGCGAGACAAGTTCGCAAAGAGATACGACGAAGTCTGCCGCCGGCGGCGCTGCGCCGGAAACACAAGTGACGAAAATGGAATTTCCTCGTTATCGTGAGATAAAGCCTCCAAGGCAGATTCACAACTCCAAACGCTCTTCTCGGAACCCAGTCGGAGAGGCGATTGCCTGCTTTTGCGGGGCCGACGCTCGCGGTTCTCCGGTCGGCCGCGGAAGCTGACGAATAACGCTTAGGCTCCGTAGAATGACGACCAACACACTGGCGCCCGCGATCAACCATCCTATGGTGAGTGGGCCGGCGATATTCTCCCACGTTCTTACATTCGCTAACGCGGCGATAGAGCCGGCAAAGGCCAGACCCACTACCACCAACGGCACGAACAGTCCGATAAGCCCCGCCGCCCATGCCGCGCTGGCGTAGGCTTTGGCTCGCGCTATTTCCGCGTCCGGCGGCTGGAAACCCAATTCGAGAGCCTTCATCCGCTCCCGGTGGGCGGCGTCGTTCTCGTCCTTCTTCTTGCGGTAGTCGATCCAGACGCCGAAAGCGAACAACGCGACCACGACTATCGCCCCGTAGAACCCCATTGTAGACTCCACCATCGTCGTCCCTCCCCTGAATGTTTTTTTCTCGCCGCCCTCTTATTCGCTGGAAGCCCCGCATTATTTCATCAGACAGGTTACAAACCTGCTCCGCGCCGGGCAATCAGCGCCGCGACGTAACCCGCCTTGAAACCGGCGTCGATGTTTACCACGACCACGTTGGCGGAACACGCATTCAGCATGGTCAGTAAGGCCGCGAGGCCGTGGAAGGCGGCGCCGTAGCCGATGCTGGTCGGCACCGCGATCACCGGACAATCGACCAGCCCGCCCACCACGCTCGGTAGGGCGCCGTCCATGCCCGCCGCCACCACGATGGCGTCGGCCCCCGTGAACTGATCGCGCTGGCGCAAAAGCCGATGAAGGCCCGCCACCCCGACGTCGGCCAACAACTGCACTCCGCAGCCCAAAGCCTTCGCCGTGACGACCGCCTCTTGCGCCACGGGCAAGTCGCTGGTGCCGGCGGTGATTACCACGACGCGACCAGCGGGCGCCTGAACGGCGCGGCCGATGGCCGGCAGCCAGAAAGTGCGGGCGATGCGATCCTGTTCCGCCTGGGGAAAACAGGAAGCTAGGTGCACCGCTTGCTCCGGGTTGACGCGCGTGGCGAGACAATCCTCTCCCGCTTCGACGAGTCGGCGCACCACTCCTTCGACCCAGTCACCCGCTTTTCCCTCGCAAAAGATCACTTCGGGAAAGCCGCAACGTTGCCGGCGGTTGAGGTCCACTTGCGCATAGCCGAGGTCGCCGACGCCGGAGGATTGCACACTCTTGACTGCCGCGTCTACGCTTAGTCGTCCGGTCTGAACCTGTTCGAGCAGGGATCGCAAGTCGTCGGGGTTCATGCCGGTCTCCGAGAACGGATTTATGCTATGCCGCGTTGTTGGCATTCTACCCTTTCTTTTCGCTCTTCCCTTGCGATTCCCCTTTTCCTGCGGCAGAATAGGGGAAGTAGTTGGCGCCACAGGAGGAACCGTGTATGCGAAGTCGGAATGCGTACACGCTGATCGAACTGCTTGTCGTCATCGCCATCATCGCCATCCTGATCGGCCTGTTGTTGCCGGCCGTGCAGAAAGTGCG
>DHJA01000166.1:0-734 GCA_002404095.1 Planctomycetaceae bacterium UBA4732 | reverse complement strand
GTTGCCGGCCGTGCAGAAAGTGCGCTCGACGGCCAATCGCATCGTTTGCGCCAATAACCTCCATCAGATCGGCCTCGCATCCCACCTGTATCACGACACGATGGGAACGCTCCCTCCCGTCCGTTTGTGCCCGGCGCCGTGGCAGAATGGCGGCGACCTCTCCTGCCATCAGGTTCCCTATCCCACCTATTACACCGGCCCCAACGAAGTCTGGTGGGCGCCGTACGACAACCGGCCTGGCACCGGCGCGACGCATGCGCTGCCTGGCTATAACCCGAACAGCCTGATTTACCCCTTCGTCGAGAACAATCGGAAAGTCTTTCAGTGTCCGGAAGGTTACGACATTACCCCCGGCAGCCCAACCCTCGGCCAGCAATATCAGGTCAGCTACGCCTTTAACTTCACCACCGGCGGCCCCGCAGGCTTACGCCTTACCGACATTACCAACGGCACCAGCCAAGTACTCCTCGGATGGGATCACAGCAACGTCCCCGCTTGCAATTACCAGTTTCCTGGCGCCAATGTGCAAGTCCCCTGGCCGTTCGCCGATCCCGCGGCGCCGAACCATTACGCCCTTCGGCACATCCAATCCTTCAACGCCCTCTGGTGCGACGGCCATGTCAGCGCCATGACCCTCAACGATCTGCAACTCGATCTCTTCTACGCTCGTTAACGCGCATGGCTGGCCGCCACCTCTTACCCCCCTCCCCCCATGCGGGGGAGGGTTGGGGTGG
>DHJA01000111.1 GCA_002404095.1 Planctomycetaceae bacterium UBA4732 | reverse complement strand
TCGACTATTCGCACAGGCTCTTAACTGCGCGCGGCCGGGAAACGCACGGAGAATGGGTGGCGGCCCGTAGGAAGGCGGCGGGCCGCCCCTGTCGGCGCTCGTCGAGCCGGAAGCGGGCTGGCTTGAACACGCGCCCGCGCTTGGCGGCGACGCCCGCGTCGTCTTTTCCACCGACGTGCTGTACGTCGGCGGGGCGGCGTCGGGGCCGGCGGACGCTCGAACGACTGTTGTTGTAGGGGCGCGGCCGACCAGCCCTCGTTCAGGGCCTTCCGAAGCAACTCGTGGCGTTGGTCTTCTTCGCCGACCAGGAAAGTCAGTTCCAGCAGCGTCCAGTCCACGCGCATCGCTACCGCGGACGCCCTATCCGTCCGTGGAGGGAGAGCGCGACCGCCATAATGTTGCGGCGGCCTATCCCGCGTGAACATTATTTGGGTGGAGGGCGGCGGCGGCGCTTCGCCTGGATTCGAGCGGCCTCTTGCATCTGCCAGTCCGCCTCGTCCAGCCGGCCGGCCGCGCGATAATCCCTGGACAGGTATTCATGAGCGCGGTCGTTGTCCTTCGTCACGGCCACGACGTGTTCCCAAAGGGCGAGGCTGTCGTGCCAGTAAGTCACCTGCACCCAGGTCAACGCCGTGAGGCCGCCTAGGACCAGTCCCCACGCCGCTCGCGGAACGCGGAATGGCATCGCAAGGCGCTCGACGAAACTCTCGACCTCCCAGACGACGGCGACGAACAGCCCGATATGAGGCCAGTAGCTGAACCGATCGGCCCACGCCTGCGCTCCCCCCTGGGCCAAGCCGATCACGGGCGCCAGCGTACCCACAAACCACAGCCAACCGACGATTAGCCACGGTTGACGCCGCGCCTGCCGTAAGCAGAACGCCGTGACGGACAGCAAACACGTCGCCCCCGCGACGACCCGAAGGGGAGACCAATCGCTATGAGGATGGGGATACAGGGCGGCCAGCGGCGTAGGCCAAAAGGTGCCGAAGACATACCAGCCATAAGCCGCCAGGGCGTTGGCCAGGCGGTCGGACAGGGAAATGTCATCCAAGGACACTAGCGATCCGTGGCGATCACGAGCCACGAGAGTGATGCAAGCGATCAGCGCCGCCAGCACGAACAGCGGTGCTTTTTCCCGCAGGTGAACGCCGAAGTGCGATAAATCCCATCGGTGTAGGGGCCAATAGTCGAGCAGCAGCAATACGAAGGGAAGGGTGATGAGCGTCGGCTTGGACAAGAGGCTCAGCAGGAAGGTCGCCGTCATCGTCAGGTAAGGCTTCCATCCGGGGTTTGCGGCCCAGCGGGCGTAGAAGTACACGGTCAGGATTCCAAAGAAGCCACTTAGCACGTCTTTGCGTTCAATCGCCCAGGCCACCGACTCGACGTGCATGGGATGCACGGCGAACAGGGCGGCGACCAAAAAGCTGCGCCAGCGCTGGCCGCTCAGTCGGCGCCACAACTGGAAGAGAAGCAGCACACTGGCCGTATGCCACGCCAGATTTTGGCCGTGAAAGACGGCGGGAGATAGGAGCGCTTCTCCATGCGGACTCCAGGCCAAGGAGCAAGAGGCGTCGAGTTGGAGGGAGAGCCAGGTGAGGGGCGTCCAGTAGGGAGCTTCGTCGTTGGTCCAGGCCCACCAAGAGCCAGTAGGGGTCAGCCCCCCTGTGACTTGCGAGTTCGTTGTGATATAGGGTTCGTCGTCGAAATCGACGAAGCCGTTGCTCCAAACCGGAAGATAGGCGACGACGGTCAAGACCAGCAAAATGGTGTAGGGGAGTGCGCCCCGAATGCGAGCCATGATTCAAACCTACAGGGATCCACCCTACAGCCTTTTAGGACCGGTTAGGGTCAGGGGTGCCATGCTTTCGCGGGCCGGTCCCGAAACCTCGTCCAGTTCCAACCCCGCGAAAGCATGAGTCCTCGCGTGGGACTCATGCTTTCGCGGCGGCTTAGACGGCCGGAATGTGCGGAGAGAGGCCGCGAAAGCATGGCACCCCGCTCGTGGAGATACCTATGATTCAAACCTGCGGCGCCGGCGCGGCCGCCCCGTGGCGAGCATGGACGGCGTTATACGCGAATGGAACGACAGCGGAAACACGACGAGCCGTGGATACGCTGGAGAACAAGCGGGAAACGAGTTCCTTGGCGACCGAATTCCAGGGCAGCCGACCAACAAAGCGCGCCAGGTTGTACGCCAAATGCAGGTAGAAAGCGGGCGACAGCGACCGCTCGCCGTCCGTCAGCAACGGATAGCCGAGAGAGGGAAGCGCGTCTCTTCCCAGGCGTTCAAGGATTTCGATCTCGCCGTTGGTCAGCTCCTGGCGAAAGGCGCCGATCCGCTCGTTGGTGATTGGCTGCAGAGCCCTGCTTTTCCAAGCCATTTCACGTTCCGGAACGCCTTCACGGTTGCCGTGGCCCGCCGCCACGGCCGGCTCATAGTCGGCGCCGAGGAAATGAAGGATCCTCTTAAACTCCTTTTTCGGATCGGCCACGATGTCTTCATACCGGGCGAAATACGTATTGGGGCGTTCGGCCCGTCGCTCTTCTTGGACAATCGAGTTGTAGTAGAGCCAGACGATGAAATTCACGTACAAGTTCGGCGACATCCAAGGCATACGGGTCAGACTCGACGCCACGTCGCGGCCGTCCCGATACAGCACGAGGATTTTCGCCTCCGGATACAAGCGTCGAACGGAGGGCAACAAGCCGGTGTGTTCCGGCGTCTTTTCGCCGAAATGGACGACGTCCTTGGCGACGTGGCGATCAACGTATTGCCGAGTCATGTCTTCGTAGTAGGCGCGGCCTTCGGAGAGGGAAGCGATCTGTTTTGTCGGTTGAGGAAGTTGGATGCCGAGGTCTGCGTTGATGCGATCAACGTGGCGAGCCTGGCGTTTCACCGGATGCCCGAAGAAGGAGAAAAAGAACTTCGTCTCCGGTGGAACAACGATTTGCGAATGGCGATTCAACGCTTGCTGGACCATCGTAGTTCCAGAGCGGGGACAGCCGACGATGAAGAACTTTTCCATGACGCCCTCCAGAATCCAGGCAACATGGAGTGAATCTACCCAGGGTGTGGTGAGAGGAGGGTGAGAGAGTGGTTAAAAAGCTCTCATTGTTTCGGGGTGTGCCGGTGGCGCCGGCTACAAGGAGTAGGAGGGCGCGACTATCTCCCACACTGCTGTTTTCCGCTGGGTTGACGTTCCGGAGGCCGCATTTCCCGCGTATCCTCTATCTTTTCGCCGACCCTTACCCTTTACCAGAATCCGATCCTTCACCGGCGGCCAGGACCATGACGAACACGTGGGAAGAACTAACGACGCCTGCGCAGCGCGGCCAACTCCTACGGTTGGCCCGGCGCCGCCGCTGGGGCTTATCGCTGATGCTGGTCGGCTGGCTGCACTTGCTGGCCTTCTCGGTCTGCTACTACATGACGATCGTGTGCAACTACAATGGGGCGCCCGGTTATCTAGCCGTTTGGGGTGCGGAACTGTGCGGCATGGCGTTGATCTTCCGCCTGTGCGGCGGCCCACGGTCGGCGGAAGCGCCTCTGCCGTTGGCGCGTTTCGTCGTGCGCGTCTGGGCCGCGTACTTCATTCTGGCGTTCAACCTGTGCAGCATGAACGTGCTGCGAGGCCACCTCATGTTCGAGTTGTTTCCGGCGATGGCGTCGTTGGCCTCGTTCGGCTTCCTGGTGATGTCCTTCGTGATCGACCGGCGTTTCTACGCGGCCGTGCTGGTCATGTTCGCGGCCGGGCTGCTGGAGGCGGCGAATCTGCCGCACGCTTTCCTGGTCTTCGGCGTGGCCTGGTGGCTGGTCCTGAACGGCGTCGGCATCGGGCTATTATGGCGACGACGGCCGGCCCTCCGCGAGTCGCCGGCGGCCGGCGGTTCCCCGGCTCGGCTGTATGTTGCCCATTGACATCACTTGCGCTCCGGGCGCAACGGTAGGGGCGGGGTAACCCCGCCCCTACGGTTGCCCATTGACATCACTTGCGCTCCGGGCGCAACGCCGCTGCCGGCAGACGTTGTCGCACCTCTTTCCGAACTTGTCTCGCGATCGCTACCGCTTTGCGCGCTTCGGTCAAGGGTATAGCCGGCTCTGACCCAGGATACCGCAGCGTCACGGCATAATCGGTAAGGCGCGCCTGGACCTTGCGGTCCAGCTTGGGCCGGAGCTTTGGCGGCAGCAACGCACGCAGGGCGTGAATGTCGTGGGTTCTGGGAAAAGCAGTCGCCCGAAACACGAGGAGAGCCTTGATATACTTCTCGACACATTGTTGAGCGTGAAAGCAAACCGTATCCGTAGGACATTCTTTACCCAGAGTGAGCGTATGAACCGCGTTTGTAAGGTCGTTCCCCGCCTTGCCGATGCATTCGCGTATTATGGCGAACAACGCATTAGGAACGGTCATACAGCACCTTTCCTTCCCGCGCGGCCGGCCATTCTATAGTGCCGACCACCTCCTTTCGCCAGGCGAAATCTTCTGGGCGAGTGACGATTATGTCTAAGGGCATGATGATGTGATGAAGCGCAAGGCGTATCTCCAGTCTCTTGTCGCGGGCGCTTCCCTCAAAATCCATCACGACAAGCAAATCCACGTCGCTGTCCGGCCCGGCCTCGCCGCGCGCGTGTGAACCGAAGAGGATCACTTGCTCCGGTTGAAACTTCCGCACTATTCCTTGGACCATGCGAGCGATGGTCGTCTCCGCGTCCGTCGTTTTGCTGATTCTGGGCATGATCGATCCTTTAACGTCGGAACCAGCCGGAGATAGGAAGGAGGGTCTTCGTCTCGAAAATGACGAGCCTACCTTTGCCCCGTCGCGGGGTTCGACTTCGTGTATGATAGCTACCTTGATGCGTCCCTGAAACATAATCGGTCAAAATGGACTACATCGGACCCGGTTCGTCGGGCTTTGCATGACGAACAAGCGGTCCGTCGTCGGTTTTCTCGCCGGCGTAGTCGATGGGAAAAACAGCCGGCCGCGGGGCTGCGCATGAACCCGCACAAAACACAACGGCCCGCCGCGAGTCGTCTGCCGGTGGTTCCCCGGCTCGGCTATACGTCGTTCATTGACATTGAAACGGCCGGCGAAGAGGAAGAAATGGGACACGGACCTATTGCAATATAGTAAGTCCGCTTCCCCTTATTCTCTACTACGAAACCGACAATCCCTTTGCGGCAATGCGGCTCAAGCGGAACCGCGAGTCTTGACGGAGAGGCCGACCTTTGGCATTTTCCCTACCATGCTGGACGTGGCCGTCGCGTGCAGCCATAATGTCCATTTGGTAATTCGGAGAGGTTGACGATGCCTCGCCCGGAGAAAACCTGCGAAAAGACGGCTGGCGAAAGTAGATCTGAAGGCGCTGTGGGGCGCTCCGTAGAGATGCGCCCCATCGCGATAGACCTGTTCTCCGGCTGCGGCGGACTAACCTTGGGCCTGAAGCAGGCAGGCTTCCGGGTCATAGGGGCGGTGGACAACGACCCCCTCTCGGTTGAAACGTACAAGCTCAACCACCGAAATATGGTCGTCTGGGATCAGGACATCGAGACCCTCAAGGTCCGGGTGGTCAAACGCGGGCTGGGCATACGGAAAGGCGAACTGGACCTTCTGGCAGGCTGTCCCCCATGCCAGGGCTTCTCGACGATGCGGACGCTGAACGGCGCTTACCCGGTCGATGACCCTAGGAACGATTTGGTCTTTGAGTTCCTGAAGTTCGTGCGGGGATTGTTGCCGAAAGCAGTCATGATGGAGAACGTCCCTGGCCTAGCCTCCGACGGAAGGATGGAGTACTTCTGCGAGGAACTCCGGCGGTTGGGGTATGACTACGAGTTCCGGGTTCTGAACGCCGCCCGGTACGGAGTGCCCCAACGCCGGCGCAGGATGATTCTGCTCGCCGGCCGTTTCGGCTCCGTTCCATTCGCACCGCAGGCCGAGTGCGTCCGCACTGTTCGCGACGCCATCAAAGGGCTGCCCCCGCCAGGATGCAGCGGGGACGGCCTCCACGACCTGGGCGAAGCTCGAACGAGCCGCATTGTGGAACTCATACGCAAAATACCCAAGGACGGCGGCAGTCGTGAGGACCTTGGACCGGGGGCGCAACTCGCCTGTCACCAGACGTTCGATGGGTTCAAGGACGTTTACGGGCGGATGGCGTGGGATGCTCCGGCCCCGACGATCACCGGCGGGTTCGTAAATCCGTCCAAAGGACGGTTCCTACACCCGGAACAGGACCGGACGATAACGCTACGAGAAGCGGCTCTGCTTCAGTCCTTTCCTCCAAAATACCGAATTTCGCTGCGGCGAGGGAAATTCCCGGCCGCGCTCCTTATCGGCAATGCCCTGCCGCCCGAGTTCGTCAAGCGACATGCACAAGAAGTCCGAATCTACCTCCGGCAGGCGGCGGGAAGCCGCGTGCGGCGGTCTAGAGGGGCTGACCATGCCAACAATCGATGAAGTCCTGGAACAGAACCTGACACCAGCCCAGCGCGCGGCGGCCCAGGATTCCGCCCCCGAAGTTCTCTGCCTGGCCTGCGCCGGGTCTGGGAAATCCCGAACCCTGGCGTTCCGCATTGCCCGCCTCGTTGCCCAAGGGGAAGCACCGACCGGCATCGTCGCCTTCACGTTTACGGTCAAGGCCGCCGAGTCCATCAAGCGACAGGTTGCCCGGGCATTGCTCGCCGCTGGACTAGAGCCAACCATCCTCGGTGCCATGTACATCGGGACTATCCACTCCTACTGCCAGTACGTCCTCGGCGAAATGAACGCCCGCTACCGGCAGTTCGACGTGCTGGACGAGAACCGTCTGAAACTCTACCTCATCTCCCGTTATCCACAACTCGGCCTCCAACGCATCCGACAGGCGCATGGCACGGGCTTCTTCGACACCATCAAGGAGGTATCAAACGCCTGGAAGACGATGAACGACGAGATGGTACAGCCAGCGAACGTGACCGCCCATGACCCAGACCTCGGTCGAGTTCTGGAAGACCTCCCCGTCCGCCTCGACGCCGACAATTTCATCGACTTCTCTCTGATGGTCAGGCTGGTCGTTGACGCACTGGCCCGGAACGACGCGAACGCCCAAAGGGCAGTGAGGAACCTGCGGCACTTGATGGTTGACGAGTACCAGGACATCAACCCTTGCCAGGAAGTCTTGATTCGTGAACTGCACGGTGCCTCTTCCACCCTTTTTTGCGTCGGTGACGATGACCAGGCCATCTACTCCTGGCGTGGCGCGGACGTGAACAACATCCTGTCGTTCCAGCGTCGGTATGGCGCCTCCTCGACCCACACCCTCTCGCATAATTTCCGAAGCACGCCAGCCATCGTTCAGGCCGCCGACGGCCTTGCAGCCGCCGAACTCGGCGCAACCCGCATCGCCAAGAACCCCACCGCCGACCAGCTGCCCGGCTCACGAGACTACCGCGTGTTATGGTTCGACTTGAGGGCGGAGGAGGGTGAGTGGGTCGCCGGACGAATCCGGGATCTTCTGGGCACCGCGTTCCAAGAGAGGGATGGGACCGTCCGGGGACTGACGCCAGCGGACTTCGCAATCCTGATGCGGTCTACACGCTACGAGGAACAGGACGGCTTGCCCCGCCATACAGCCTTCACCCAGGCGCTCCAACGTCTGGGAATACCGTTCACCCTGAAAGCGGGCGGGACCGTCTTCGACCGGCCGCAGGTCGCGGTCCTTCGCGGCACTTTCGATTTGCTACGGGACCAGTCGCCGGCTCGTCCAGTCGCCCAAAACCACTTCAACACCGTCGTCCTGCCGGCCTTTCCCCAGGCCGACTTCAGCCGCTTCGCCAAGGTGCTGGCCGACTGGGGCCGCCTCATTCACGGGCCTGCGGGTGGACCCCGCCGCCGAGTCTACCCCCAGCGACTCGTTCACGACCTCCTGAACGCCTTCGGAATCCAGCAGGCCAACTTTGACGCTGGCGTCATGGGCGACCTGGGAATTTTCAGCCGCATCATCCAGGACGTGGAAGCGGTCTACCTGAGCATCGACTCGGCCCAGCGGTTCCAGGAGATCCTCAATTTTCTGCACAACGTGGCGGACTCAGGCTACGACACCGGCACCGACGACGTGTTGACCGCGCCAGACGCCGTCACGGTGTCAACGGTACACCAGGTCAAGGGGCTGGAATACCCCGTGGTCTTCGTGTGCGATGTGGAGGCCCAACGATTCCCTGGCAGGCGGGGCAGCTACGAAGGGTGGCTCCCGGCCGCCGTCATCCAAGCCGCAATAGGGCGGGGGGCGTACCAGAAGACACGCGAGGAGGAGGCCCGCCTATTTTACACCGCCGTCACGAGAGCCGAGCGTTACCTGTACGTGACCGGAAGCGCCAGCCTCCCTGGAGGCAAGTCAGTCCGTAAACAGTCGCCATTTTCACTAAGAGGGCGTCTAGAAATCGGT
>DHJA01000035.1 GCA_002404095.1 Planctomycetaceae bacterium UBA4732 | reverse complement strand
GCGCGCAAACCATGTCGTGCGCCCACTCGTGAGTCCGGGGTACACGGCCGGCTTGAGAAGCGCACCAGGATGCCTTATGATTAACCTATGGACACTCTCACGGTTAAGCGCGACCGGCTCCTAAAAGTATTGCACGGCCTCGGCAAAACGGCGGTGGCATTCAGCGGCGGCATCGACAGCACAGTGGTTGCGAAAGCGGCCCATCTCGCTCTCGGAGATAACGCGGTCGCCGTCACCGCCGACAGCCCCAGCGTACCGCGCGCCGAAATCGCCGACGCCCGACGGTTGGCGGAACAAATCGGCATCCGTCACATCATCGTCTCCACTGAGGAGTTTGCCGATCCGGATTATGTCCGAAACGACGGCAGCCGTTGTTATTTCTGCAAAACGGAGTTGTATAGTCGCATTGAAACGCTGCTGCCGGGCTTGGACATGGCCGTGATATGCAGCGGCGCCAACCTCGACGACCAGGGCGATTACCGGCCCGGCCTCACGGCGGCCGCGGAACACGGCGTCCGTCATCCGTTGCAGGAAGCGAGCTTCACCAAGGCCGACGTGCGCGCCCTGGCGCTGGCGTGGGACCTGCCCACCTGGGACAAGCCGGCGTCGCCCTGCTTGTCGAGCCGTATTGCCCCTGGCGTCGAAGCGACCGTGGAGCGCACCGCCCGCGTCGAAGCCGCCGAGGAGTATCTGCACGGTCTCGGCCTGCGCGAATGCCGGGTGCGCTTGCATGAAGGCGAATTGGCTCGCGTCGAAGTGCCGGCGTCGGAACTGGTCCGTTTCGCGGCGCCAGATGTGCGCGACGGTTTGGTGCGACGACTGAAAGAACTCGGCTTCCGTTTCGTAACGCTGGACCTGGAAGGCTTCCGCTCTGGCAGTCTGAACACGCTTGTGAACCTCGAAATCAAACGGCTCTATTCCCCCACATCGCTATGAAAATCCAACCCCTGCCTGCCGTCCAAGCGCTCGACGCCTACTTCCTCGAAGCTCGCAGCAAGCTCCTGGACCTGGCCGCCATGCTCGACCGCATCGACCGCGGCGCGTCCGCTTCCGAAGTAGAGAACGACCCGCGGCTGGCCAAGATGCGCCAGGCGCTGGAGTTGCTGCACGACCGCAAGGGAAGCCGGGCGGAACGGATTCAGAAGATATTTTCGCTCGATTATGACCCGAAATGGGAAAAGCCGCAGCCGAGATAGCTGATAGGCTAAGATTAATGACTAATAGCAGGAGACTACAAGCCATGCCTAAGACGATGGAAACCACGTTCGACCGCGACGCTCTCGCGCGCGAGTACGCGCGGCGACATCTTGAAACGGATTCCGGAGTAGAGGAAATTCACTATCTCCCGACGGATGCTCCCCCTCGCGAAATTCGCTTCTTAGAGGTCAACCGGCTGATCTCAGGAACCACTCCGCTTGAACCAATCGACTTCGGCGTGGACGTCGGGCGGGCCGAAGGCCACACCCTGAACGTTCTCGATGTGACTCCAGCTCAATGGGACGCGATCCAGAATGGCCAGTTGCCGCTGCCGGCGGGATGGACCCTCGATAAGGCCCAGACGCTCGCTAGGCGATGACTGCCATGAACGACGCCCAAAAGCTCTGGCAGCAGCAAGCTCAGTCGGACCACAATTTATTTGTCCGATTACGAGGTTTGGGCGTTCACGAGTGCCATTTGTTGCACTATCTGCAAATGGCTACGGAAAAGCTGAGCAAAGCTTACTTTTGGCGGTCGGGCAAGGCGCCGCCCAAGAACCACACCGGCTTCATCCGGTTTCTGAAGGCGCTGCTGGACCGCCGGCCGGCCGAACTGGCGCGGGTTGCGAAAGCGTTGGGGTTTGGCCAGTCGAAGGACTTGAATCGCTGGACGGCCGCTGTTCAGTCGCTGGCCTACAGCTTGCAGAACATGGCGCCGGCCGAAGCACGGACCGGGCCAAACCCGGAGTACCCGTGGCCGCATGAAGCCCCCGTCCACTGCCCCGCCACACATTCGTTTGCGTTGTGGAAGGCGATGTCGGACACGGGCCAAGGCCGGAAGTTGCTAGAATTCATTGATCGGGCGATCCGCTGATTTGATGTGTATGCGTAAGGCCTTCGCCCGTTGTTGACCTTCCAACCGCGAGGCAAGCTGCAATTCCCAAAGAATAACCGAATGCGGCGCCCGGAGGCATTAGGAGATAGTTCTCGGTGGTTATCCTTCGGCCTGTGAATTTGCGATGGATTCGAGGAGCGGCTGACGACCCCAAGGATCTCTGCGCTCACGGAGAAGTGGCGTTTCGCATCGGTGATGACGCGCTGCTTGACCCGACTTCCAGCAAAGAATTTACTGTCAGCGCCGCTGCCCTGTACTTGCTCCGCACGCTCTCGGTCCCGCATTCCAAGGACGCGCCGGTCGGGGATCGCTTGTTCCCATATCGCTTGTTCCCATGCTGTGGGTTCAGCATGTTCGATCTCGCCGAACAAGAGGACGTGGTCATCTGCGGATGCCCAAATGGGGAGGACTTCGAGGTTCTGCACGAGGTCGGCGCGGCAGGAGTCGTGATACGCGCCGGAGATGGTCGCAAGTGGAGAGTCGAATGGCCAGAGTGGCGGGCGACGGTATTCGGATTCGCAGACTCGGTGTCCAACTTCTACGCGACGTGCTCGCCGAAGCAACCTTGGGATGAAGAGGACAGGAAGGGATTTGATAAGTTTGTATCCGAGTGGGAGCGGCGGCGCGGACTGAAATTCGGCGTCACGATCCTCCGCACTACTTAACATCAAAGAGGTTATTACGGCATGTCCTCCTACATCGACCCGCACATCCACATGATCTCACGGACCACCGACGACTACCACCGCATGGCCCTTTCCGGCTGCGCCGCCGTCAGCGAACCCGCCTTCTGGGCAGGCTTCGACCGCGGCTCCCCAGAGGGTTTCCGCGACTATTTTCATCATCTCACCGACGTCGAGCCGAAACGCGCCGCCCTGTTCGGCATTCGCCATTACAGTTGGCTTTGCATCAATGCGAAGGAAGCCGAGAACGTCGCCTTGTCGCGCGAGGTCATCGCCCTCATCCCCGAATACCTTGATAAGCCTAACGTCCTCGGTATAGGCGAAATCGGCCTGAACAAGAACACACGCAATGAAGCGACCATCTTTCAGGAACACGTCGATCTCGCCGTTCGCACTGACGAGTTGATCCTCATCCACACGCCGCACCTGGAGGACAAATATAAAGGGACAAGGATGATCCTTGATATGCTTAAAAACGACCGCCGCGTCAAGCCGGAGCGTGTGTGCGTCGATCACGTTGAGGAACATACCGTCCGCTTGGCCCTCGACAACGGTTTCTGGTGCGGCATGACGTTGTATCCGACGACGAAGTGTACGCCGGCGCGGGCCGCCGACATCATCGAGATGGTCGGCACGGAGCGCGTCATGGCCAACTCCGCCGGCGACTGGGGCAAGTCCGATCCGCTGGCCGTGCCGGAGTTGATCTTGGAATTGCGGCGCCGCGGACACGGCGAGGAGTTGATACGCAAAGTGGTATACGAGAACCCGCTGGCGTTCTGGCGGCAGTGTAGCCGCTGGCAGGACTGGCTGGGTCAGGTCATTACGCCGCCGTCTGCTCGGCTCGCAGTTGCTTCAGCGCGCGTAGGCCGGCCGTCGTGATGCGGTAGCTCGCCGGCGCCTCGCCGCGACGAAGCACCGGCGTTAAGCCTGTGTTCTGGTCCAGCCAGCCGTAAGCCAACAGCTCGCCGTAGAGCCGGACCAACTGCCGCGCCTCCACGCCTTCCCTGTCCAGCAGGCGATCCTGCCATACCTGCCGATCCGCCGCGCCGAGGACGGCGTAGTGCGTCAGCAGGCCGGATAATTCCTTCTCGTCGCGCAATCGATCCATCTCGTCGAACATGATGTGCGTCTCGGCGTAGGTGCAAAGGGTGGACAGGAAGGATAGATCGAACGGGAAGGCGGCGAACTCTAGCCAATTGCGGTCGGCGCGGGCCGGGACCGACGAGGAGGAGGGGTGTCTCTCGATTTAGACGGTCCCGCCTTCCCCCGGGTTCACGAGTACCTTCACCCGGGGTGCCGGCTGTGTGCCGTGCAAGACTTCGCCCGCATCTTGCAGGACCGTCTCGCGGAGGGCCTGCAAGCGGTGACGGCGGTGACGGCTCGGCTGACCGGGGCAGCTGGCCTGTATTCGACCGCAGCCCAACAAGCAGAAAAATCCGAGTAGGCGGCAACTGCTGCTCAACCCAAGGCTTGCGCCCTAAATTGTTCGCTATAGGGCTTACGCCCGCCGTTCGGCCCGCCGGGATAAACCCATTAGTATCTACTTCGGCGGGCTGTCGTATCCGTGGACGTTTCGGCTTCTACACAGACAGCGGCTTGCGTCATTGATTTTTCTCCTAAAAGGCACTAACAAGAAGCGAGCGGCGGGGTTTATCCCCGCGGGGACAAGCCCGGCGGCTCGCCTTCCGGTAGTGTCTCGTACGACAACTTGGTTCGGCGATGCAATGTTGGCAGGGAGGCGACATTTCGTATCCCATCAATCCTTGAAAATCCATTTGCACCATCCGCCAGCCTAGAGTAGCATTGGGGACGTTCGCCTCCCCGCCGAGATAACTTCGATGATTACGCTTTTAGGCAGCCCACGACGTTGCTGCGACGGCGTTACCCGCCGCGAAACCCTCAAAGCCGGCGCCCTATCGCTTCTCGGCGGCGCCTTCAACTTGCCAAGCCTCCTGGCCATGGAAGAGAAGCAGGAAGCCTGCGCCCGGCCCGGTAAGGCCAAGAGCGTCATCCTCCTCTATCTCCTTGGCGGCGCCGCTACTCAGGATATGTGGGATCTCAAACCCAACGCCCCGTCCGGCGTTCGCAGCGAATTCCGGCCGGTCGCCACCAGTGCTTCAGGCGTTCAAATCTGCGAGCATTTACCGCGCATGGGCCAGTGGATGCATCGGGCCGCCCTTATCCGATCCGTCAACCACAAGGCCGGCTGTCACAACTGCTTGCCGTCCTATACCGGCTGCGAGGAACTACAGCTCGATCAGCATCCGCACGAAAATCAACCGCCCAGCATGGGTTCCGTTTGCGAATACCTCAACACCGGCCACAGCGCTTTCCCCGCTTACGTCTACATGCCTTGTTGGCTCGGCTGGGGCCAGGTCTTCCGCCGCGCCGGCCCCTACGCCGGTTTTCTCGGCCAGCGCTACGACCCACTCACCACCGAGTGCCAACCCTACGGCGACGCGAACGCGCCGCCGGCCGCCAACGGGTCGCCCCGCGTCGTCCGCGGCCAGCCGATCCTCCCGGACAGTATCCTCGGCCCCGATTTGACCATCGATCGCTTCGACGCGCGCCGCGGCCTGCTCCGCCAGCTCGACGACCAGATGCCGCGCGTCGAGTCGCAACTCGCGTTGGACAACTACGGCCGCAACCGACGCCGCGCCTTCGACGTGCTGACCTCCTCGAACATGCGCGCGGCGTTCGACCTGAAGAACGAGGATCCGCGCTTGCTGGACCGCTACGGCCGCACCCTGTTCGGCCATAGCACGCTCATCGGCCGGCGACTGGTTGAGGCGGGCGTGCGCTTCGTCAACGTAACGTGGGATCTGTTTTGGGACCGCGTCCAAATCGACTACGACGCCTGGGACACGCACACCAAAAACTTCTCCATCCTCAAGGACAATAAGCTGCCCGGCCTCGATCAGACGTACTCAGCCTTGATGGAAGACCTCGACGCCCGCGGTCTACTGGACGAAACGCTAGTCGTGGTGATGAGCGAAATGGGCCGGACGCCGCGCGTCAACGCCAACGGCGGCCGCGATCACTGGACCTTCTGTTATTCGGTGCTGATGGCTGGGGCCGGCATTCGCGGCGGCTCCGTGTATGGCGCCTCCGACTCACAGGCTGCTTATGTCAAGGACGCTCCGGTCAGCACCTCCGACATCTGCGCGACTATTTACCAGTGTCTGGGCATTGACCCGGACATGCCAGTGCCTGACCGCGGCGGCCGGCCCGTCCCGGTGGCGCAGGGAGGCCGGGCCATCCGCGAAATCCTGGCCTAAAATGGCGTTGACTAACGGATTGTCCGTATCAGTTCCGGCGTCAGCACAAAGGGAGTTTTCGGCACGGCGTCCAGCCGAAAAAGCGGCAACAACTCGCGCGCCGACGCCGGCCATATCTCCTCGATCCATCCGCACGACCACGCCAGCAACCCCAGCAAGCTATCCGCCGTCAGCCCCGCCGCGCGTAACGCCGACAGGCGGCTATCGCCGTGTCGCTTCGCCAGTCGCCGGCCGTCCGGCCCCACCACCAGTGGGACGTGACTAAATCGCGGCGGACACAGGTTCAGCGCCTCATAGAGTAGCAATTGCCGGGGCGTCGAGGGAATGAGGTCGTCGCCGCGGATCACCTCTGTCACGCCCTGCGCGGCGTCGTCCACCACTACCGCCAACTGGTACGCTGGCGTCGCCTCCATGCCGGAACGCGGCGCTTTCCAGACCACGAAATCGCCGCCTAGCGTTCGTAGGTCGATTGCCGTCAGCCCGCAAAAGCCGTCGATCCATTGCGGTGATCGCTCCGGTACGCGGAAGCGCCAGCAGTAGGGCTGATCGCCGAGGGCGGCGGCGTCCGCGACGCATCGGCCGGCGCAGGTTCCTGGGTAGATCGGCCCTTCGTGTTCGGCGTGCGGGGCGCTGGCGGCGCGCTCCACATCGGTGCGTGTGCAGGTGCACGGATAAACCAATTCGCGGCTTTGCAGAGTTTTCAGAGCGGTTTCGTAGATGTAAAGGCGCTGGGTCTGGACAATAGGGTCATCTTCCCAATCCAGGCCGAGCCAGCGGAGGTCGTCGCACACCGCAATGCCAGCGCCTGGCTTGACGCGCGGCGAATCCACATCTTCGATGCGCAGGACGACGCGACCGCCTTGGCTGCGCGCCGATAGCCATGCCAGAAGATAAGTGCGAGCGTTGCCGACGTGTTGCGCCCCCGTCGGCGACGGCGCCAGCCGGCCCACCACGGCGCGGCTCACGGCTTGACTCCCGTGGCGGGGCCGCCGAACTTGCCGAGGAAGGCCAGCAGCGCCGCGGCGGCGGGGTCATTCTCTTGATTCAGCTTGAAAAGGATGTTGTTGTGGGTGCAACCGTCGATGCGTCGCACCTCGACGGCATCGCCGGCGTCCTCCAGCGCCTTGCCGAACTCCACGGCCATCCCGTCGAGCATCGGCAGCTCGCGCCCAGCGTACAGCACCAGGAACGGCGGCAATCCTTTCCGAACGTGCGACAGCGGCGACGCCTTGGCGGCCGCGGCTCGGCCGTCCCCAAAGACGAGGCGAAATGGGTTCAGAGCGCGGCTCGGTCCAAGGACGATGGGCGCCAGGGTGGCCGGCGCTATCATTTTGTTGCCGGTGGACTGCAAGAGGCCGTTCACCATGTCGCCCATCATGACCGCGAACTCTTCCGGCGTAGGAATGCGGTAGACTCCCGAGACAGCCATTACGCCTTTGATCGCAACACGATCCTCGGCCGTTAGCTTCAGATCCGGATTATTTAGATAGTTCTCGTCGGCAGCCAAAAGCGAGACGATGTGTCCGCCGGCCGAGTGGCCGCACAGCAATATACGGTCGCTGTCGCCGCCGTAGTCCGCGGCATGGGCGCGCACCCAGGCGAAAGCGCGGGCCACGTCCTTGACGTGTTCGGGGTGCTGGACGCGCGGCGACAGGCGATAGTTGACGCAGACGGCGACGGCGCCATGGCGGGCGAAGAAGCGGCCGACGCTCCGATAGAGGCCGAAGAAGTTCTTGTCGCCGGACATCCACGCCCCGCCGTGGATAAAAAGCACCACCGGCCGATTCGCTGCGCCCTTCGGGGCGAATACGTCCAATGTCTGCGCGCCAGGGCCGTCAAAATAGCGGACATCCAGCGTCTCCTGAGAGACGATGGCGTCGGTTGGGGCGGGCGCGGCGGAGAAGGCCAGAAGGGCGGCGGAAAATACCAGCGGGGTGTGCATGGACGCTCCAGGGGTGCAGCGAGGCGAACGATACTTCATTATACCTGGAGAGGGATGGGGTGGAGATCACAAACGGAACTCGTCCCACGCGTTGCCAGGTGGTTTGGCGGGTCTTGCTTGCACTTGACCAATATCTCAACGGGGCAGACCATTGGATCAGCCCGCGGCTAAAATCAGCATCAGCGTGACTATCCCATTGTGCAGGGCGTGGACCGTCATAGACGGCACGAGAGACCCGCGCCATTCGCGCGCTGCCGTGAAGCCGCAGGCGAGGGCCATGAGCAACGGTATTCCCAGCAAGCCCTGCGGATGCAGCGCCGCGAAAACGAAGGCGGCCACAAGCGCGCTGATTACCACGCTGCGCCAGCGGCCCCGGCTGGCCGTCGCTTCGCGCAAGTGACGATAAAGGACGCCACGGAACATCGTTTCTTCCACCAAGGGCGCTCCTATGCTGGCCACAAAAAAGGTCTGTATCCAGGCCCACCAGCCCCCGTGCAGCACTTCCCCAACGATGGGATGAGTCGGCGCTGCTATCCACTTTGGTCCGAATTGGAGAATCAGGGCGACCATCAACATAAGGACCATCACTATCGGCAATGTCGCTAGATAGCAGAGGACGCCGTAGAAGGGTTCGCGGATCGGCTGATCTCCGGCGCGCCAGCCGATGTCTTGACTCACTTGCCGCCAGGCGACGCCGCGAAAAACAGGCCATCCCAGGGCGATGAGGCCGCCGAACTGGACAAGAAGCCCGGTCTGGGGCAAAGAGAGACCCGGTGCGAGGCGCCGAATCAGCCAACCAAGCCCGAAGCAAAGGAGGAGCCAAAGGGCGAAAGTTTCGGCGTAAATGCCGCCATAAAGTGAGCCGGTGGTGAAGCGGCTGCGCATGTGGCGCCACAACACGACGAACAAAACCAGTAGCGTGAAGCCAATCGCGGCGGCGAACAGGGCGGCCAAAAAGAGGCCGACGAAAGCGATTATTAGCCGCTGGGCCGGGGCCAGCACCGCCGCACGCGCGGCGGCGTCCGGTCCGTCCCGCGGATTCAAAGCCAGGTCGCCGAACCAGCCCAGCTGGCGATGCAATTGCTGACGATCCGCCTCCGAGAGCGAAGGCGCGGATAGCGCATCCACCTCGTAATCGTGATAGAGCCAGTTGAGGATTTCGCCGGTGGCAGTGTCTTCGTTATTATGCGCGACCGCGCCGTGGCCTTCGAGGCCTTGTAGCTCTTCGAGACGAGCGAGCGCTTCGGTGGGGCCGGCCAGCTCACCCGCAAGAACCACAAAGCGCAACCGTTGGCCTACAGAACCACGGTCGAGGTCTTTCACCTGGCGGCTATAGACCTCGGGCGTTTGCGGCCCAAAGCTGGCGGCGCCTACAAGCCAGCGGGCCTGGATTTCAAAGGCGTCGAACTGCTCCCCCTCGGCGGCAGGATGGAACTCTAATTGCAATACGAACAAACCCGCTACGGCAAGTAGGATTACCGTCCAGGCGATCAGCGGATGGCCGCGCGGCGCCGGCCGCGGCGACGCATCCGGCGCGTCAGTGGACATTTTCGTCGCCTCGTTGCGGCGTACTCACGACCGGCTGGGTGCGCCAGAGACGTTCGCCGCCAAGGAAGGCGTCGGCGTTGTTGCCGCGGCGCGAGCCTGGCGGCAGTTCGGTGAGCTTTTTAACGTTTCCGCCCCCGAGAAGAATGTAGTCAGCCACCATCGCCGCCTTCAGCCGGGCCACCACCTCGAATACATAGGCCTGCCACTTCTTCTTGCCCATGCGTTCCAGCGCCGCCACGCCAACGTATTCCTCGAACTCCTTATCCTTTCGGTAGGGCAAATGTCCGAGTTCCAGGCCGACCACGACGTTATCGACGATCAGCGTCGTGCCCAGACCGGTGCCCAGGCCGAGGAACAGCATCCGGCCGCCCTGATAGCCGCCGAGCGCCTGCAAGGCGGCGTCGTTAATCAAGCGCACTGGCTTGCCAAGGCCGGCTTCCAGGTCGAAGCCCACCCAACCAGGGCCGAGATTTACCGGCTCCTTGGCAATCTTGCCATTAATGATCGGCGCCGGAAAGCCGATGGCAACCACATCGTAGGGCCAGTCCGAAGTGTTCGCGCGCACGCCGTCGATCATCTGCTGCGGCGTCATCAAGTGCCCCGAGTCGAACTTGCGCACCTCCTCCTGCTCCGATAGCCGAAGTTTAATATGCGTACCGCCCACATCGAGTACGAGAATCTTCATTGTGTTAGCTCCCCTATACCAGTTGTTTTCGGTCGTCCCGCATCACTTTCGCAGCCGATCCCATAATAACAACGCCACGAGCGTCTTCGCGTCGCGGATCGTACCGTCCAGTGCCCAGGCCATCGCCTGTTCCCATGTCACCACTTGCGGTTCCATTTGTTCATCGGCTTCCCGCCGCATGGCGCCCGGCGTCAGCTCCTCTGCTAAGAATAGGTGCGTTCTCTCGCTAAGGACGCCCGGCGACGGGTAGAATGCGGCCAGTTTCCGCCAACGCTTCGCCTGATAACCTGTTTCTTCCTCCAGTTCGCGCACGGCGGCGGCTTCCGGCGCCTCGCCCGGTTCCAACGTCCCGGCCGGTATTTCCCATATCGTTTCATTCACGACAAAGCGCGGGTTGCGCAACAAGCAGATATGATCGGCGTCCACCAGGGGCAGGATCGCGGCCGCGCCGGGATGGATCACCATGTCGCGTTCGATGGGCTGGCCGTCCGGCCCCGGCTCGACGTCGCGATAGACCTGGATTTTCCGACCTTTGTGTATGAGGGTACGCGGCATGAAATACCTCTGGATTCGCGGCGGCTTGGCGCGACGTTCTTCCCACCAGTGTAGAGATGCGCCCCGTTCGCCGCAAAGCCTGTCGCGCGGTCTTTTCGAGGGATGCGGTGGACGTTGCGAAAAGCCGCTCGATCGGCCGTGAAAAAATTTCTCAGACTTTTTTCATTTTGCTCTAGTATGCGCCAAACGGCCGCTTTACAATGTCCATGCGGTAATTTTTCATGTCCATTCCAAACGAAAGGATCCTTGTCGTGCAAGAGACACACCCGCAACCCGGCCAGGGGCGACGACAGCGCGGCTTCACGCTGATTGAGTTGCTCGTCGTTATCGCCATCATCGCCATCTTGATCGGCCTGTTGCTGCCGGCCGTGCAGAAGGTCCGCGAGGCCGCGGCCCGCATCAGCAACACGAACAATCTCAAGCAGATCGGCCTCGGCTGCCACACCTACAACGACAATTACAACAAACTCCCCGATTGCGGCAACAACACCAACAACCCCAACGACTGGTGCTGGGCGTTCCAGATTCTACCGTACATCGAGCAGTCGAACATCTACACGGGCGTGAGGGCTCTCGCCCCCATCACGGGAAACAATACCCTCCCGGTCGGGGTGGCCACTCCGTATACCGTCACGATAAAGACGTACATGGACCCAGGCCGCGGCCGCAATCCCGGCCACTCCATCTCCAACGGTAACAGCCCCAACTACTGGTGCCCCTTCACCGACTACGCCATTAACGCCTGTAACAACGGCGCCGACAAGGGATTTCTGTTTAACAAGTCGCCGACGATGGCGGTGGTCACGTCGCAGAACGGCCTGAGCAATACCGTTCTGGTTGGCGAGAAGTCGATGCAAACGAATTATTACACCAACGGCGCGTCCAGCGGTTGGGACGAGGGCATTTACTCGGGCGGTTATGGCGGCACTGGGCGCAGCGACCGGCAGATTGTCAAGGACTCGCCGACCAACAACGGCAACAACAACTGGTGGGGCTCCCCTTAGAGGGCGTCTTGAAATCAG
>DHJA01000076.1:8697-23065 GCA_002404095.1 Planctomycetaceae bacterium UBA4732 | reverse complement strand
CACAAAGTACTCCTCACGCTCCGCGTGAGGAACGGCGAGCAGAGCGTGCGGAGTACATTCTGGGCGTTCGGTGTTCCTCACGCGGAGCGTGAGGAGTACTTTGTGAAACCACTGGTACGCTCCCGGCTCGCCTTTGTTTTATCGGTTCGCCTTCGGAACCAGCGCGACCGCGGCGTGTCCCGGAAGGCGCCAGTTCTCTTCCGTGTCCAGCCGTGAGGTGCCGATGCCGCCGTAGCGCGGATGTTCGCTGGACCAAAGGGTGTCCCAGACCATGTTTTCCGGAGGCGCCAGCAGCGGCTCCGGCGATGGGTCGAGATGGAGGTCGCGGCCGAGATTGACGATTAGCAGGCGGTCGTCGCCGTCGTCGCCGAAGAAGCGCAGGACGAACGCCTCGGCGGACAGGACGGCGCCGTCCACGCCGCGCGGCTTTTGGGCGTGGAAGACGGCATCTTCACGGCGCAACTTCAGTAGATCGCGGTGCAGCGCGTAGGCTTCCGCATGACTTTGACGCTCCGAAAAGTCGAGCTTACAGCGCTCGAAGGTGTGCGGATCGGCCGGGTCGTCCAACGGCGCCTGCTCCTCGAACACGACGAGGCTGCGAAACTGCTTGAGTTCCTCCGCTCGACCTACGCGCACCAGCTTGGCCAATTCCTCCGGGTAATCGGCGAAATAAAGGAACGGGCACGACGCCGCGAACTCCTGCCCCTGAAAGAGCATGGGCGTTCCGGGCGCCAACAGCGTCAGGGCGGTGAGGGCGCGATGCCGTCCGCCGTCGGTCAGGAAGTGCGTCCGCAGGCCGCGCGATGAGTTGGCGACCTGATCGTGGTTTTCCAGAAAGACCACGAAATGCGGCGCGGGTACGTCCAGCGCTGGCGTACCGCGACGTTTTTTCTGCCAGGCGTAGCGTTGCCCCTGGTAGAGGTAGCCGTACTTCACGGCCGAGACGAATTCTTGCGCCTCTCCATAATAGTCGGAGTAATAGGCTTCATTGCGGCCGGTGAGGGCGACGAGCGCGCTATGGTGGTAGTCGTCGTTCCATAGTGCGTCGAGGCCGTAGCCGCCCTTGTCGAGCGGACGAACCAGACGGACGTGCTGCGGCTCGTTTTCCGCGACAATCAGCGTGGCTCGGCCGCGCGCCGCCTCGCGGACGCGGCGACCGATGGCCGCCAGGATGTGGTCGGGCGAGGCGTCGTAAATCTGCTGCGTGGCGTCGAGGCGCAGGCCGTCGATGTGGAATTCATCCACCCAGTAGCCGGCGTTGGCGACGAAGTATTCGCGCACGGGTCCGGCGTTGGGTCCGTCGAAGTGGATCGCCTGGCCCCAATCGGTCTTAACCTTGGGGCTGAAATAATCTTTGGCGAACTGAGAGATGTAGTTGCCGTCGGGGCCGAAATGGTTGTAAACCACGTCGAGAATCACGCCGAGGCCGACGGCGTGGGCCTGATCGACGAAACGGCGGAAGTCATCGGGCCGGCCGTAGAGCCGCGTCGGCGCGAACAGGTTGACGCCGTCATAACCCCATCCGAAACGGCCGGTGAAGTCGGCGACCGGCATCACCTCCAGCACCGTCACGCCGAGGTCCGCCAACTCCTTCAGCTCACGGGCGGCCGCCTCGAAAGTCCCCTCCTTGGTAAACGTGCCAATGTGCATCTCATATATCACTTGGCCCTTCAGGCCGGCGCCGCGCCAGTCCTTATCGGTCCAAGCGAACGCCGACGGATCGACGACCTCCGACGGGCCGTGCGGCCCTTGCGGCTGAAAGCGCGAGACAGGATCGGGATAGGGCGTAGGGTCGTCGTCGAGCCGGAAGCGGTAAAGCGCTCCAGGGCGCGCGGAGGAAACGTCGCCCGAGAAGTAGCCGTTGCCCTCGGGCGCAAGCACGGCCCCGGCGGCGCCGCCCTCGAACACGACTTCGACGCGCTGGCGTCGCGGCGCCCAAACGCGGAAGTGGACGCCGCCTGTCGGAGTCGCCTCGGCGCCGATGGGTAATCTTCGGGGCGTCTTTGCATTCCTCATCCGTCATCCCCTGAGCTGCTGGCTGCGCCTCCCGATTGAGGCGCTGGATGGTGGGGCGCCCGCTCCGCGGGCGCCATGAGTGTGGAGCGGCGTATTCCAGTTTCTCTCGGACATGGCGCCCGCGGAGCGGGCGCCCCACCATCTCCGCTCTGAAGAATCTATAGGCCGAACGACGCAAATGCGAACGGATAGAGTATAAAAAAAGGCAACCCTCTGGGGAGAGGGTTGCCTTGCGAACGGGGGTCGGGGTGGGACCGGGGGAAAGGAGTTCGGCGTGAGTTAGAAGTTCGGGAAGGCCGGTCCCGGGGGCAGGACCGGCCGTCCCTTAAGCGCATTCACAAGCCTGCGTCCGATCCCGCCGGGGGGACGGCGACGACCGGACGATTTGGCTTGCCGCTTCGGGACGCCGCCGTTCGCTGGGGGAAGCGAGTCGGTCGGCTCCTGCGTCTCGCAGGCGTTCCGAAGACGCTATTCTTCTAAGCACTCCCGATGCCAATTCCGCGCGGCGCCGCCATCGCTTGTTCCGAAGTCTTGAAATCCCATGCAATTAAGAAATCCGAATGGCCTTAAGCGATCTGCGGGCGCCCCTGGCGCGGTCGGGAATACCCTGGCAATCGTTGCAATTCTTACCATCCGATTGTAAAACGCGCCATTATGTAGCAGCATTCCGAGGAACTCTCATGGCGACCGACCAGCTCATCCACGACCTCTACGCGGAGATCGTCAAGATCCCGCTCATCGACCCGCATTCGCACATCGACCCGCACCGGCCGACGGCGCGAACCCTCGACGACATTCTCGGCTATCACTACTACACCGAGCTTGCCCATTCCGCCGGCATGGACAAAGCTTTGCTCGCCGACGCGCCGCCGCGCGAACGGGTGCGCTCCCTCCTTGCCCATATGGACCGTTTCGACAACACCGTGCAATACGGCTGGTTTTTGGAGATCGCTCGCACATTCCTCGGCTTTACGGGCGAACGGCTCAGCGCTGCCGACGCGGATGCGCTGTGGGACGCGGCCGAGCGCGTCTTCGCGCGGCCCGATTGGGAATCGGAGGTGATGCGCCGCTCCAACTTGGAGAAAGTGTTTCTCACCAACGACTTCGACGATCCGCTAACGAAATTTGATACGTCACGGTACGTTCCGTGTTTGCGCACCGACGATCTTGTATTCCGCCTCGACGATCCGCAAGTGCGCCAGCGACTGGCGCGGGCGACGGGCGAGGAGGGGCGGGATCAGGTAAGTTTGCAGCGGGCCGTCCGCAGGCTGTTCGAGCATTTCACGGCGCACGGGGCGAAGGCGTGCGCCATCTCGTTGCCGCCCGACTTCGTCCCGTCGGCGTCCGGGCCGGGCGTCTTTTGGATGCTTGCGGAACACTGCCGCGAATTCAACTTGCCCTTCGACCTGATGATCGGCGTCAACCGCTGCGTCTATCGTAACGGCGTCACCCAGGGCCAAGACCTCTTCGACCAACGCACCTCGCTCATCCAGTATGCGGAATTGTTCAACGCCTTCCCCGAGGTCACATTCTGCGTCTCCGTGCTGACCAGCGCTCAGAATCAGGAACTGGCCAGCTACAGCTGGATCTTCCCCAACGTCGTGACCAGCGGCCATTGGTGGTATTCCAACATTCCCGCGTACATCGAACAGGACGCCCGCGCACGGCTCCAGGCCGTACCGAAGACGAAGCAGCTCGGCTATTACAGCGATATGTATAAGCTGGAATTCGGTTTGCCCAAATACAATATGTACCGGCGCGTGCTGGCGAAAGTGCTGGCCGATGACTTCGTCCGCGCCGGCGCCATGACGGAAGGCGGCGCGGTGGAACTGGCCCGGCTGCTGTTGCGCGACAACGCCCGGCGGATCTTCCGGGTGTAAGGTGGACACTAACCCGAAGCGCAAGCGAGGGATTTTGTCGAATCCCTCGCTTGCGCTTCGGGTTGGTATCCAGACTCTCACCTCTGCGGGATCGGCTTCCCCAGGCGCGTCAATAGCGCCCTCATGTCGTCCCAAACCTCTTTTTTCTTCGTCGGGTCGCGCAGCAAGTACGACGGGTGGAACGTACACATCACCGGAGTGCCGCGAAAGTCGTAGAAGTTGCCGCGCATCTTCGTGATGCCTTGGCTCGTCCCCAGCAAATACTTGGCGGCCGTCGCTCCCAGTGCGCAGATGTACTTTGGCCGCACCAGTTCCAGCGTCCGTTCCAGGTATTCACGGCAGTTGGCCGCTTCCTCCGGCTGCGGCTGTCGATTGCTCGGCGGCCGGCAACGCAGGATATTGCAGATGTACACTTCTTCGCGTTTCATCCCCATCGCCGCGATGATCCGCGTCAGCAGCTGGCCGGCCGGCCCGACGAACGGCTCGCCGCTGGCGTCTTCCTCGCGGCCGGGCGCCTCGCCGATGAAGCAGATGTCGGGGTCGATCCGGCCGACGCCGAACACCGTCTGCGTCCGCGTCGCCGCTAACTCCTTACAGCGCGTGCAACCACTGACCACCTTCGCCAGCATGTCCAATTCCTGCCGCCGATCTTCTACGGGCGAAGCCACCGGAAGGACCGCGGCCTCGGTCTTTTCTTGAAACCGTTCCTTCGCGGCCGCGACCGGCGCGGCCGGCGCTTCCGTCGGGATCATCGGCGGGCCGAAGGCCGGCAACCATTCCACGCCGGCGGCGCGCAGGCTCTCCAAGTGCCGGCGAACCTGCGCCGTCACGTCCGTCGGCGTTTCTTCGCCTGATTCCAGCATGTTCACCTTCTCCGCGGCCTTACAATAGTTCATGCTTCGTTCACTGGACCCGGCAACGGTCCCTCTATCTCCGAGATCCTCACCATGGCGCTTGTATCCGACACATTTACCCTCGGCTTAATCCAGATGCGTTGTGAGTCATCGCCGGCCGCCAACCTCGACAAAGCCGTCTCCGCCATCCACAAGGCCGCCGCCGCCGGGGCGCAGATCGTTTGCTTGCCGGAACTGTTCACCTCGCAGTATTTCTGCCAGCGCCAAGATCCGGCCCTGTTCGACCTGGCCGAGCCGATCCCCGGCCCTTCGACTGAACGGCTGTCGCAAGCCGCGCGCGAAACCGGCGCCGTCGTGGTCGGCTCGCTGTTCGAGCGCCGCGCCCCTGGAGTGTACCACAACACCGCCGTCGTCTTCGACGCCGACGGCGCCTTCCTCGGCATCTACCGCAAGATGCACATCCCGGACGACCCGCTCTACTTCGAGAAGTATTACTTCACGCCCGGCGACACCGGATTTCGCACATTCGATACCCGTTTTGGGCGTATTGGCGTGCTGGTCTGTTGGGACCAGTGGTTTCCGGAAGCCGCACGGCTAACGGCGTTGCACGGGGCGGAGGTGCTGCTCTATCCAACCGCCATCGGCTGGCATCCGCGCGAGAAGGAAGAAGTCGGCGCCTCGCAGCGCGGAGCGTGGGAGCTTATCCAGCGATCACACGCCATCGCCAACGGCGTCTTCGTGGCGGCCGTCAACCGCGTTGGGCTTGAGGGATCGGCCGAGGCCGGATTGGAATTTTGGGGATCGTCGTTCGTCAGCGATCCGTTCGGCGTGCTACTCGGCCAGGCGTCGGAAAAGGAGGAAGGCGCTGTGATCGTACTGTGCGACCGTCGCCGCTTGGAGGATGTGCGCCGCAACTGGCCGTTCCTGCGCGACCGCCGCATTGACGCCTACGGCGATCTGACCCAGCGGATGATCGGTTGATTTAACATGGCAAAATGGGAAACGCCGCCGCAAAACCCACCCGCCGGAAGGGCCGAAAGGTCAAGATTTTGGCCTTTCGACCCCTCCGCTACCAGGCGACACGACAGCTGGGGCTGGCATGTGAGGCGCCCCAGGCGAGACTCGGGCGCCAAAAAACGAACGTGGCTTGACGGCGAGGAGATGCTTTCCGCGACTGCACCTTCCCTCCGGGCGCTTACCAGTACTTTCAAAAAGTACTCCTCACGCTCCGCGTGAGGAACAACGAACGCCCAGAATGTACCCCTTACGCTCCGCTCGCCGTTCCTCACGCGGAGCGTGAGGAGTACTTTTTGAAAGTACTGTTACGCGACCAGGCTCGCCTTCTGTGTTGGTTCCCCTCTAAAGCACGTCCGGCGCCAAAGCACTCCAGTTCACAGCAACAAATGTAAGTCGCTATCTATTAACCGTTTATGGTCTGGAGCATTGAAAGCGGCGAAACGTAAACGGGATTGAGGGGCGCCGGATTCTTCGGCGCCGCGCCGGATAATCCGGCAGGAGATGGTCGAAACCCTGGTTCCCACGCTCTGCGTGGGAACCCACGGGTGCGACGCTCTGCGTCGCGTCCGGCTCGGTTCAGCGGCTCCAGGGTTCGGGACGCAGAGCGTCCGGGCTGCGTTCCCACGCAGAGCGTGGGAACCAGGAGGACCAGGAGGAACCAGGAAGAGCGCGATTCTGAATCAGCCATCCGCCAGCGTCGCTAGCAACCTGCGCAGCGCCTCGGGATCGACCGGCTTGACCAGATGCGCTCGGAAGCCGGCCTCGGCCGACCGACGGCGATCCTCGTCCTGGCCGTAACCCGTCAGGGCCACGAACGCCGTCCCGCTTAATCCGTCCCGCGCGCGCAACTGGCGGGCGAGTTCGTATCCGCTCATGTCGGGTAAATCGATGTCGAGGAGCGCCACCCCCGGTCGGAATACGGACGCGGCCGCAAGGGCTGCCGAACCGTTGTTTACCGCCTGGACTTCGTGGCCCCAGACGCGCAACAACTCGGCCATGCTGTCCGCCGAATCGACGTTGTCGTCCACCACGAGAACGCGACGGGTCGGCGCCGCCTTGCCGGCAGCGTCCTTCTCGCGCTTCGGAGTGGTCGCATTCGTTTCCGGCAAGGCCGGGAGGATGACTACGAATTCGCTGCCCCGGCCGAGGCCGTCGCTGTGCGCCTCGACCTTGCCGCCGTGCATCTCCACCAGGCGCCGCACCAACGTCAGGCCGATGCCCAGGCCGCCTTGCGATAACGACGGCGGATGGTCCGCCTGAGTGAACAGGTCAAAGATCTGCGGCAACATCTCTGGGGCGATGCCGATGCCCGCGTCGCGCAGGCGAAGTACGACCTTATCGCCCTCGCGTCCGCCTTTCAGCCAAATCCGGCCGCCCGGCTCCATGTACTTGGCGGCGTTGTTCAGCAGGTTGGCGACCACCTGCCCCAAGCGCACTACGTCGCCGTCCAGGAGGAGCGACCCCGGCGCTATGTCCACGGCCAACTCATGATTCCGGGCCTCGATCAGCGGCCGGGCCGTCTCGACGGCGCGGGCGACGACGGCCGCCAACTCGATCGGTTCTTTGCGAAGCTCGATCTTGCCGCGCGTGATGCGCGATACGTCCAGCAGATCGTCCACCAAGCGGACCATGAGCTGGACCTGTCGCTCCATCATTTCGTGGGTCTGGCGCTGGATCACCGGCGACGCTTCCGACAGCTTGAGGATTTCCAGGGCGTTGCGGATCGGCGCGAGGGGGTTGCGCAGTTCGTGGGCCAGCATCGCCAAGAACTCGTCCTTGCGCCGGTCGGCGTCGCGCAGCGCTTGTTGCGCCTTTTCGCGCTCTTTTTCGGCTGATTTCCTCTCGGCGATCTCCGCTTCCAATTCCCGCTGGCGACCCAACGCTTCCCGCGCGCTGGCCCGCGTCTCGGCCAACTCGCGCTCGGTGCGCACCTCTTTAAGCACCCTCTCCACCGCCGGCACGAGATAGTTCAAGTAGTCCGCCGTCTTGGGCACGAAATCGCGCACGCCCGCGCGAAGCGCCTGGAGCAAGGTGGCCTCGTCGCTAAAACCCGTCGCCAGGATCGCGGGCACATCGAAGCCGGCCGTCTTAACGCGCTCGTAGAGTTGCAGGCCGCTGACGCCGGACGGCAGGCGTTGGTCGAGGACCAAAAGGTCCACACCCCCGCGGCGCACCCGCTCCATTCCTTCTTCCGCGGTCCCCGCGGTTTCTGCGGCGTGGCCGGCGCGCTCCAGACGGGCGCGCACCAAATGGGCGACGCCGAGGTCGTCCTCCACGATCAAGACCGTCGCTCGTTGGTCCGATGCCATGTGCGGTTCTCGGTTTCTTGAACGCCATCGTTGATTCGCTACATTTGAGCGCCTCGTTTAGCCGCGACCCGAAGGGAAGCGCGTCTTCCCCCGCGCTCCCCTCCGGGTCGCGGCTAAACGCGCACGCGCGCCTTACATAGGCAGCGCGGGACTACTGCCGCCGTTTCGCGGCACCTGCACCACTTGCAGGAACAAGCCCAGACGTTTGACGGCGTCGATAAACGCCTGGTATTCGACCGGCTTGGTGATGTAAACGCTACAGCCGA
The DNA here is from genome assembly GCA_002404095.1 of Planctomycetaceae bacterium UBA4732. Taxonomy (GTDB): domain Bacteria; phylum Planctomycetota; class Planctomycetia; order Gemmatales; family Gemmataceae; genus UBA4732. The sequence continues at coordinate 14,723 of DHJA01000076.1, read as the reverse complement.
GTTGGTAACAGCGCTGAACCTCCCGCGGGTCGTCCGTGGTAGTCAGCATGATGACCGGAATCATGGACATGCGCGGGTCCGCTTTCAGCGCACGCAGCACTTCCACGCCATCGACGCGCGGCATGTTGATGTCGAGCAACAGCAGGACGGACGGGTCCAGAACCCGGCCCGCGTGGGCGCCTTCACCGCGGAAATAGTCGAGCGCTTCCTGCCCGTCCTTGCAACGGATGAAGCCGTTGGCGAGGCCGGCCCGCTCCAGGTTGCGTTGGATCAAGGCGGCGTGGCCGTCGTCGTCCTCGGCGAGGACGATGGTAACAGGGTGTGCAGTCATGGGATGGTCTTCCTCTCATCCAGGGCAGGCGCCGGCGGCAGCGCCACGAAAAAAGTACTCCCGACTCCGGCCGTGGACTCCAGCCAGATTCTACCACCTAGGCGCCCCACCATGCGATAGACGAGGGCCAGGCCGACGCCTTCGCCCTGAACCACGTCCGCATGGAGCCGCTGGAAGGCCAAGAACACCCGCAGCTGATACGCCTCGGGAATGCCTAACCCGTTGTCCTTGACGAAATACGTCTGCAAACCGGCCGGCGTCTCCTCCTGGCCGGGCGGCAGGGCGCCGATCTCTACGCGCCCGGATCGGGCCGGGTCGAGGTAGTGGAGGGCGTTGGCGATCAGGTTGGCGAAGATCTGTTCGACCGCCGTGGGATCGCCAAGGGCCGGCGGCAGCGCTCCTGCCAACACCGTGGCTTTCCGCCCCTCGATCGTGTTGTCAAGAGCCTCCACGACGCGCTTCACTATTTCCGCTACGTTGACGGGTTGTATCCGGTATTCCACCCGGCCCACGCGCGACAATCGCAAAAGGGCGTCGATGATGGCCGACAGACGCGACACGGCGGACTTGATAAAGTGTAGCGCCTCGGGCACCTCCTTTTCCAAGATCGCCAACGCCCGTCTGCCGCCGGCTTCCTCGGCGCCCGCCAGCGCGGAGCGCATATCCTGGCAGGAAAGGCTCAGTTCCTCGCTAAAACCTTGGAGGTTGACGAGGGGCGAACGGAGGTCGTGGGAAACACTGTAAATGAACATCTCGTTTTCCTGCTCGCGCTCCCGTAGCGCACGCGCCATGGCGCGGAAAACAGCGTCCAGCCGGGCGATCTCATCGCGGCCGGTCAACGGCTGAGTCAGCTCTTTTTTATCGCCGAGCCGATGGACGTTCTCCGTCAGTTGGCCGAGCCGGCCGACAATGTCGCGCGCGAAGAGCATGGCGACGGCCAACGCCAGCGCCACGGACAGTCCCAAGCCGATGCCGATCGCCCAGTTCTGCTCCCGCCATGAGCCGCTAAGCGCGTGCTGGCGCAGCCCGTCGAGCCGTTCTTCTTCCTTGTGGAAGTCATCCAGTTTTTTCCGCACGACCCCCAGCAGATTCTCGCCCGCCAGACCTTTGATGCGCGCGGTCGCCTCATCGCGCCGATCCGTCGCCGTCAAGCCGTTTACTTCGGTGAGCCACTTTTCCAGGCGTTTGGCATCGGCCGCCGCCGCTTCCACTTTTGCCAGCTGAGGCGGGTTGTCGCCAACCAAATGTTCCAGTTTCTTGAATTCACCCGCGGACTTGCCCAGGGCGTCGTTGAAAGTCGAGGTCAGGACAGGATCCCGCCCCACGATGACCAGCAGGCGGACGTAACTGCTGGCTTCCAAAAGGTAGCGGTAGGCGGTCTCCGTCTGGCCGATCACTTCCTTGGTGTGGACGGCCATACGTCCCATTTCCTCCTCGTCCCACTCCATTTTCAGGAGGACGCAAAAAAAGATCAGCTGGAATAAGGCCGGGACGGCGATCAGGATTAGCCCTTTTTGAAGAAGGGTTAAGTTCGTGCCCATGCTAATCTTTGTACGAAACGAAGCGAAGGGGGTAGGGGAATTGGAGTGTTACGAGCCGCGACCGTTAGGGAGCGGGGGCGTCACGCCGCTTCAAACCGCTCCCTAACCAGTACTTTCAAAAAGTACTCCTCACGCTCCGCGTGAGGAACGGCGAGCGGAGCGTAAGGGTTACATTCTGGGCGTTCGTTGTTCCTCACGCGGAGCGTGAGGAGTACTTTTTGAAAGTACTGTAACGGTCGCGGCTCGTCAATTTTGGCTCCTTATGGAGCGGACCTCTAAAGAGCGGCGGTAATGCCGGTCCAGTCGCGCGGCTTGTCATCCTTGGTCACGAACACGAACCGTCGCTCGCAAATACGAATAACGTCGCCGGGTTTCAGCTTGGTAGGATGTGCCAGCTTGGCGCCGTTGAGAAATGTGCCGTTTTTCGATGCGGTGTCGTGCAACTCGCAGCCGTTTTGAAGATGGACGAGAATGGCACAATGGCGGCGGGAAATGAAACAATCCGGCACAACAATATCGTTGTCGCTCGATCGGCCGACGGTATTAAGACCCACTTTCAGCGGATAAACGTATTGGTCGTCGGCAAGCCAGCAATGGAGACGTTTCGAGGGATCCGAAAGGACCGATTTCTGAATCAGCGTGTTCGAGGGAGAAGAGTCGGAATCGTCGTCGCCCAACTCGGCTTCGAGCGTTTGATAGCCGCGCGCGTCCAACAGGGCTTCTCGCGCGCGGCGAAAGTCCTGTCGTCGGGGAGCTTCCAGGTGAACGCTGTTGAGCCGTGGGTCCATCATTCTTTTGACCCCGAACCAGGGGCTACACGATCCCACTATGCATAAATCGTACCCGACGGCTCCGTTTCGTCAACAGAAAAGAGAGTTATTCGAGAAGGAAAAACCGTGGAATGGCTATCCTCTAACAAAATTCAACCGGACCCTCACTGAGGAAAAGTGATTTCCAGAATCTTATAGCGAAAGGTGCCGCGCGGGATCGTGACCTCGGCCATCTCTCCGAGTTTCTTACCGAGCAAGCCCTGACCGCGTGGGCTGGTGGTGAGGATCTTGTTGTTGTCGTAGTCTTCCTGGCCGGGGCCGACGAGTTCGTAAACCTCCTCGTCGCCGGACGCCAGGTTCTTGATGCGCACGCGGGCGCCGAATACGACGGTGTCGTCAGGCAGGCTGCTGCGATCGACGATATAGGCGCGGGCGAGTTTGCCGTTGAGGGAGTCGATGCGCGCCTGGAGCATGCCCTGGTCTTCGCGCGCGGCGTGGTACTCGGCGTTCTCGCCGAGGTCGCCGAGTTCGCGGGCCGAGGCGATGCGCTTGGTGACTTCGATCATCTCGACGTACTGCATCCGGTCCAGGTCGGCCTTCAATTTCTCGTAGCCTTCCCTCGTCATCGGCACGCGTTCTTCAGCCATGGCCGTTCGCTTCCTGTGTCAGGATCGTCAAAAACACTTGACGGGCGACGCCGGGTCGCCCGCCTTCCATCCTTCCACCGCAAAACTTCAACTTAATCTTGTCTGCCTACGCGCGTCTTGTAAAGACGGAAAATGAGGCGCCCATCTCGATATTGGCGTAGGGGCGGGGTTTCCCCGCCCTTGGCGTCACAGGGCGGGGAAACCCCGCCCCTACGGCCTCCGCCTTCAAATGGGGAGGGAAACTCGGGGGCGTTAGCAGGTCAACCCGTCCCGCAGCAGCTTCCCCTGTTGCAATAGGGCGATGAGCGCGTCCCGGTCGCCGGACGCTAGACTCCGTCGGAACTCGGCCATCCGTTTATCGAGTTGGTCCATAGCGTCCAACACGCCGTCGGCGTTGGCCTGGAGGATCGCGGCCCACAGTTCCGGGCCGCCGGACGCCACGCGGGTCGCGTCGCGGAAGCCGCCGGCCGTCAGACCGCTCCACTCCGGCGGCAAGACGCCCGCCAAGGCCGCGGCCGTCACATGCGGCAAGTGACTCGTCATCGCCATGGCGCGGTCGTGTTCCTCCGGGTCCATCAACCGGACCCGCGCCCCTAGCGCCTCCCATAAAGCTGTCGCCTGTGACAACGCCTTGTCATCCGTGCGCGACGTTGGCGTCAGCACCACCACGCGGCCCTCGAATAATTCCGCGTTGGCGTGTTCCGGCCCTTGCTTCTCCGACCCCGCCAGGGGGTGGCCGCCCACGAACCCCGCGCCCTGCGGCAAGCGACCTTCCACATCGCGCACAATCGACGCCTTGGTGCTGCCCGCGTCGGTCAACAGCGCGCCTGGTCGGCACACCGACGTCGCCTCGATGACTTGTCCGGCGATTACGTCCACCGGCGTACAGAAGACGATGGCGTCGGCTTCCGCCGCCGCCGAGCCTACATTTGGCCGCGACTGGTCAACGACGCCGCGTGTGAGCGCCCGTTGCAAGACTTCCGGCCGGCTGTCCACGCCCAGGATGCGGCCGGCGACGCCGCGCTTCCGCGCCGCCAAGCCGACGGAACCGCCGATTAAGCCGACGCCGACCAAGGCCAGGGTGTCGATTCGCATGAGCGTTGCTGATTAGAAGCGAACGCGAAACGTGAAACTTCTGCCCCTACTGCGCCACGGCTTTCTCGTGCCGGGCGAATTTCTTACGGTCGTTTTCTTTGAGATAGGACTTGCGCAGACGCACAGCCTTCGGCGTCACCTCAACCAACTCGTCGTCCTCGATATACTCCAGCGCCTGCTCCAGCGTCATCAACCGCGGCGGCTTCAGGATGACCGCCTTGTCCGTGCCGGACGCGCGCATGTTGGTTAGTTTCTTCTCGCGGCAGACGTTCACACCTAAGTCATTGTCGCGGCAGTGTTCGCCGACCACCTGCCCTTCGTACACCTGGTCGCCGCCGGCGATGAACAACGAACCGCGCTCCTGAAGGTTGTCGAGCGCGAACGGCGTCGCCCGGCCGGTATCCGTCGAAATCATCACGCCGTTGCTGCGTGACGGAATATGGCCGCGCATCGGCTGATAATCGTAAAAGTTATGATGGACGATGGCCTCGCCGCTCGTCGCCGTCATCAGCCGTGTGCGCAGACCGATCAGGCCGCGCGCCGGGATCGTGAACTCGATGTGCGTCATGGCGCCCGTGCCGTTCATCTTCACGCACTCGGCCCGCCGGTTGCCGACCAGCTCCATCACCGACCCCACCGAGCCCGGCGGCACCTCGATGACGAGGTATTCGATCGGTTCCATCAACACGCCGTCGATTTCCTTGTTGATGACGCGCGGCTTGCCCACCGACACCTCGAAGCCCTCGCGGCGCATGTTTTCCAGCAGAATCGACAGGTGCAAGAGGCCGCGGCCCGCGACGTGGAACTCGTCGCGCTTCACCTCATCGGCCGTTACGCGCAAAGCGACGTTCGATTCCAGCTCCTTCATCAGTCGCTCGCGCAGCTGTCGGCTCGTAACGTAGGTTCCTTCCTGGCCGACGAACGGCGAATCGTTGATGCGGAACAACATTTCGAGCGTCGGCTCGTCCACGACGATCGGCGGCAGGGCCACGGGGTTTTCAAGGTCGGCGAGCGTGTCGCCGATGTCCACGCCTTCGATACCCACCACGGCGCAGATGTCGCCGGCCGCGACTTCATCGGTTTCGATGCGGCTCAGGCGGTCGAAGACGTAGAGTTGCTTGACCGTGGTTTCGACGCGCTGGCCGTTGTGCTTCATGTGTGAGAGGCGTTGTCCCTTGCGGATCTTGCCGGCGAACACCTTGCCGACGGCGATGCGGCCGACGTAATCGCTGTATTCGAGCGTGACCACGAGCATCTGCAACGGCGCCGCTGCGTCCACGTCCGGGGCGGGGACGTGAGCCAATATGGCGTCATAAATTGGTTTGAGATCCGTGGCCGGAATATTCATGTCCGTCGTCGCGGTTCCGGCCCGTCCCGAGGCGTACACCGTGGTGAAATCGAGCGTGGCGTCGTCCGCCTCAAGCTCCACGAACAGGTCGAAAATGCCGTTGAGTACGTCGTTAATGCGGGCGTCGGGCCGGTCGATCTTGTTGACGACCACGATGGGTCGTAGGCCGCAGGCGAACGCTTTGCGCAGCACGAACCGCGTCTGCGGCATGACGCCTTCGGACGAATCGACCAGCAGCAGACAGCCGTCGGCCATCTTGAGGACGCGCTCGACTTCGCCGCCGAAGTCGGCGTG
>DHJA01000076.1:0-8554 GCA_002404095.1 Planctomycetaceae bacterium UBA4732 | reverse complement strand
GTCGGCGTGGCCGGGCGTGTCGATCAGGTTGATGCGATACGTTTTGCCGTCCGGCGCCAGGAAGCGAATGGCGCAGTTCTTGCTCAAAATGGTGATGCCGCGCTCGCGTTCGAGCGGGTTGGAGTCCATGATGAGGTGGTGCTGGCCGCCTTCCAATTTCTCCAGTTCGCCGGTGCGAAAGTTGCCGGACTGCTTGAGCAGATTGTCCACCAACGTCGTCTTGCCGTGATCGACGTGGGCGATGATTGCTACATTGCGTATATCAGATCGTTTCATTGTCTCGTTTACTTTCTGCCGAAAAACCCGCAATTCCTGCCGTATGGCCGGGGTGAGATCGTCCACCTATTATAGAGAAAGCTGGTCCGGCTCGCATAGGGCAAGTCTTGTGTGGAAGCCGTGAAGGAAACGTCCGTTCCGTACTCCAACCGGCGCACCCCAATATCGGAAGCCATTATGAACCTTTACCTGATCCGCCACGCCGAAGCCGCCGACCTCGAAGCCGGCGACGACCACGACGACGCCGAACGTCCCCTAACGGACAACGGTAAGGTCCAGTGCGCGGCGCTGGCGGCGGCGCTGCTGGCGCGCGGCGTTTCCTTAAATCAGGTCGTGTCCAGTCCGCTGTTGCGGGCGCGACAGACGGTGGAGGCGCTGTTGGAGCATTGGCCGGCCCCCGCCCCTGAGCAACTAACCTGCAAAGCTCTAGCGCCTGACGGCAGGGCGAAGAAGATTACACGGTTTCTCCTCGGACTGAGCGGCGAGAACGTCGCTTTGGTGGGCCACATGCCGGACCTGGCCGAATACGCCGGCTGGCTGGTTGGCGCCAAGAAGGCGCAGGTGAACATCGCCAAGGCCGGCGTCGCCTTTATTCGCTTCGACGGCTCGCCCGATAAGGGGGAAGGCGCCCTTGTTTGGCTCATCACGCCGGAATGGTGCGAGAACGCCGGCGCGGAAAGTCATTGAAGCCGTTTCTCGGATCGAGTATACTGGACCTTTGAAGGTGAAAATCGAGGCGCCAGAAGTCGCTCCTCTGGCGGGAGGGCGTCTCATGTCTCCGCGGTTTCGTCTGCTGGTCCTCTCCGTAAGCCTGGCGTTGACCTCGGGACCGCTTGCCGGCGGCGAACCCCCGGCGCATCCCGACGCTTGGGGCGACCCGCTGCCGCCGGGCGTGGTGTGTCGCCTGGGCACGGGACGACTCTGTCAGCCGGGCGGCTACTTCATCGCATTCTCACCGGACGATAAGACGTTGGCGGCGGTGGATCTCGCGGGCGGCCTGCGCCTCTGGGACGTCCGCACCGGCAAGGAATTGTGGCGCTTCCGAGGGCCCGCTATGAGGGGTTGGGGCTCCGACTGTATGCCGGCGGCGTTCTCGCAAAACGGCAAACTCATTGCCTTCGGCTGCGCGGATAATTCGGTTCGAGTCTTCGACGCGGCGACGGGGGCCGAGCGCCATAAGTTCGCTGGATTGAACGATCAAATGGTTCAGCTTGCGTTCAGCCCGGACGGCCGACGCCTGGCCGCAGGCGGATGGGGCAAGGTCAGCAAGGGCTTGTCCGTACCACTATGGGATTTGGACTCCGAGAAGCGGATTGGTCCTTGGGGAGATTTCGAGTCGATTACCTCCCTCGCCTACTCTGCGGACGGCAAATCCCTACTGGCCATCGCCCCCAAGTCGAAAAACAGTTTACGAAAAGTCCTCTGCCGGTGGGACGCGGAGACGGGCAAAGAACTCGCCCGCCTGCCGCTCCCGACCGACATCGCGGAGCAAGGGTTCGCCCTCTCGCCTGACGGCCGCTTTCTCGCCGTGTTCACGATGGACGCAGCCACAATCCGATATTTTGATCCGAAGGCCGTCAACAAGCCGGACCCGTCCGACTTGCGGATGTGCGACGGCAAGACCATCCGCATTCTCGACACGACCACGGGCAAGGAGCTACATCGGCTGGAGGGGCGGCTTGACATGGATTTTCCTTCCATCTGCTTCTCTCCGGACGGCCTGGCTCTAACGGCCACGTCCGCCGACGGGTCGGTGCGCACCTGGGAGGCCGCCACCGGCAAAGTGCTGCACGATTTTAAGGCGTTGTCAGGCGCGGCCCAGCACGTCGCCATTTCTAGAGGCGGCGCGCTCGTGGCCCAAGTGGGCCGGTCGGATGAGGATATCCACGTATGGGACGTGGAGAAGGGGAAGGAACTGCACGCCTTCGGCGGCCACCGCGCCGGCCCGCTGATGGTCGCCTTCTCCGCCGACGGCAAGACTGTGTTCACCACCAATCGGGAAACCGAACGCTCGACCGTCATTCAGGCGTGGGCGGACTGGTCGCTCCGCCAGTGGGATCCGGTTTCCGGCAAAGAGCTGCGCGTGACGCGGCCGGATCTGAAAGCCGAAGTACGCTGGACGGCGTTCTCGCCCGACGGCCGACTGCTGGCGGTCGTCACGCACGATGGCGTACTGCGGCTATGGGACGCGGACGCGGGCAAGGAGTTGCGCCGGTGGACCGTGCCGACCGTCCTTCCCCGACTCCCGCCCGGCGGCAAGCCCGCTACGATTCCGTATCAAGCCATCTTTCACCCCACCTTCTCCGCGGACGGCAAGACGTTGTGGGCGGCCAGTGAGCAAGAAATTCACCGCTGGGATGTTGGATCGGGCAAAGAACTGCCCCCGCTGAATGTGCCGGGTTATCGCTATTTCCTCCGTTGCCGCCCCGCCCCGGACGGCCGAACCTTCCTTTTGCCATTGTGGGGCGGCGAACGGACCCGCATGGACCTCATTGACGCCGAAACGGGGAAGGTCGTGCGGCCCCTGGGAGAAGTCGATACGATGGACCCGGATTGTGTCTTTTCGCCCGACGGCAAAACCCTGGCGGCGACGAATACCGCGGGGGTGGTCTTGCGCGAGACTGCCACAGGAAGCGACCGCGGCAGCCTGAAGGGGCCGGCGGGGGACAGGTTCGACTCGAATCCCTGGGTTCCTGACGAGCGCGCACTGGCCTTCTCTCCCGACGGCAGACTGCTCGCCGTTAATGGCATGGACGCGGTGCGCCTGGTGGACTTGGCGTCGGGGCGAGACATCGGCCGCGTGGCCACGCCCGACTGGGCTTCTTCGCTGGCCTTCTCACCCGACGGCAAACGGCTGGTCTGTGGGTGCGACAATACCGCCCTTGTCTGCGACGTGGCTGCCCTAGCCGCGGGGAAGTTGCCGGAGCCGACGAATCTCACCACGGCCGAAACGGACGGCTTGTGGGAAGACCTGATGGGGAGAGACGGGGCGAAAGCCTACCACGCCATCGGCCAGCTGGCGGCTTCCAAGGAGGTCGCCTCGCAAGGGAAGGAGCGCCTCAAGGCGGCACTCGCACCGGATGAGCCGCGAATTCTCCGGCTCATCGCGGACCTGAACGACGACGGCTTTGAGGTGCGCGAGGACGCTAGCAAGGCACTGGACCGACTGGGACCGAAGGCAGGCGTGGCGCTTAGCCGGGCGCTTAAGAAGACTCCGTCGGCGGAGACGCGCTCCCGGCTGGAACGGCTGCTGGAGCGGCTTCGACCATCCGACGGCGCGCCGCCGTTTCCCGAACTAATCGCCCTGCGGGCGGTCGAGGCTCTGGAGCGAAGCCGTACACCGGAGGCCCGAGACGTACTCAAAGAACTGGCAGACGGCCCGCCGGACGCGGAACCGGCGCGGGCGGCCAAGGCGGCGCTGGAGCGCATGGCCCGGCGGGGCGTCCCGTTGCCTTGATGCGGACACTTCTTGGACGATGAGCCTCACGCGCGGCAGAGACGAATCCTGTTGCCGACGCTGAAGGGCGAGCGCATGCGTTCGTTCTTCGACGCCATGCGGGCCGCCACGCTTGAGGCGATTCGCGCATGGCCAGTCGGCCGGCCAATCCGAATGCTTGAGCCGATGCAACAAATCACGCTGCGCGTAATTCTCCAGGCGGTGCTGGGACTGGAGGCGGGATCTCCGCGCGACGATAGGGAAGGCAAAGTCCAGCGCCTGCTGGCGTAGGGTCGCAGCCAGTATTTGCTCATCCTCGCGAAAATCCTGCCGATAACGCTGCTACAAAAGACGCGCTGGCTGCCGTTCCACCTGCGGATGACAGACTTCAACGAGTCCCTCTATTCCCTCATGGACGCACGCCGACGGACGCCTGTCGCGGCTCGCGGGGGGCGAGGCGAAGAACCTCGCGGACCACATCGGGAGTTGGCGTTGGCATAACGGCGCTGCAGAACGAGAGCGGAGACGGAACGGCCGACGCCGGCGGCGACCGCATTCTTTCTATCCGGCGGGGTGGGTCCGCCAAGCGGATGAGCTTATTGGGGTAGTCGGCTAACGAGAGATCACGGCGACCAGACGAGTTTCGCGATGCCAAGTTTGGCGGCGGCGTCGGCCACGACTGCGCGAGAGGCGTCGTCGCTAAACCGGCTAGCCGATTGCGTCAACACCACCCCGAACGGACAGGCGCCGCGTATACCAAAACTACGCTCATGCGCTGCCATTAGCACCGCCTTCCATCCCGCCGCCGGTCCCCAACTGATAACACGGCCGTCGGAGAGTTGGCGGCCGTGCGGCTTGATGAATACCCGTGTCACTCCGGCGGTTTCAGGTACGCCCAGGAGTCGGAACGGCGCTCGGGCGTCGGCAAGCCTGGCCTGGGGATAAGCCTTCAACAGCGAGTCCTTGATATAAAGACGGACGAGGTGTATGTCCAAATAACGGGATAGAACACCCCCGACTTGGCGGTCGCTGGTCCAGTTCGCGTAATGTCGGGTTTTGGCCGTCGAGCCCAGCGCCAGCCAGTCAAGTTTGTCGGCCCGCTCCCACAGTAGGTCGCGGAGCCGGTCGCGCACTTCGTCGGGTACGCTCATTGCACACCCCCGGGCGGCGGCGGTCTAGGGAATTCAAGGTCAGGCAGTTCCAATTGAGCATCGCCCTGGCGCAGCAAAAGGTCCGCTTGGTCGAGCATCCATTCCGTTAGGAAGTTCCCGGCCGAGGCGTCGTGGAACTGGATGATGCGCGGTCCAAGGCCCAGGCTTTCCACGTCGCCGCACCGCGCGGCCCGGTCCAGTTCCACGACTTCCGCGATGCGGCGTAGGTCGGTAACGAAGTCCAGCACGACCACTTTGGTCTTGCCGGGACTGGTGCGCAGACCGCGCCCGAGCTGCTGCACGAAAATACGGCGGCTGTGTGTAGTGCGAAGGAAGATGAGCAGATCCACGTCCGGTACGTCCACTCCTTCGTTGAAGAGGTCTACCGTGGTTACGAATTGCAGCTGGCCGGCCCGGAACCGCGACATCAGCAGGTCTTGCCGGCGGGAATCCGTTTGCGAGGAGATCGCCTCCGCCTTGAAGCCGTAGCGTCTTAGCTGGGCCGCGAATTGCTCAGCGTGCAGGATGGTCGGGCTGAACACGATGCCGGCCCGCCGCCGCTCGTCGTCGAAAACTTGCTTGACGATGCGAGCGGCTTCCTCGTCACGGGTGGGTAGGATGAGACGGCGGTTGAGTTGACTCAAGGAATAGCTATTGCGCGACCGTTGCTGGACGAACTCCCAATCGATGTTGTCCGCCAGCAACCGATAATCCACCTCGGACAGAAAGCCATTGCGCAAGCCTTCCGCGACGCCGATTTGCACCAGCGCGGGGCCAAGAAGAACGTCAATGTCATAACCGTCGCCGCGCCAGGGCGTGGCCGTTACGCCGCCCAACATTCGCGGCCTCAGGCGACGAACAACCTCGCGGTACGTCTCGGTGCCGACGTGATGCGCCTCGTCAACCAAAATCAGCCCGAAATGGGGCAATTCGTCCAGTTTTGCCCGAACACTCTGGACGGTAGCGAAAGTTATACCGTCCCAAAAAGACAGGACTTCCCCGTCGGAAAGCTGGTGGGTGGGAACCCACTTCGGCAGCTGGAACCAGAACGCGCGATGAAGTTGATCCACCAAGGGCTTAGTATGCGCCAGTACGAGGACGCGGCCTTCCTCGACGCGCTCGTCGCGCAACAGGTCGGCGACTACTTCGGCCATTACCACTGTCTTGCCCAGCCCCGTTGCTAGTACAATCTGCGCTCGGCCCGTGTCGAGAAGACCATTGCGGAACTGATTGGATACGTCTTCCTGGTACGGCCTTAGTTGGCGGCGGCTTCGCGGGTATTCTGGGCTGCGCGCGGCCATGTCCAACAGCGTTCGCGGGTCGGCCACCTGAATCTTAAGTCCCGTGCGCTCATAGCGGTGCTTCTCGTCGTTGAAAGCGTCGCCGGGAGGGCGCGAAGTGGCGACAACCATGCGTTGAGCGCTGTAGTATTTCGCCGCCTCCACGACCTCGCCAATGGCCGCGCGAGGCGGCGGGCCAGTTGTGGTGTGCTTGCACTGAAAGACCCAGAGTTCACCTTTCCAAACTCCTAGAACGTCGCCACCGTGGTCTCCCGTCCCGCCAACGAGGCGTACGTCGTCGAACCCATTGGCCAGCAGCAGCCGGGCTACGTCGCGCTCAAAGGCCTGCCACGGCCCGTAAAGCAGCCGGCGCTCGTCCAGAAAACAGGGCATCGCCCGGCTCATTCTTGTATAGCTCCCGCCCCGGTCGGGGCCAGCAGATCCAACGCGAGTTGCGCCCGAAGCAGACGCGCCCGGTTCACGGCGCCGCATTCGTCGGCTGCTCCGGTACGCCTGGGGCCGGAAACCCTTCAAGTGGCGGCGGCTCTCCGGCAGGGTGAACTACACCGCCAACCCCGAAAGCGCCCGTGAGATGTTGACGATCCGCTTCTTGGACGAGTTCCCACCACTTTTCGTCGCTCTGGTATGCCGGGTCGTTCGCGTGGAACAGGCGGCCCATGTCCTCCGCCCGTTCGTCGGGGGGAGCGATAAGAATTTTGGCATGGCCGTTCGGCGCGGTATTCTGGACTCACAACTCACGAGGCAGTAATCTGGTAGTGGCCGTTGACCAAACTTGCTTGTGGTGTTGCCGGAATGCCTGAAAAAATCACGACCTTCGCGTTGGGCGAACTCTACTCCAGCGCCGACATACAGTTGGCCCTCCAGGTCGGAAACGCAGGCGGCGTGCGCCTGAATCTGGGCGCTGACGGCTTGGTTAATCGAATCGTCATAATGACCTCGGTCCCTGGCGCAAGGAAGCTCGGCGAGAACCCTTATCACGATAGAATGGAGGGAGATATTCTGGTTTATACCGGCGCAGGCCGTGAAGGAAATCAAACGCTGGCCGGCGTCAACAAGCGTATTCCCCACCAATTAGAGTCCAATTTTCCCATTTATGGTTTCCTCCTTGTCGGGAGTCGGCGCGACCGCAACCTCGGACCCAAGAGATGGCGATTTCTCGGACTGCTGGAGTATCTCCGCCACTACCCGGAGACGCAATTGGATGTTCGCCAGCAGCTACGACAGGTTTGGCTGTTCGAGTTCCGAATGCACTCGGCCGTCCCCGCCGTTGACGTTTCGGGGGATCGACTCCTTTCCGCCCAAATGCTTGCGGCATCCAGGGAAATTGAACGGGCTGGCGTGGATGACCGGGAGGTAGTTTCCGCGAAAGAAGGAGTGATTCCAAATCTCGCTGAAAACGCGACTGAGATCGAGGCGGTACGCGCCCACCTGCTAGCTATGCCGCCTCAACGGTTTGAGCATCTAATCAAACAGGTGCTGATGCAGACGGGGTTTGAGAATGTCAGCGTCACCAAGTACAGCCAAGACGGAGGGATTGATGTCAACGCTTCTGCTGGAAAAGGCATGTGGCCCATCCGAGATTTGCTGATCCAAGTCCAGGCGAAGCGGTGGTTGCATACGGTAGGCCGAAAAGAGGTTGCGGAACTGCGGGGAAGCCTTCAACCTTTCGCCAGGGGTGCCGTGGTTACGACGAGCCATTTTTCCAGGGCCGCCCTTAATGAAGCACAGGAGCCTGGGAAGAACCCGATAGTTTTGGTAGACGGCTTCTCGTTCGCTACACTTGTTCGCTCGATCAAATTGAACATGGATTGACAAGCGAAAGCGGTCCCAAGGCCCGGAAACCTACATAGCCTCCGGCTTGCTGCACATGCTGAGTGTTATGCCTCACCGCCTGATTCGTGACATCATATACAAAGCGTACGAAAGGCTGTGTAAATCACCGATGTCACGAAAAAACGGCCGAGAGGTTCGATCATGAAGAATACGACGCAAAGCCTGGAAAAGTTGATAACAAGCCGCGAGGGTGGAATTGTCCCGCTGTGGGAATCGCTATCACACCAGCCGGTAGGCGATCGGCCGGAGGAATATGAGGTCTTATCGGTTATCGAAGTTGGCGGTCAGACATTCGCCGCCGTGCGCGGTTCGTCTGGCAAGCTGGATGTCTATGGACCGAGCGCGGGTGAATTGCATCGGGACGCTCTCGCGTGGTTTGAGGAATTATCATTCTGGGTCAAGGACAGATATGCTGGCCAAGCTGTGGCGACGCCATGAAGAAACCGAAGTGATCCGACAAGCCTTCTTCGTCCCTAAGTTCGCACTCCCAGATCACAAGGAAGTCCCAGCCCATCCGTCGCAGCTGGCGTTGTTGCTTAACACTACAGCGCAGCTGA
>DHJA01000078.1:19172-25477 GCA_002404095.1 Planctomycetaceae bacterium UBA4732 | reverse complement strand
ACTCCTGAGTCCGGGGTGCGACGGTGCGACGGCGCATCATTCGAGAGGCGCGCCCACAGGCCAAGACCGAGGCTTGACGAGACGTGGAGAGGCGGTAAGCTGGGTCTAGGGATTGCTTGGAATCAGACGGAGTAATTGTATCGGCTGAGTGATGGAATGGCAGACATGCGGCTCTCAAAAGGCCGTGTCCTAACGGGCGTGTGGGTTCGAGTCCCACCTCAGCCACTCATGATCGGTTTCCTTTCGTTCCTGCTCGTCCGGTTCACCCAAGTGAATTCGGCTTCAAGTGTGCGACACGCATACAGATCGCCTACGACCCCTCCCCCGGTTCGAGCTTGCAGCGAAGGCGTTCTCCATGAAGGCAGCATCTCTATCAATCCCAATCATCCTCTTGCTGACCGCGCGGCCGTTCGCGGCGGCCGACGCCCCGGCCGACGCCCGCCTCGAAACGACGGTGCGTCAGCTGGAAAAAGACATTACGGCCGTGCGCGGCCTGCCGTTCAAGACGCCCGTGATCGCCAAGGTGATTCCGCGTCCGAAGGACGCCGACAAGCATTTGCAGGGTTATTACAGCATCAAAGACAAAACCCTGTTCGTTTACGACGACGTATCAGGGGCTTACGAACGCGGCGTCCTCATTCACGAGATGGTACATGCGTTGCAGGATCAGCATTTTGGCCTAGACAAACTCCATGAATCCGTTGAAGCGGACGACACGGAATTGGCGAAGACTGCGCTGATCGAGGGCGACGCGACGTACACCATGATCGAGGTGTTGAAGAAGGACCAGCCCAAGGTTGCGGCCATGCTCGACGCGCCGCTTGCCAAGGCCAAGGACGTGCGCAAGGCCTTTTTATACGCAGGGGGCGCTCGCTATGTGAAAGCGTTGAAAGATCGCGGCGGCTGGGAAGCGGTGAATAAAGCCTATCGCTTTCCTCCGGAATCGACAGCGGATGTGTTGCACCCGGAGGGCGTCTCGACTATCGACCTTGGCCCCGGCGAGACGGTCGGCGAACTGGGTTGGATAACGCTTCTCGCACAAACTCCTGACACGGCCGCGCTGGCGACGGCGGCGGCGTCAGGCTGGCGCGGCGATCGCGTCGTGGACTACGGCGGCGCCCGGGCCTGGCAAATCGCGTTCGCCGGCCGTGAGCCAGCGCAGCGCTTCCGTGACGCGCTGGCGAAATACCTGCCCGCGAAGCACCCGCAAGCGCTTGCCATTCCGGCGCCCGAAGCCGGCGGTGAAGCCTGGCGCGGAACCTACGGCGAGATCGACGCCGTACTCCTGCGCGATGGGCGCGCCCTGCTGGTCGAGGCGCCGAGCATCGAAGCCTACAATGCGATGCTCGACCATCTAGACGGGCCGCCAACGCTGGCGATTTATTCCCGTAAAGACAAAAAGGCGATCTCTTTCGGTGAAATGGTAGACCGGCTGCTCGAAGCCGACCTGATCTGCGTGGGCGAGACGCACGATAGCGACCTTTGCCATCGCGTACAGTTACAGATCCTCAAAGCGATCTACGCCCGCGACGGACGGTTGGGCGTCGGCATGGAGATGTTCCAGCGGCCCTACCAGAAAGAGATCGACCGCTATTTCCACGGTGAAACAAGCGAAGAAGACTTCCTGAAGACGACGGAGTACCGCCAGCGCTGGGGTTTCGACTGGTCGCTCTACCGGCCGCTCGTCGAGTTCTGCCGAAGAAACAACCTGCCACTGGCGGCTCTTAACGCTCCGAAGGAACTGACAAAGCGGGTCTCCAAAGTCGGTTATGCGGCCTTAACCGACGACGAGAAGAAGCAGCTCGGCGCGGTTAATTTTCAGATGAAGGATCACCGCGACTACTGGTACGAGCGACTGCCCAAGATGCACGGCTTGAAAAACCCGACGCCGGAGCAGAAGGAACACGGTTACGAAGTGATGACGGTCTGGGACGACTACATGGCCGCCAGCGCCGCCCAATTTCAGCATGACCGCAACGTGCGGCGGATGGTCGTGCTGGCGGGCAGCGGCCACATCGAGCGCGGCTTCGGCATCCCGATGCGTGCGGCGAAGCGCACTGGCGGCAAGGCGGTGACCGTGCGGATCGAGGTCGGCGGCGACCTGGACAAGCTAGCGGCGGAAGTGACGACGGATTATGTTGTGGTGGTGAAGTAGGATGGACCAGTCTTCTCCTCCTTTACGTGGGATTTCGCCCACGCTATGATTCGCTTGGGAGGCGATGGCCATGAGCATTCATCTAGAAGCGATATACGAGAACGGCGTTTTCCGCCCCTTGCAGCCAGTTTCGTTGGCCGAAAACCAGCGCGTGACCATCACCCTGGAGGGGGAAGCACCGCCCGCAGCCCTGCCTCTCCACGCCGACCGTCCCACGCTCCGGGTAGACGAAGAGGGCGCCGTCCGCGTAGGCCGCAGTCGCATTAGGCTCGGCCTAGTTGTCGAGCAATACGAGAACGGCATGACGCCCGAAGACATGGTCCGCGCCTACGACACCCTGCTGCTGTCCGACGTCCACGCCGTCATCGCCTACTATCTCCGGCACCGGGACGAAGTGCGAGCCTATCTAATGCGGCGAGGAGAGGAAGCCGACGCCCTGCGGGCGAAGATTGAGGCAGAGCGCCCGCGTCTATCGCGGCAAGAACTGCTGGCACGGCGCAATGTCCCGGAGAAGGCCGATGCTCCGGCTGGCCAGTGACGCGGACGTCCACGGCGACATCCTCCGCGGCCTGCGCCGTCGCCTGCCTGAAATCGACTTGGCGCGCGCCCAGGACGCCTTGCCCGAAGGCGCTCCCGACCCCGAAGTCCTGGCCTGGGCCGCGGCCGAGAATCGAATTCTGATCACCAATGACCGGGACACGATGATCGGTTTTGCATATCGGGGCGTCGCTGCGGGGAAGCCGGTCCCTGGCCTCATTGTCACGACCAACGAGCAGTCCATCGGCGAGGCTATTGACGACCTTCTGCTCATTGCGGAGTACATATCGGAGGAAGAGATCAGGGATCAGGTTGTCGTGTTCTTGCCCTTCCGGGGATAAGTCCAGCCTGGGCGGCGAAGAGCTTGGCGGATTGGCGGGCTGGATGTGGCCGTCCCGAATCAAGCAGCGGCCGCGTCGCCCTTTGTGACTGTGCGGTGAGGAGACCAACATGGGAACCGCAATACGGATCAGGGACTACACCTTCGAGGACTTCTGCCTGCTCGTCAAAGACGGGCAAAAGGCAGACCTCATTGACGGGGTGATTTACATGGCTTCACCGGATAACAACGACGCCAACCGATTGTGCGTTTGGTTGCTTACCTTGATGGAAATGTTTGTAGAAGCGAACGACCTGGGAGACATGTTCGTCAGCCGTTCCGCCTTTCGCCTCGACGGCGGCAACAGCCCGGAGCCGGATATCGCCTTTGTCCGCAAGGAACGCTTACACCTCGTCCTACGGGGCTTTACGGATGGGCCTCCCGACCTCGCCGTCGAGATCGTTTCCCCCGAAAGCGTCGAACGGGACTACAAAAAGAAACGCCTCCAGTATCAGCGGGCAGGCGTTTTGGAATACTGGATCATTGACGAGATCGAAGAGAAGGTGACGTTGTTGCGGCTGGCGGCCAATCGCGTCTATCGCGAAGTCCGTCCCCGCAAAGGGGTGCTGGCAAGCGAAGCCATGCCAGGGTTTTGGCTCCGCGCCGAATGGCTGTGGCAAACGCCTCGACCCAAGAAAGCCAAGGTGCTGAAAATGCTCCTGGGGCGAAATTCTTGAAAGCACTGGAAAGAACGAGGAGCATCCATGCCGTCCCATGACGAAAGCAACGCCGGTGGGAAGATCGAATTCTACGGCGGTTACGAAGTCTACGACAAAAACGGCATCGATCTCACGCTCTTGCGCGAGAACCTAAAGCGTACTGTCGAAAACCGCTTGGCAAACAACGCACGAGGAGCGAGATTGGCGAATGCCATGCAGGAAGCCGGCCGACGTCTGCGACAGTCTTCGCCCAACGAGGAAGGGAGACGCATCGTGATCGACGCATCACCGATTTTACAGCAGATGGCGACACATCAGGTGGAGTTCGTCGTCATCGGCGGCCTGGCCATGCGCATCCACGGCTCGGCGCACATCACGGACGACCTGGACGTCTGCTACCGCCGTACACCAGGCAACCTGCAAGCGGTCGAGGCGGCCTTCGCGCCGCTTCATCCCTATCTTCGGGGCGCCCCGCCCGGATTGCCCTTCCGGTTCGACGCGCGGACGATCCAGGCCGGTCTCAATTTCACCCTGACCACCGATCATGGCGCCGTGGACCTGCTGGGCGAGGTCAGCGGCGTGGGTGGCTACGACCAAGCTCTCGCCCAATCCATTGAGTTGGAAATGTTCGGCCTGAAAATCCACGTCCTCTCGATCGACGGCCTCATCGCCGCCAAGACTGCGGCCGGCCGCTTAAAGGACCGAAACCATCTACTCGAACTTGAAGCGATGAAGAAACTTCGCGACGCCGATCTCCCGCCTTGAGACTCTCTCAAAACCAAGGCTTCTTATCGACGATGTACGTCTGATAAAACTCGGCGTCGGACATCGTAAGATATTTGACCCCTTCAATGATGCCAATGATGTGCATGACGATCCCGCCGAAGCCGCAGGTGAGTACACTCACCAAAAGCATAATCAAACCGGGCGTTGTGTTGCCGATAATGAATTTATGTATCCCAAGCGAGCCGATCAGTATACCGAGGATGCCGGCCACTTGCCGGTTGCTCTGCCAGTCCGGGGGTGGTTCGGGAAAGCCGCCCCCGGCTTCCGTAGCCCGCCGCTGCACGGCGCCGCCTCGCGCGGCGACGGGCGGGGCCTCGTCGGTGAATTCCTCCACCAGGACGGGAGGCAATTCGGCGGCGGGCACCTCAATGGTCGAGGTGCATTTGGGGCATTTGACCCTCTTGCCCGCCGCGGCGTCCGGCGCTTTGAGATTGGCGGAGCAGCTCGGGCAGGTGACGACGATCGGCATGGCGGTTCCCCGGGTTAGGCAATCTTCGGACTGTGGCGCGATTTTATTGTCCGTGACGACAAGACGCAAGGTGATAGATAAAATGGGTTTTCCGCCGTGCCACCATCCCAAGGAGTCCATCGCGTGACCAGCCGCGCCGCCACGGAATATCGTTACGAAAAACTGACCTGGCCGGAGATCAACGACGCCGTGGAACTCGGCAAGGTCTGCGTCGTGCCGTGCGGGGCTGTCGAACAGCACGGGCCGCACTTGCCGCTCGATGTGGACCTGATTTGCCCGACGGAGATCGCCCGCGGCGCCGGCCGCAACGTCCCCGACAAAATGCTCGTGCTGCCGACAGTCTGCTACGGCTACACCGGCCACGTTATGGACTTCCCCGGCACGATCAACAACGATTTCGAGCATTTCATGCACCACGTGCTGGACATCACGAAATCGCTCGCCTACCACGGCTTCAAGAAGATCGTTTTGCTCAACGGCCACGGCTCGAACATGCCCAACCTCGACCTCGTCGCCCGCCGGACCAACCTTGAAACCGACGCCGAGTGCGTACTGGCGGCGTGGTGGACCCTGCTAACCGTCGATAAGGAGTTTTTGCCGCGCTGGCGACAGAGCAAATTTCCCGGCGGTTGCGCCCACGCCTGCGAGTTGGAAACGTCGCTCTACCTTTACCTCGACGGCGACAACGTGCGCAAAGATAAGATCAAAAACGGCGTGATTTCATTCAATGAGGAGAACAGCCCGTTTAATTGGGTGGATTTGTTCGCGGCGGGACCGGCGACGTTGGTTTCATGGACGAGCAGCTATTCGGAAACGGGCGTACTGGGCGAGGCGGAGTTGGCCACGGCGGAGAAAGGCCGGCAAGCCTACGAGGAGGCCGTCAAGCAGTTGACGCGGTTCGTGACATGGTTCACGGCCAGGCCCAAGGACGTGCGCCGCGACCGGCACGCCAAGCCGCCGACAATGCCGATGCCCTGGGGTCAGCGGCCGGTTGATTAAGAATCCGCGACAAACGTGACGCTCAATATGGAGAAGACCATGACGACGACGATGGCTGTGGAAGACATCCAATGGACTTTGCCGGAGCTACTCGACCGCCTGACGCCGGGCGATGAGGTCATCTTGACTTGGAATCAGCAGCCGGTGGCGAAACTGGTGAGCGAAAAGCCGAATCCGCAACCCAAGCAGCGGCCCGGACCTGGCCTCGGCAAGGGAATGATTACCTTCATTGCCCCGGACTTTGATGCCCCGCTTGAACACATGAAGGAGTACATGGAGTGAACCTGCTAAGAGACACTAACAGAATGAACTACAAGCCCG
>DHJA01000078.1:6334-19039 GCA_002404095.1 Planctomycetaceae bacterium UBA4732 | reverse complement strand
GCTTGCGCTCCGGGCTTGTAAGCAAAAAGGCGACGATAGCCGTGGAAGAGGTCAACTGGATGGCCGCGATATGTCGGCAAATGGCAACGCCGAAACCACCGCCGGCCGCCGCGTCCCTGCCACTTCGACCTCGACGGCAGTGCCCGGCTCCTGGCTGCCGCGACGGATATAAGCGAGTGCTATTGTCCCCAAGCGTGGCGACTTGACGCTGGAGGTGTTCTGGAGCCAACGTCTTGAAAGTCGTTAAGGGGGATCGATCACGGCAACGGATCTTGCTTGTCTCTTTCGGCCCCCTTCAACGAACGTTCGAGCGACGCCTTCGCTTCGTCCGTTAAAGACGCTCCCAGCGCTCCCGCCGCAAGCGTCTCCAACACCCGGCGCGCCTCCGGCGTATCGGCTCGTTCCAAAACCTCCAGGGCGCGTAGACTTTGTAAGCGTTGCGCGGGAGGATAACGTCGCCGTCGTTCCTGGTCAGCGACAAGAATCTCAAGCCGTCGCCGGGCTTCGGGCGCAGGCGCGTTTTCAAGCGCCTTTTGATAGGAGTTTAGCCCGGCCTCTTCCCACTTCCCTAATTCTTTCGTGGCTTTCTCGCGCCCGTCGAAGTCGTCGCCGTCGAGGTCCGCGATCAGGCGGACAACGCGCTTTTCATCCAAGGCGGGAATGGGCCGCAGTCGCGGCTTCAGATAGGCGACGGCGTCCTTCGCGGAACCGGCTAACCTCTGGACCGCGCGATAGGCTTGGGCTGCGTCCTCCCCGGCCAGATCGGACCAGCAAGCGTCCAGATCGGCGACGGCGAGCGGCTTGCCCCAGGCGCCTTTCTCGCGGAGCCTGCCAGTCAGATCCCAGACGAGGGCGGTCGTGTCGCTGTTGCCAGTGATAAGCGTCCGGCCGTCGGCGGAGAACGTGAGCGCCGTGACTTCCCCTTGCGGCGCCACGAACTGGCAGCGCTCGCGCAGGCTGGCCGTCTCGGTCAGATAAACGGTGCGGGGACCGCGGCCCTTCCAAGCAAACATCCGGCCGTCGGGCGAAAAGGCGATAAGGCGCCCATCAGCGGGATAGTCAGCCGGCTTGTCCAAGCGGACGAATTCCCGGCCGGCGGCGACATCGTACAGAATAAAGAAGTTCTGGCTGGTGAAAAGGATGCACCGGCCGTCTGGGGAAACCGCGGCGACATAGCCTCCGCCGACATGATCTTCGCTGCCATATTTGTCCATCATCACGAACTGGTGAAGTCGCCGGCCCGTGGATACGTCCCAGACGCGAACCAAGTTGTCGCCGCTCGACCATACAATGAGGGAGCCGCCGTCGGAGCTAAACGCCGCGCCGTAGATTTGGGTCGTATCTCCTTCCAAATCGAACCCACGCTGTACCTTGCCCGTTGCTAAATCTAATAAACATGCCCTTTTCGTGTTCAATTCCAACTGTACGGCCGCCGTCTTACCGTCCGGCGCGAGCGCGAGCAAACGGAGACGGGAAGCGCCCTCCACCTTCCGTTCGACGCGGCGAAGTTGCTTGCCGGTGGGAAGCTCCCAAGCCTGAAGCGTCTGCACGTCCCAGGTCGCCTGTGTGTTACCACAACCCAAGGAAACGAGAGAGCGACCGTCGGCCCCCGTTTGGATCGCTTCTACCAAATCAGGACTACCATCCGGACAACCCAACTCCTTGCCGGTGGCGGCGTCCCAAAGAACGATGCGGTTTCTACAAGCCGTTACGGCGGTTCGTCCGTCGGCGGATACGGCCGTGGCATTTACACTATCTTGAAGACCCTCTTGGGGCAGGCGTTCTTTGCCGGTGGTCAGATCGAGCAGGCGGATGGTATGGCCGCAGGCGCCGGCCAAGGTCTTCCCGTCCGGCGATAGAGCCAGCGCTTGCGCGCCGGGAAGCCCGCGCGCGAACCGACGAACTTCCGCGCCGGTAGCCGTATCCCAGAAGATCAGCGTACCGTCCTGGCTGTTTGTGACGAGTGTTTTGCCATCCTGGGCGAACGCCACGACGGTTAAGTACTTGGATGGCACACCAGACCATTGTTCGGTCATTATTACATAGGCGCCGAGCTGCTGCGTCTGCTTCCCGGTCGCCACGTTCCAGATGCGAAGGCATCGAGTCCGTCGGTCATCGCAAATGACCGCCAACAGACCGCCGGCGGGGGAAGCTGCCATCCGACCGCCCTCGGATGTAAGTTCTCCGACAAGGAATTGTTGTCTGAATTCGCCGGCGTCCGCGTCCCAAAGGCGAAGCTCATCACCGAAATAGTTGACAAGGATGGGCGTTTTTTCGTCCGCCCAGCCGAGTAGGGATGAGCGACCCTTCCCGATATTTTGAGAACTCACTTTCCGCCCCGTCGCCGCATCCCAAATTTCCAAGCGGTATAGGACGCGTGGGCGGGATTCAACTAGGCCGGATTTATCCGCGACGCCGCACAGCGCGGCGAGTTTCTTACCATTGGGAGAGAACCGAAGGGTGTAATACGAGCCGCCCTTGCTGCCGAACGACCGCACTTCTTTGTCGGCGTTCACTTCAAAAAGATGAATGGCGCCGTCGAACGGAATGGCGATCTCGGCGCCGTCGGGTGAAAGAGAGAATCTTTCGCGGGGTCCGCGGCCCCAGTCGCTCTTAAAATGTCGGAGTTGCTTCCCCGTGACGACGTCCCAAATGCTTATACCGTCGTCTCCGTCCGAGATAAGCGTTTTGCCGTCCGGTGAGAAAACCAGTCCCTCGACGTAGCCGCCGTCGCGCAGGCGCGTCGTGCCCAGCCGGGAAACGGCCTCGTTCGGCAGTGGGTCGCCCTGAGCGTCTAGTCGGGGCGATTCTTCCTCTGCTCCCGCCCGCGTGGCCAGGAGGCCGAACGCCAGCAGTAGGACGACGACCGACTTGATTGGGTTAGACAACATGGCCTTCCTCGCAGTTGTTATCCTGAGCGGTTTAATCCGTGAACGGCAGCGCCGAAACCACCGCCGGGCGGCGCTTCTCTTCCACCTCAACCTCGACGGCCGTACCTGGTTCCTGATTGCCGCGACGGATATAGGCGAGCGCGATCGTCCCTAAACGCGGCGAGTGGACGCTCGATGTGACGCGGCCGACTTCCTTGCCGTCGCGGTAGACGAGGCTGCCGTGCGGCGCCGGCCCTCCGGTCAGCTTCAGTCCGAGAAGTGTGCGGTTGACCTGGCCGCGGTCGCGGGCCATGACGATCGGCTCCTGGCCGAGATAACACCCTTTGGTATAGCAGATCGCCTGCCGCGCCCTGCCCACCTCCGGGACGAACGTATTCTCGTCGATTTCCGAACCGAACGCGGGCGTTCCCGCTTCGATGCGCAACATCTCATACGCCTCACGGCCGGCCGGCGTCGCGCCCGCCTCCAACAGCCGGCGCGAGAGGGCGCCGGCGTGACTGGCCGGAAACAGTATGTCGAAGCCCAACAGGCCGAGCAGGTCGTGGCGAATGACCACACCATTGACATCGTCGCCTAAGGCGCGGGGCGAGTGCTGCAATTCTTGCAAGGGGGGCAATGGCGCCCCGGATAGCTTCTCCAACACATCCGCGGCGCGAGGGCCGGCAATGTGCAGATTGGCGAAGTCGTTTCCGCGGTCGGCGAACTCGGCCTGTTCGCTGATACGGTAGCGGTCGAGATGCTGAAGCGTCTTTTCGGTCGTTCCGGGCGGCAGGTCGAGCCAGTAGGTCGAGACCCCGTCCGGCGTTTTCTCGTGGAAGAGAAAGAAGTAGGCCACGACGCGGGCCTTTACGGTGACGGCAAATCCTTCGCGTCCCTCGCCCGGCGGCAAGTTCAGTACGTCCTGCGTGGTCAAATTGTGGAGAAAACGCGCCGCCTCGGGGCCAGTCACGGCGACCTTGCCGCGGTCGGACTGGTCGAAGACGACGCAGCCGGTGTGCGCCTGTTGGTACTCGTGGATGGGATGGGCCATGAAATGGGCCTCCAAAAAACAAATCACATAGGACATAGAGAACGCATAGGGCATAGAGGACGCAGACCTTCTATGTCCTATGTGTCTTATTTGTCCTCTAGGTCTTATGTGTTCGTTTTATGGAAACCGTCTCAGTGGATGGCGGGTTCACGGACGCGCGGCAACAGGGCCGCCGCACCGTCCCTGCGATTGACCAGGGCGCTGGCGCCAACAAAATCGGCGAAGTCGGCAAGGCGAGGCGTAGGATCGGAGGCGACGAGGACGACCTTGATTGCCGGGAATTCGCCCGTCAGCTTGTCGCAGGTCAACCAGCCGCTCTCTCCGGGCAACTCGGCCTGGAGGACGACCAGTTCCGGTTGCATCATACGCGCGAGCCGGCGCACTTGCGGCCCCGTCTGGGCAGGGTAGACGTCCCAGCCCTGGCGGCGGAAGGCTCGGACCACCAGGGCAGTGTACACGAGGTCGGCGTGCGCCAGGATCAGGCACGGACGGAACTCGGCGAAGTCTTCGGTCGGGGCGTACACGGGCAACTCCTTATTCGGGGCGTCTGGGCGCGGCAAGCAATCCTGCCAATAGAATGACGCCTCTCCCTGTCAAATAGTTCGCTCAAGCCTTGGCAATCTTTCATCCGCCGTCGGCTTTACTGTTCGGACTGGAATTATCCGCGCCGCCGGCGCGGCGCACGGATTCTCCTTGCCGGACGGCGCGCGGCAGGCTACAAACACGCCACGGATGCAAAATACTCGAACGGCCGGGAGAACGCGGGATGCGACGGCCGTTTCCTACCTAAACGGAGTGCGACGACGCTATGAGCAAGAAGACTTCTCCACAAGCAAAGACGAAACAACCGGCCTCTTCTCACGCCCCGAACGCGGCCGCCGTCCGCGAAGCTATCGAGGCCGGCGAGGGCTTGCTGCGGCTGGCGCCGACCTGGGTGCCGCGCTCATTCCTCATGCCGGGCCGGCGCATCAAGCTGGCCCCGCAAGACGTTTACGCCCTGGGAGCGCATCGCGGCGGCATCGACGAGCGCTGGTTCTCGTCCACCACGGTCGCCGCCAACGAAGGCGCCCCTCCGGACGAAGGTTTAAGCTACGTCGTCCGCGACGGCAAGCGGACCTTCACGCTCCGCGACGCCGTGGCCGCCGAGGGGCCGCGACTGGTCGGCGCGCCCATATGGGATCGCTATCAGCGCTGGCCCGTCTACAGCAAGTTCTTCGACAACATGGGACCGATTCCGCACCACATGCACCAGAGCGATGAACAGGCCGCGCTCGTGGGCCAACAGGGTAAACCGGAGTCGTATTATTTTCCACCTCAGTTGAACGCGGTCGGCAATAACTTTCCGTACACCTTCTTCGGCCTCGAACCCGGCACGACCAAGGAGGACGTTCGTCGCTGCCTGGAACGCTGGAACGAAGGCGACAACCTCATTCTCAATTACAGCAAGGCTTATCGCTTGCAGCCGGGGACGGGCTGGCTGGTGCCGCCGTGCGTGTTGCACGCGCCGGGGTCGCTCGTCACCTACGAACCGCAATGGGGTTCCGACGTCTTCGGCATGTACCAGTCGCTGGTGGAAGGCCGGCCGGTGCCCTGGGGTCTCTTGGTCAAAGACGTGCCGCCGGACAAGCACAAAGACCTCGACTATCTCGTCGAGCAGCTCGATTGGGACGGCAACGTGCATACCAACTTTAAGGATAACCATTATCTCGAACCGATTCCGGTCGCGGACAGCGCCTTGGAGGGTTACGTTGACCGCTGGGTCGTCTATGGCAAGATGAAAGGCAAGCAGCTGTTCACGGCCAAAGAATTAACAATCCATCCCGGAGCGAAGGCGACGATCAAGGATCACGGCGCTTACGGCTTGACCGCCGTGCAGGGGGCGGGAAGCATCGGTAAGCTGCCGCTGCGGACGCCGGCGATGATCCGTTACGGCGAACTCACGGAAGACGAGGTATTTGTTTCTTACGAGGCCGCGCGCCAAGGAGTGGTGTTCGAGAACAATGGCGTCGAGCCGCTGGTGGTGCTGCGTTACTTCGGGCCGGACGCCAACCCGGAGGCGCCGAACGTCGGCGACTCTCAGCGTGGGAGGGGCTAGTTCGGGTGAGGTGTTTTTCGTTTAACCCGTAGCCGTAGGCGAGGCAGGCCCGCTTGCCTCGCCTACGGCTACGGGTTAAACGATCCCATTCGGGAGCGCGACGATTAACGATGTTACTCGCATCCTGTCCGACCTCGCCAACGGCGACGCCCACGCCGCCGGACAGTTGTTGCCGTTGGTGTACGAGGAGTTGCGGAAACTGGCGGCCGCGCGGCTGGCCGCGGAAGCCCCCGGCAACACACTGGACGCAACCGCTCTCGTCCATGAGGCGTATCTGCGGCTCGTCGGACCGGCCGTCGGAGCTTGCTGGGACAGCCGCGGCCACTTCTTCGCGGCCGCCGCGGAAGCCATGCGCCGAATTCTGGTAGACGCCGCCCGCCGTAAGCGAACCGAAAAGCACGGCGGGCGGCGTCGCCGGGTCGATCTACCCGACGTCCCGGCCGAACTTGAGGTCGTGGACGAACAACTGCTCGCCCTCGATGCGGCCCTCACCCGATTTGCCGCCGAGGATCCGGTCGCCGCCCGATTAGTCGAACTTCGTCACTTCGCCGGTCTGTCAATCGACGATGCCGCCGCGGCCCTCGGCTTATCCCGGGCCGCCGCCTATCGCCACTGGACGTACGCTCGGGCCTGGCTGCGAGACGCAATCTCCAGGGCCGATTCGGGCTGAAGAACTTTTTTTCGGATTCGGTGAGACAACTGGGGTTGTTTCTCGCATTGATGGGTGAACCCCAACCCGGAGTGACCATGCTTAACGACGCGAATCGTGTCAAAGAGATCTTCCTCGAAGCGGCCGACCAGCCGGACGAAGCCGCCCGGGCCGCGTACCTGGACCGCGCCTGTGGGGGCGACGCCGGGCTGCGGGATCGGGTCGAGGCGCTCCTCCGTTCCCATGACCCGGCCGGCAGCTTCCTCGGCAGCCCGGCCGTCAAACCGACGGATTTGAACGGGGCCACCCAGGAACTGGGCGTTGATCAGGGCGCGACTCCAGACGACGACGCAAACGGCGCCGACGACCTGCAATTCCTGTCGCCGTCCACCCGGCCCGATTCCCTCGGTCGGCTGGGGCATTACGAAATGCTACAGGTGCTCGGCCGCGGCGGCTTCGGCATCGTGTTCCGCGCCTTCGACGACGTTTTGCAGCGCGTGGTCGCGGTCAAGGTGATGGCCCCGCAGATTGCGACCCTGTCCCCCGCCCGCAAACGCTTCCTGCGCGAAGCCCGCTCCTCGGCGGCGGTTCGGCACGAGAACGTGGTACACGTCTACGAGGTCGGCGAACAGCCTCTCCCCTACCTGGTGATGGAGTTCGTTCCCGGCGAGACGCTCCAGCAGAAACTCGACCGGTGCGGCCCGCTCGACGTGCCCGTGGTGCTACGGATTGGCCGGCAGATCGCCGAGGGGCTGGCCGCCGCCCACGCGTGTGACTTGATTCACCGCGACATCAAGCCGGCCAATATCCTGCTCGAAGGCGGGTCGCAGAAGGCGAAGATCACCGACTTCGGCCTGGCCCGCGCCGCCGACGACGCCAGCATCTCGCAGAGCGGCGTCATCGCCGGCACGCCGATGTTCATGGCCCCGGAGCAGGCCCTCGGGCACAAGATCGACCAGCGGGCCGACCTGTTCAGCTTCGGCAGCGTGCTTTACCAGATGGTGAGCGGCCGGCCGCCGTTTCGCGCTCCCTCCGCGCTGGCCGTTCTCAAGCGCGTGGCCGAGGAGACGCCGCGCCCCATTCCGGAGATCATTCCCGAAACGCCCGCGTGGTTGTGCGAGATCATCGCCAAGCTGCACGCCAAGAACCCGGAGGACCGCTTCCAGTCGGCGCGGGAAATCGCCGACGTGCTCGCCGATTGCGAGGCCCAGCTCAAGGCCCACGACAAGGTCAAGGATTTCTCCCGCATCCCGCGCGGCAAGCCGCAGCGTTCGGGCCGGTGGAAATGGGCAGCCGCGGCGGCCGTCCTGATGCTACCCGTGATCGCGCTGGCCGCGACGGAGTTCGCCGGGGTGACACACCTGTTCCGGGGGCAGCAGGCGATGCCCAACCCAAGCAAGCCCGTTGGCGGGACGCAGGCCAAGGCAACTGCTGCCTGGAACGACTGGCCCGCCGATGCCCCGGAGCCCGCCATCGCCCCGTTCGACGCCGCTCAGGCCAGCGCACATCGGGAAGCCTGGGCCAAATACCTTAAAGTCCCCGTCGAGTACACGAACTCGCTTGGCATGAAATTCGGGTTCATCCCACCGGGCAAGTTCATGATGGGGTCGCCGCAGCCGGAGATCGACCGTTGCATCGGTCTGCGCTTGGAATTGGGCAATTGGTTTAACGCTGAAGCTCCTGAGCATGAAGTGGAGATCACGCAGCCGTTTTGCCTGGGGTCCACGGAGGTCACGGTCGGCCAATTTAGGCAGTTCGTGGAGGAGGAGAAGTATCAGGCGGGTGATGATCGCTGGCAGAAACCCGGCTTCGAGCAGGCCGACGATCATCCAGTGGTCTGGGTTAGCTGGCAAAACGCCGTGGATTTCTGCACCTGGTTGAGCGAGAAGGAGGGGAAAAAATACCGCTTACCCACGGAGGCCGAGTGGGAGTACAGTTGCCGGGCCGGTAAAGGCGGAACGCGGTATTGCTTCGGCAACGAGGATGCAGACCTGGGTTCATACGCCTGGTACGAGGCGAATTCAGGAGGAAAGACGCAGTCCGTGGGCAAGTTAAGGCCGAATGATTGGGGGCTGTACGACATGCACGGGAATGCGTGGGAGTGGTGTCAGGACTACTACGATCCGAAGTATTACACGAGTAGCCCGAAGAAGGACCCGCCGGGAGGCGTCGGCGACAGTTACGGTCACGTGTTCCGTGGTGGCTCGTGGTTCGACGCACCTGTGAGCTGCCGCTCCGCTTTCCGCCCCTGCCAACCCCCCGGCCACCGCGACCGCAACCTCGGCTTTCGCGTGTCGTTGTCCGTGAATGCCGTCAAGCAGGCCGTAACACTTGTGCCCGAGGAGAAGAAGACTCCTTCCCCGGTCGAAGGCAAGCTGGCGCCGACGTTCACCAACACCATCGGCATGGAGTTCGTGATCGTGCCGAAGGGCAAGTCGTGGTTGGGCGGCGGCAAGGACAAGCTGGCCGACCGGGGGGTGGAGATCCCGGCAGACTTCTACCTGGGCAAGTACGAGGTCACGCAGGAGGAGTGGGAGAAGGTGATGGGGGAGAACCCCAGCTCCTTCTCGCGCACAGGCGGCGGCAAGGACGCCGTTAAGGACGTCAGCGACGCGGACCTAAAGCGGTTCCCAGTAGAGCATGTTTCGTGGGACGACTGCCAGCTATTTGTGGCGAAGCTGAACAAGCAGGAAAGGGAGGCGGGCTGGGTCTATCGGTTGCCAAAGAATTCCGAATGGGAGTACGCGTGCCGGGGCGGCCCGATGGCGGACAAGCGGGACGGCGCCTTCGACTACTACTTCACCAAGCCGACGAACACTCTGTTGCCGGACCAGGCGAATTTCAACCCCACGGGGCTGGAGCGGCCGTGCAAGGTAGGCTCGTTCGCGCCGAACGCGCTGGGTGTTTTCGATATGCATGGCAATGTGGCGGAATGGTGCGACGAACCTTGGACCCCGCTTACGCGGATACTCCATGGCGGCTGCTGGGCCGACGACTCTGGGAAATGTACGGCGGTCTGCGGCGGCATCATGGGAGCGTCGGGCAGGAACAACGCCTACGGCTTGCGCATGGCCCGAGTTCCGTCCGGCGCTCCTTAACCCGATGCGAAGATGTCGCCCCCGGCCGTCGCCCCGTTCACCGACGTCAATGCGATCACGACGCTGGAGACGATCAAAGACAAACCGGCGGCCCAGTTCTGGCAGGAAGTGAAGGGAAACGCAAAGGATCAATAGGCTTGGAAGCGCCGGCTCATAGAATAGTCGGAGGCGCGATTCGACTATTTTCCTTCGAGGGGGCTTCCATGAAAAAACTTACCATCGGCAGTTGGGCCGGCGACTATAAGCATTCCAAACCGGCGACGAAACGCTAACTCCCGCCGGGGCGTTGGGAGGGCGAATGTCGAATCAGGTGTTGACGATCAACGGCGGCTCGTCGAGCATCAAATTCGCTCTTTTCGCTTCCGGCGAACCGCCTCATCGCCTGCTGGCCGGTTCGGTGGAGCGCGTCGGTTTGTCAGGCGGCTCGGACCATGAACACGCCGTCGGCGGGCTGTTCGGTAAGCTCGAAGAGCGGTTCGGGCTTGCCGACGTTGGCGCGGTCGGCCATCGCGTGGTTCATGGAGGCGCACGCTACACTGAACCTCAACTCGTCAATCCCGAATTGCTAGACGAATTGAGGCGGATCATCCCGCTCGATCCGGTCCATCTGCCGGGCGAAATAGAGTTGATCGAAGCGTTCCGGCTGCGCCTGCCGGACCTACCTCAAATTGCTTGCTTCGACACCGCATTCCATCACGACATGCCCCGCATCGCGCAGATGCTTCCGCTTCCCAGGCGTTACGACGCCGCCGGCATCCGCCGTTACGGTTTCCACGGTTTGTCCTACGCCTACTTGATGGAGGAGCTTGCTCGGATCGATGGGCCGGCGGCCCAGGGCCGCGTTGTCCTCGCTCATCTCGGGGCAGGCGCCAGCCTGGCGGCGGTGCGCGGGGGTCAATGCCTCGATACCACGATGGGCTTCACCCCGACAGCCGGGCTGATAATGGCCACCCGTTCAGGCGACCTGGACCCGGGTTTGCTCGTATATATGATCCGTAACGAGGGGATGAACGCCGACCAACTCGAAGAGTTAGTCAATCGGCGCTCTGGCTTTTCGGGCGTCTCAGAGGGCAGCCCTGACATGCGCGATTTGGTCGCACGCGAAAGCGGCGACCCGCGCGCCGCCGAAGCCATCGCGCTCTTTTGCTATCACGCCAGGAAGTGGATCGGCGCCATGGCCGCGGCGCTGGGAGGTCTGGACACCCTGGTCTTTGCCGGTGGCATCGGCGAGAACTCGCTGGAAGTCCGTTCGCGCATCTGTGCGGACTTGGGATTTCTTGGCGTCCACCTGAACGAGGCTCGCAACGCCGCGAACGAACCGCTGATCTCCGTTGAAGGCAGCCCGACCGTCGTGCGCGTCATCCGAACGGATGAGGAGTCGATGATCGCACGATCCGTATGCCGGCTTCTTGGCGACCGACTGCATCGCTCTTGATCCTGGAAGGAAGCATGGAAAACCCACTGCCGCCTGACCTACTTCGGAAGATGGACGCCTATTGGCGGGCGGCGAACTATCTATCCGTCGGACAAATCTACCTTCTCGATAACCCGCTCTTGAAGGAGCCGCTTCAGCTGAAGCACGTCAAGCCGCGCTTGCTCGGCCACTGGGGAACCACGCCCGGCCTGAACTTTATCTACGTCCATATGAACCGGGCCATCAAGGAACACGACCTCAACGCGATCTACATCGCCGGTCCCGGCCACGGCGGCCCGGGTCTTGTCGCCAATACTTATCTGGAAGGGACGTACAGCGAGGTCTACCCGGATATTTCTTCGGATGAAGAAGGTATAAAACGTCTCTTTAGGCAATTTTCCTTCCCCGGAGGCATCCCCAGCCACGTGGCCCCGGAGACGCCTGGGTCGATACATGAGGGCGGCGAACTCGGCTATTCGCTCTCACACGCCTACGGCGCGGCCTTCGACAATCCCGACTTGTTCGTCTGCTGCGTGGTCGGCGACGGCGAAGCGGAGACCGGCCCACTGGCGACGAGCTGGCACTCCAACAAGTTCCTCAACCCAGCGACGGACGGCGCGGTTCTGCCCATTCTGCATCTAAACGGATACAAAATAGCCGGCCCAACCGTGCTGGCCCGCATTAGCCATGAGGAACTGGACCAGCTGTTCCGCGGCTATGGCTACACCCCGTACTTCGTTGAGGGCGACGACCCTGCGACGATGCACCAGCTTATGGCGGCCACGCTCGATACCGTGACGGCGGAGATTCGGCGAATCCAGGCCGACGCGCGCAAGAATGGCTTTAAGGAACGGCCGCGCTGGCCGATGATCGTCCTGCGGTCGCCCAAAGGATGGACCGGCCCCAAGGAAGTCGATGGCAAGAAGACGGAAGGCTCCTGGCGCTCGCACCAGGTTCCCTTATCCGAAATGGCCGAGAAGCCCGGCCACGTCAAGTTGCTCGAACAGTGGATGAAGAGCTACAAGCCGGAGGAGCTTTTTGACAAGACCGGGAAGCTGATCCCAGAACTGGCGGAGTTGCCGCCCACCGGTGAGCGGCGTATGGGGGCCAACCCGCACGCCAACGGCGGCCTCCTCCTGAAGGCGCTGACGATGCCGGACTTCCGGGAGTACGCTGTTGACGTTCCTAAACCGGGCGCCGTCGTGGCCGAGGCCACTCGCGTCCAGGGCCGTTTCATTCGGGACGTGCTGAAGCGGAACTTGGCCGCCAAGAACTTCCGCGTCTTCAGCCCGGACGAGACGGCGTCCAACCGTTGGGGCGACGTGTTCGAGGTTACAGATCGGGACTCCACCGCTGAGGTCATTCCGTCGGACGACCATGTCGCGCCCGACGGACGGGTGATGGAGATGCTTAGCGAACATCAGTGCCAGGGCTGGCTGGAAGGCTACCTTCTCACCGGCCGCCACGGCTTTTTCTCGTGCTACGAAGCCTTCATCCACATCATCGACTCGATGTTCAACCAGCACGC
>DHJA01000078.1:0-6126 GCA_002404095.1 Planctomycetaceae bacterium UBA4732 | reverse complement strand
TGCCTGCGCAGCCGCAACTACGTCAACGTCATCATCGCGGGCAAACAGCCCGCCCCGCAGTGGCTGGACATGGACGCGGCGGTCAAGCACTGCACGGCCGGCCTCGGAATCTGGGAGTGGGCCAGTAACGACAAGGACGGCGAGCCGGATGTGGTCATGGCCTGCGCCGGCGACGTGCCCACCCTGGAAACCCTCGCCGCCGTTATGCTGCTGCGAAAGCACGTCCCGGCCCTGAAAGTGCGCGTGGTCAACGTCGTCGATCTGATGACGCTCCAGCCAAAGACCGAACACCCGCACGGCCTCAACGATGTGGACTTCGACGGCCTCTTCACACGGGACCGGCCCGTCATCTTCGCGTTCCACGGCTACCCCTGGCTCATTCACCGACTGACGTACCGGCGGACCAACCATCACAACATCCACGTCCGCGGCTACAAGGAGGAGGGCACCACAACCACTCCATTCGATATGGTTGTGTTGAACGACCTTGACCGTTTCCATTTGGTCGAAGACGTGATTGATCGGGTTCCGGGCTTGGGGGCGAGCGCGGCCTACCTCAAGCAAGCGCTCCGCGACAAACTCCTCGATCATCGGGCGTACATCCGCAAACACGGCGACGACATGCCCGAGGTGCGCGATTGGAAGTGGCAGCGCATAGAATAGGCAGAGGCGATATTCGATTTTTCTCCTTTGAGGATTTTCCATGAAAAAAACGTACTTGTTTAGCGCCTCTGCCGGTTGCGATCGTGCCAGCGGTGGAAGACTGGCGCAGCTGATCCACCGTCGCGTTCCTATCATGGCGGTATGGAAGAAGCCCTGCCTGCCCCGGTTGTCAAGCGATGCGGAAGCGCGTCGGCGAACTCGAAGCCCAGGTCGCGGAGCTGACCCAGCGCCTTGAGGTCTTGTAGTGTCGGGGTCATGCGAAGACTCCCCAAGCGTGGGATAGTGGGTATCCTACCGCCCCGCCACTACACGAGCAACGCCGGACCAAGCTCAGCAGCCGCGGCCGAGGGGGAAGGATACCACAAAAAGCCTAGCTGCGGCCCCGGTCGGCTGCAACGGCTGGTTAGGCGCCGGAGCCATACCCGGCACAGTACGCCTCCCACTCGCCGACGAACAGCCGGTCCACCGCCGGCAACACATGCTGGCCCAGCCCCATTCGGCCGCCGGTTGCCGCTACAAGCTGCCGCAGCAACTCGAACAGGGCGAGCAACTGCCGCCGGCCCCACTCTGGTCCCATGCGGTAGTCGAGCGTCACCTCGTCCGGCCACACGAACACACCCAAGTCCGGGATCACGACCCCGGCGAACTGGAGGCCGGGGGCAAGGACGTGGAACGGCTCGGCCACCCCCCGGGCGACGAGGCCGACCGCGTCCGGGTAGTCGGCCACGCGCTGGTCGCGGTCCAGCCCGTTGTGCCAGAACCGGGCGTCCGGGGTGACGACCGAGCGAGATCGCACGAACGCGAACGCGGCTATCAGCCCCGCCTCATCCAGCCCGGTCAGCCGGATGTCGTACAGCCCGCCGTCGTCGGTGTCGAACAGCCAGCGGAGCCTGTCCCAAACGTCCATTCGTCACACCACCGGTTCAGTCCGTCATCTGCTGCCGGCACGAGCTTCGGGCGCCGAACGGCTCCGCTCAGCAGCCGGGGCCGCTGAGGAGACTTCACACCTCGAAAAACCTCACTGCGGCCCCGGTCTGCTGCAGCGGTTTGTTCGGCCCGGCTCATTGCGGAAGGAGAGCCTTGCGAAACTTTGAAAGGTCCGGCATCACTTGTGCGCCGGACTGAATCGCAGCGTCGCGCTCCGCTGGCGGGATGAGAACCCATTGCTCACAGAGTCCGAGCAGATCATTCCATTGCGAGATTAACCTATTCAGGCTGGCTACCGGAGCAAAGACTTCACGCTGTCGGCCAGATCTTGCCTGACGCTTCAGCTTGAGATTTTTGACGGCACCCAGTTGAATCCAAATCCCCTTGGAACGCAAAGCATTGGCGATGCCAACCCCATTCTCGTGTTCCCATGCTGTGGCACGCTCTTCAAATGTCGAAAAGGCATAGATGAGGTTGTCGAGTTCCCATTCCCAAAATCCCAGTTGGGACAGAAAAACAACCAACATTTCCTTCGCGCCGGGCGCCTGGCCACGATGGGGAGCCGTAAAGAAATCGAGGACGCGCCAAAGGTCTTCGGCTCGTTCCTGAAGGTAAATCGAAGGTCGTCGATTTTGATCCACGGTCCGAATTCCGCCAACGATTAAGGGCCGAACAATGATTAGACAGCGAAGCACCCGCCAACGCAGCGAGATTTTGCCGCCTATCACGGGAACGCGAGTTCCCACTCTTTTCCCTAACCTCTTTACTCTCAATAAGCCCGGTCGCTTGCCGGCGATTCACGTCCCGAGGATATGCGGCGAATTGGCGCCGCCTATCCTGCCGATGCTCAGGAACGATCCAGCGGGCTGCGCACGCTCCGACTGCCCCGGTTCAAGACGTGCGTGTAGAGCATCGTCGTACTCACGTCCGCATGACCCAGTAGTTCTTGCACCGTCTCGACGTTCTCCGTAACGGCGAGGATGCAGACTTATTTATTCAATTCTATCCAACGCTCCCGGAACGACCGCGCCGCCGGCGCCGGAAAGTCGCGCGTCGTCGTCCAGGCCGAACCCGGTCCCGGCAGGCGTTTCAGCCAACCATCGCGGGCCAGCGGTCGTAGCAGCATCCGCGCCGCACGCAGCGCCAATTGATACAGCCACGGACGCCGCAACACGGCGGCGGATAGGCCATACCCCAGCCGCTCCAACACGCTCTTCTTCGCCTTGCCGCGGGTTTGCAATTCGCGCAAGCCAATGAGCATATGCGGGATGTTGATTTTGACGGGGCACGCCGTCAGACAGGCGCCGCACAAGGACGAGGCGTGCGGCAAATGCGGGTTGGCGGACAGACTGTCGTAAAGCGGCGTGAGGATGCTGCCAATAGGGCCTGAGTAGACGCCGCCGTAAGCGTGGCCGCCGATGCGCCGGTAAACCGGACAAGCGTTGAGGCACGCCCCGCAGCGGATGCACTGCAAGCTCTCGCGGAACGGCGACGCTAACACGCGCGAGCGGCCGTTGTCGAGAAGCACCAAATGGAACTCCTCCGGCCCGTCTTGCTCGCCCGGACGGCGCGGCCCCGTGATAAGTGTGGTGTAAACGGATAGGGTTTGTCCGGTGGCCGCCCGCGCCAGCAATTTAAGGAACACCGGCAAGTCGATCAGGCGCGGGATGACCTTCTCGATGCCCATGAGGGCAACGTGGACGCGCGGGCAGGTCGTCGTCAGGCGGGCGTTGCCTTCGTTCGACACCAAGACGATGGTTCCGGTTTCGGCGACGGCGAAGTTGGCGCCGCTGATGCCCATGTCGGCGCGGGCGAATTTGTCGCGCAAGAGGCGCCGCCCCGTCTGGGCCAGTGACGCCGGGTCGTCCGGCATGGCATCGCCTGTGTATTCTGAGAGGAGGCGGGCGATGCTTTCGCGCGTGTGGTGAACGGCGGGCGCGACGAGATGCGACGGCCGTTCGCCTGCCAGTTGGATGATAAATTCGCCAAAATCTGTCTCCGTTACCTCTAGTCCCGCCGCTTCCATCGCCGGATTGAGATGCACTTCCTCCGTAGTCATGGACTTCGACTTGACGACGCGCTTGCATCCCGCATTTTGGGCGATCTCAAGGACGATGCGCCGCGCGTCCTCCGCCGTCGTCGCCCAATGGACGTGACCGCCGAGCCGCGAAACGGACGCTTCCAATTGTTCGAGATATTGGTCTAAATGAGCTAGAGTATGTTCTTTAATACGCTTGGCATGGTCGCGCAGCGCGTCGCTTTCGGCGAGGGCGGCGTAGGCGCGACGATTGCCGGCCAGGAGTGTGTCGGTCAGGCGCGTCAGCGCGGCCTGCAACGGCGGGTCAGCCAACGCCTGCCCGACCGCGTTGAGGAAGTCGTGATGTTCGTGCCGCGCGTGGTCGTTCATGAATGCCTGCCCGCCTTGTAGGGGAAAAACACCCAGAGGAACGCCCCCAGCGCCAAACCCACGCCGCCGCCGACAAGCACCGGCGCCAGGGGATCTACGCCGCGGAGGGCGGCGTAGTACGCGCTCCACGCCGCCCCGACGGCCGCCCCGGCCGCGCCGGGGGCGAACAGCCACAGGACGCCGCGCACCGGCCGCGGCGGGTCCGCGTCCTCCGATGCGTCGTCCGCCTCGCGTTCCTCATCCGTGTCGTCAGGGTATTCGTCCATGCGAGGTCTCCTTCCTCTACGTCTTTTCCAGCACTTCCGCGAGGTGCATCGTCCGCACCGCGCCTCCGCGGCGGTGCAGACAGCCGCCAATGTTCATCAGACAGCCGGAATCGGTCGCCACCACGATGTCCACGCCGGTTTTCTCGATGAAAGTCGCCTTATCGCGCACCATTGCACCGCTGATCTCCGGGTAGCGCACCGAAAACGAGCCGCCGAAACCGCAGCACTCGTCGGCCCGCTCCAGCGGCACATACTCCAAGTCGCGCACGCGCCGCAATAACCGCTCCGGTTCGGTCAGCAAACCGAGGCCGCGCAGGTGACAAGCCATATGATAGGTCGCTCGTCCCGCGAACTTCGCCCCCACGTCCTCGACGCCCAGCACGTTGACGAGGAAGTCCGATAGTTCATGGGTTCGCGCCGCCAACTCCTCGGCGCGGCGCCGCCAGACCGGGTGGTCGTGAAACAATTTCGGATATTCCAGCTTGACCATAGCGGCGCACGACCCCGATGGAATCACCACCTTCCCGGAGCCGGAAAAGGTCTGAATCGTATGCCGGGCCAGCGAGCGGGCGTCGTCGGCATAGCCGCTGTTGAAGTGCGGTTGGCCACAACAAGTTTGCGCCGCCGGGAAATCGACTTCCACCCCGAGGCGGCGCAACAGCCGCACCGTCGCCGTCCCCACGTCGGGGAACAGCGCATCGCCCAGGCAAGTGACGAGTAAAGAGACTTTCATTATCCATTATAGCAGACGGCGGCTCTGCTGCTCCAGGCCGGCGTATAGGAAGCGGACGGCCCGGTCGGCCATGTGGTTAAAGTACTGCCAGGAATGGCCGCCGGCGCTCGTCTCCAAATCGCATTCATGCGACACGCCGAGGGCGAGAAGTTTCTCGTGCAGCCGGTCGTTGCCGCGATGCCACGGATCGTCTGGGTCGCTGCAAAAGAACAGATGCGGCGGGTAGCGGCTGGGGTGAACGTGCATCGGCGCCGTGTCCTGACGACACTGCTCCTTGCTATCGTACAGGGCGTCGATGGGCGTACCGTGGCCGTAAAGATCGTGATATTCGATGGATGGTGCGATGCCCGCTACGGCTGGGAAAAGGTCAGGGTGCTTGAGCGCGATGCGCAATGCTCCTTGTCCGCCCATGCCGACGCCGAGGAGACCGACGGCCGGGGATTCCAGACGCCAACGATCTTTGAAGTAGGGCAATACGTTGTGAAGCAAATATTTTTCAGGCGATATTCGACAGTCGAATTCGGGACAGATTCGATCCGCCCACCAACATCGGCCGCCGTGCGGACAGATGCAAACAAGATTTAATTCATCGAAGAGGGGGGTGAAAGCCGGTCGGTCGCGCAGCGTCTTGAGGCCGACGCCGTGCAGGTGTAGAACGCCGAAACGCGGCGGAGACGCGCCAGGTGATTCGTAAACATCGGCGGGAAGACCGGCGATTTCCACAGTGGACCATTCGCCGTTCATGGGAGCATCCTACTGAGACCGGCTTGGGGAATGCCACAGCGAGCGGCGGGCTTTATGCCCGCCGTCCGGCCCGCCGGGATAAACCCGGCGGCTCGCCTTTCGCTTTTCCAAAGCTGGACGTAATAAGCGCGGCCCCAGCGCCAATCAGCCGAGTAATTCATGTGCGGCCCAGCCGCCGCCAGATTTCTTCCAGTGTGCTACCGCCCGGCTCTTCCATGTGTCGTCTAAGGTCTTCCTCCGTATACGGGCATTGGTCGAAGGCATAGCAGAGTTCCATTTGCTTGTCCAAACCGTTGAGTTTAGAGCGCAAGGAATCGTCCCTCGTTATTCTCGTCATGAACAAACCTCCGGCGGCAGAGTCCTCAGAGCCTGTGCGAATAGTCGAT
>DHJA01000123.1:12936-15704 GCA_002404095.1 Planctomycetaceae bacterium UBA4732 | reverse complement strand
TCGCGGAGCGAGCGGCCCACCATTATGCCACCTCCGCCGTATCCTTCAAGTGCGGCGCCTTCACATCGGTAAAGCCGTGTTCCCGCAAGCTCTTCGCCAGCGCGGCCGCTTGTTCCGGTTCGCCGTGAACGAGGCGCACTTGCCGCGTCTTTCCGGCCGACGCGCCCAGCAAGGCCATGAAGTCCTTTTGGTCGGCGTGGCCGGAGAAGCCTTTCAACTCCAC
The DNA here is from genome assembly GCA_002404095.1 of Planctomycetaceae bacterium UBA4732. Taxonomy (GTDB): domain Bacteria; phylum Planctomycetota; class Planctomycetia; order Gemmatales; family Gemmataceae; genus UBA4732. The sequence continues at coordinate 15,481 of DHJA01000123.1, read as the reverse complement.
CACCTCGGCCCACTTGTTCCAGACATGGCCGTGAAAGCGCACCGTCGGCCCTTTCTCCAGCAGCTTGGCCCCCAGCGAATGCGTTGCCTGGTAGCTGACCAGAACGATGGTCGCGCGCGGATCGTCGATGTATTGCCGCAGGTAGGTTAAGATACGGCCGGTGTCGCACATGCCGCCGGACGCCACGACGATGCACGGGTCCGAACTCTCGCTCAATGCCTTACTGTCCTCGGCCGTTCGCACGTAGGTGACGTCTGGCGTACCCGGCCCCTCGGCCGTTTCGACAACGTCGCTATAGCGCTCATACACCTCCGCAATGTCCGCGGCCAGCGGGCTATCGACGTAAATGGGCGTTTGCGGTAGTAAGCCGTCGCGCATCCAACAACGCAGATAATGTACGACGATCTGTGTACGGCCTAGGCTGAACGCCGGGATCAACACCTTGCCGCCGCGCGCCAACGTACGGCGTACCACTTCGCTCATCTTGACTGCGGTTTGTTCCATCCCCTCGTGGAAACGGCCGCCGTAGGTGCTTTCGCAGATGAGAAGGTCGGACGAGGGTACGTCCGATGGTTCGCGCAGGAACGGCAAGCCGCGCCGGCCGAGGTCGCCGGTGAATAGGATGCGACTCACCTTGCCCGATTGTGTGACTGTCAGCTCGGCCATCGCGGAGCCGAGGATGTGGCCGGCGTCGAGGAAGCGCAGCTGAATACCGGCGGCGATTTCGTGGGGCATCTCATACGGGACCGCCACGCACTGTAATACCGCGCGATCCGCGTCCGACCGTGTATACAATCTCGGCGGCGGACCACTTGCGGCGCCGTTGCCATGGGTGGCGCCGACGGCGACTGCGGCGTGTCCCTTGACGCGGGCGGAGTCACCCAGGACGACGGCCAGCAAGTCGCGCGTGGCCGGCGTGCAGTAGATCGGCCCGTCAAAGCCCTGCCGAACGAGGTTGGGAAGATTGCCGCAATGATCGATGTGGGCGTGACTGAGGACCACGGCGTCGATGGAGAGGGGGGCGAAGGGAAAGGAGGCGTTGCGTTTGCGAGCCTCGTCCTTCTTACCATGGACGAGGCCGCAGTCGAGCAAGATGCGTCGGCCGGCCGCCTCAACCAAGTGCATGGAACCTGTTACGGACTGGGCCGCGCCCCAAAATGTCACGCGCGGCCCATCGTTTGTCTGCGTGGAATACCTTTTCATAACCGTATTATAGCGAGTGTTGACAAGGGCGCTAACACGAACTGGCCGTTCCAACCCTTGATGAGGGCGAAAATGACACCGGCTGGTCATCAGGGTACGACGTGCAATGGAGAAATCTTGATGAACAATTGGCATCTCGCACGAGGCTATCGTTTCGCCGGTGTCCACTCCGGCATCCGTCCCGATCCCGACCGTCTCGACCTTGCCCTGATAGTTAGCGACGCCCCGGCAGCCGCGGCCGGCGCCTTTACCCAAAACCGCGTACGCGCGGCGCCTGTTCGAGTTTGTCAGGAGCGTCTGCCGGCTGAGGACGTGCGTGGAGTGGTGGTTTGCTCCGGCAACGCCAACGCTTGCACCGGCCAACGCGGATTGGACGACGCCCGGCGCATGACCGTCGTCGCCGCCGAGACGGTGGGCTGCCGTCCGACGCAGATGTTGGTATGCTCCACCGGCGTCATCGGCCAATTCCTTCCTATGCAGGCGATCGAACCGGGCATCCGGGCCGCCGCCGACGTACTGACGGCAACACCGGACGCCCTTGACGCGGCGGCGCGGGCCATCCTTACCACGGATACGCGCATCAAGGTGGTAACAAAGACAATTTCCATCGACAATATAGAAGTGCGCTTGACGGGTGTGGCTAAGGGCGCCGCGATGATCGGCCCCAACTTGGCGACGATGTTGGCGTTCGTTTTTACTGACGCCGCAGTGTCGGCCGTGGACCTCGCGCCGCTTACGGTACGCGCCGCCGACCAAAGTTTTAACTGCGTCAGCGTCGAGGGTCACACCAGCACCAATGACACCCTCTTGCTGTTCGCCAACGGTCAGGCGAGCGCCGGGCGTCCCCTTAGCGGCGAAGCGTTGGGCCAATTCAGCGATGCGGCGACCGGCGTATGCAGGGAGCTAGCGCAGGCCATCGCTGCGGACGCTGAGGGCGCGACCCATCTCATCGTGATCGACGTGGAGGGTTTGCGCGACGACGATGAGGCCCGCCGTGTTGCGAAAACGATTGCGGAGAGCGCGTTGGTAAAGACGGCGGTATTCGGCGCCGATCCGAACTGGGGCCGCATCGTCTCGGCGGCCGGCTACGCGGGAGTCGAGTTCGAGGAAGAACAATTGTCGTTGTGGATGGGCGATTTGTTGTTGTACCACGCCGGTGCGCCGCAGCCGTTTGAAGCTGAAGCCGCCTCCGCCTACCTCAAGCGCGAGCGGACCATTCACCTGCGCCTACGCTTCACACTGGGTGCCGGCCGTTGCACCTTCTGGACCTGCGACCTTACGCATGAGTACATCCGGCTGAACGCAGAATACACGACCTAACGTTTAGCCGCGACCCGAAGGG
>DHJA01000123.1:8472-12876 GCA_002404095.1 Planctomycetaceae bacterium UBA4732 | reverse complement strand
CGCGACCCGAAGGGGAGCGCGGCGCCAACGCGCTCCCCTTCGGGTCGCGGCTAAACGTCGTCGCCCTCTTGACCTAGAATCATCAGGGCGCATATGGCATGATGCCGCCCGTCGCCCAAACAGGGTCGCGGATTGGACACGGAGGCGGACGGATTCATGCCTGCAACCCTGAGCGGCCCGGTTCGCCCCGCTTACCGCTTTTCACCGCTTTATGCCGTCCTCCGCGGCTGCCTTGCGGGCTTCGTCGTCGCCTGGACGGTCGAAATCCTGTATATGTTTCTCGGCACGAATGTTCACGTCGTGGCGGCAGGCGCGGTCTACCGCTGCGCCAGGTTGGATCCGCCGGACCTTAAACGAGTCGTTCACCAATATAAAATCCGCACTTTGGTCAATCTATGCGGCTGTTCCGACCCGGAGCCGTGGTATAAGCAAGAAAGCCTCACCACTTGCCAGCTCGATATTTGCCAGGAAGACCTGGGCTTTTCCGCCGGCCGCCTTCCGTCCATTTTCGCCATGCGCCGGCTCGTCGAGGCGCTGGAACACTGCGACTACCCGATCCTCATCCACTGCCACCGCGGCATCGACCGCACCGGCATGGCTTCGACCGTCGCGCTGCTGTTGCATTCAGACATGGGGGTGGCGGAGGCGCGACAGCAGCTTAGTATTCGCTTCGGCCATCTGGCTTACGGCCGGCCAGCGCAAATCGACCGCTTTTTTGATCTGTATCAGGAGTGGTTAACTACAAAACAACTCTCTCATTCGTCGGACCATTTTCACCATTGGGCCGTCCATGAATACTGTCCGGGCGAATGCCGCTGCGACATTAATTTGCTGGAACCTGGGAAGGAGCCGTTGCTCGCGGCGGCCGGGCAGCCTTTTGGCTTTCGCGTCCGCTGCACCAATACGTCGGTAAAACCGTGGGTTATGCAACCGGGCAGCAACGCCGGCGTCCACATGGGCTGGACACTGCTTAACGAAAAAGGCGAATACCTGACGGAAGGACGATCCGGCTTGTTCGACGCCGTGGTGCGGCCTAGTGAAAACATCGATTTGACCGTTGCCCTGCCGCCATTGGGCGTCGGGCGCTATCAGGTTCAGTTGGACATGATTGATGAGCAATATTCCTGGTTTTATCAAACGGGTGGGACGGAACCTCTGAAGCTGGAACTGGAGGTTCCGTGAAAAAGAAATGGCGGATCTTGGTCAGCGTCGTTCTGGTCGCGGTGCTCGTCTGGCGCGTTGACTGGACGCCGGCGTTCGCCGCGCTGGCGCGCGCCAACTGGGCGCTATGGGCGGCGGGGCTGGGCGTCTATCTGTTCGCGCAAGCGGTGAGCAGTTTACGCTGGCGGTTGCTGGCCCACGTCCAGGGCTTTAGTGGTTCGCGCCTGCGCTATCTGGCCTATTATTTCATCGGAATGTTTTTCAATCTGGTTTTGCCCACTTCCATTGGCGGCGACATGACGCGCGCCTGGTATCTAGTCACACGCCAGGGGGCCGGTCTGCCGCGCGAAAAGCGTCAGGTCGCCGGGTTCCTGAGCGTTAGCGGCGACCGTCTCAACGGCCTATTTGCCCTAATCGGCGTGGCCTGTGTCGCGGCGCTATGCTGCCCGACGCCACTGCCGCGCTGGATCTGGTGGACGGTCGGAGGCTTGGCCGGCAGCGCTCTGGCCGGGGCCGCGGTCCTGCCGTGGGTCGCCGCGCTGCTAGCTTCCCAGCCTCGCCTGCGTTGGCTGGCCGAAGGCGCTTCGCGCTATGTGAACGCCCCGCGCACGCTGTTAATCGCCACTCTGCTGTCCTTTATGGTGCAGGGGGCAAACGTCCTGCTAACTTGCCTGCTTGGCGCTGCGCTGGACTTGCCCGTCCCGCCGGCTTATTACGGCGTCTTGGCGCCGCTTGTCGCGCTATTAGCGCTGCTGCCGATTAGCCTCAATGGCATGGGACTGCGCGAGGCGGGAACCGTCGTACTATTGGCCCCGCTGGGCGTTGGCGCCGGCGAAGCCGTCACCCTGGCGGTACTTACCTTTGCCGTCTACACGGCGGCCAGTCTGGGTGGGGGCGCCGTGCTGTTGCTCGGCCGTTTCCCGCGCTATGAGGAGGTCCGACTCAATGACCACACTTTCCGTGGTGATTCCGATCAAGGACGAACGGGACAACCTTCGGCCGCTGCATAACCGGCTGCGTCAAGCGTTGGAGCCGCTCCGCGCCCCCGGCGCCGCGCCGGCTTTAACGGATTATGAGATGCTGTTTATCGACGACGGCAGCAACGACGGCTCCTTCCAGATTCTGGAGGAACTGGCGGCGGCGGACCCGCGCGTCAAGGTGGTGAAGATGCGCCGCAACTTCGGCCAGACGCCGGCGCTGCGGGCCGGCATCGACTGGTCGAGCGGCGACATATTAGTGACGATGGACGGCGATCTCCAGAATGATCCGGCCGACATACCCATGCTGCTGGCGAAGTTGGAAGAAGGTTACGATGCCGTGTTCGGCCTGCGCAAGGCCAGGCAGGACCATATGCTCGTGCGCAAAATGCCGAGTTGGATAGGCAACTGGCTAATACGTCTCGTGACGGGGGTTCACGTCAAAGACATGGGCTGTACGCTCCGCGCAATGCGCCGCGACCTGGCGGAAGCGCTGCCGCTGTACGGCGAGATGCACCGCTTCATCCCGGTGCTAGCACAGATGCACGGGGCCAAGTTGACGCAAGTCGAGGTGCGTCACCATCCGCGCGTGGCCGGGCAAACCAAGTATAACCTGACGCGCACTATCCGCGTTGTCCTCGATCTGATAACGGTCAAATTCCTTCATACGTATCTGACGCGGCCGATGCACGTCATGGGCCTGGCAGGGCTGGCGTCGATGGGGCTGGGCGCGGTGACCCTATTGACGGTGGCATGGATGAAATACGGTACACCGCATCCTGTGAACATGACCGGCAACCCTCTTCTCCTGCTGAGTGCGCTGTTGGAACTGGTAGGCGTCCAGTTTATCTCGATGGGTCTGTTGGGCGAACTGTTGGCGCGGACGTATTTTGAGAGTCAGGGCAAGTCGTCCTATGTCGTGAGGGCGACGCTGAACCTGGAACCGCACCCGGAACAGCGCCGAGCGGCGTGACCGTTTATTGGGTCTACCTGAGGACTGTCTTGGCGACCTGCTTGACCCAGGCGTCGTCCACCGGTGGCTTGGCTTCGGCGTCTGTTTCCTTCCAGAACTGCGCTGCCGATTTGAAGTTGATCCTCGTTAGCGTTGTGATGGAGAGCAGGAGGTCGGCGTCGCGTTCAGGCTTGTGATCGCAGGCCAGTTCTTCGAGGGGCATGCCTTTCAACGGCGACAGGTCGGATACCTTCGTCTTGTTGCAGTACAGGATCGTGAGTGGCATCCTTCGCCTTGGACGTAGGCAGAACCTTGACGGCGACGATTTGGCCGAGCCGATGTTGGGCTTTGAAAACGCCGGCCATGCGACCGACGCCTAGGCGGTCGAGCAACTTGTACTCGTTGAGGAAGAAGGGGCCGGCCCCGTCGCGCAACAAGACTCCGGCCTGGTACTCGGTTAGGTATTGGTTCGCGGCCAGCCACCGAGCATAATCCTCGGCGCCGGCGCCGGCCTGGTGGCCCTCGCCCCGCCAACGCCGGGTCAGGCCCGGCAGATCCTCGTTCGGCAACAGCCGGCTGCGGCCGAGCAAGGCGGAAAAGTCGTCGAACGAAGGTGAACCCATGGTCGTCACTCCAGGCAAGGAGGCGTAACACATCGAGCTTACGAGCCGCGACCGTTAGGGAGCGGGGGAGCCGTCCCCGCTCCCTAACGGTCGCGGCCCGTCAATCAGTCGGCGGCGCGTCAAGCGCTCGCGGGGCGTCAGGCGCCTCATAAGTTTCCATCTTTTCGCCCTGACGATTTATAACGTAATTAATCGCGGCCGCCAGATGTCCTTCGTCGTTGATGTACCGTGTGCTGCCGTGGCGCGTCCAGCGTTTTCGCGTCGGCTCGTCCAGGCCCGCTCGGTTCAGGGCGCGACTGGCATAAGTCTTGAAGTCATTCATGACCTTCTCAGGCGCGGCGTCCGCCGTTACGACGATGTGAACGTGCCGGGCGCGGACGTGAGCCGCCCATAGCCGCCAGCGGCGGTATGCACAGACTTCTCGCAGCGCCGCGAGTACCGTTTGCCGGCGAACGGCATCCATCTCATAAGACGGCTGGGACATTCGTTCTTGGGAGTGCGCCTTCTGTTGCGCGTCCGCGGCGAGGTACGGGGCGCCCGGAAGATTGTGTTCGTCGTCCGCCGAGCCGCGTTCGTCGCCATGCAGCCAGTGGCCGTAACAGGTGAACGTGATGAAATAGGCCACGGGTTCGGCCATTGAAGATCCTCCTGGCGCCCCGCGAACGCCTGACGAGCCGCGACCGTTAGGGAG
>DHJA01000123.1:0-8371 GCA_002404095.1 Planctomycetaceae bacterium UBA4732 | reverse complement strand
TCCCTAACGGTCGCGGCTCGTCAAGTCACGGCGCTGCTCGCAATTACGCCTTCTTCGCGTCCACATCCTTCCAAAACTCCGCCGCTGGCTTGTCATTGATCTTCTCCAGCGTCTTGATGGAGCGCAGAATCTTGGCGTCGCGCTCAGGCACGAAGTCGCACCAGATTCCCTTGAGCGGCAGCTCCTTCAGAACCGACAGATCGGAAACCCGCGTGCTGCAGCAGCATAGGTAAATAAGCGGCATCCCCTTCAGCGGCGTAAGGTCGGACACCTGCGAAGGTTCGCAGGATAAGAACGTCAGCGGCATTCCCTTCAACGGCGTAAGGTCAGACACTTGCGTGTGGAGGCACTCCAGGCGCGTCAATTTCATCTCCTTCAGCGGCGACAGATCGGACACCTGCGTGCGCCAGCAAACCAAGTCGGTCAGCGGAATCCCTTTCAACGGCGACAGGTCGCACACTCTCGTGCCACCGCAGTTCAGGTGCCATAGATGAGACATGCCCTTCAGCGGCGTAAGGTCGGACACCTGCGTAGCTTCGCAGATCAAGAGCGTCAGCGGCATGTCCTTTAGCGGCGAAAGGTCGGACACCTGCGTATTTTGGCATGACAGCCGCGTCAGCTTCATGCCCTTCAGCGGCGACAGGTCGGAAAACTGTGCGTGCTCCCCGCTCCCGTTGCAAGTGAGTTCTTGCAGCCCCGTCAGCGCCCGCAGCGGCGAAATGTCCGTCACATTGTTGACAGCGAAATTCAGTTGCCTCACCACACTGTCGGTACTGTGGGTCTCCTTCCCATCGAAGCCGGGGTTGAGCGCCTTCATTTTGGCGAATACCGCTTCCACCTGCTTTTCGGCCGGCAGCGCGGCGATCTGCTTGAGCCAAGCATCATCGACCGTCGGCTTCTGAGCGACGGCTTTGTCGTCCTTATTCGCTTCATAGCGGATGTCCGCGCTGACGCCGGACGCCAGATTGACCTCGGCGACTTTGTCGCCGTTCTTGTCGCGGATGATGATGACAATCGCCGCTATGATCGCGGTCGCCACAAACCCCGCCGCCACGCTCGCCAAAACCCACGGCCGCCGCTTCTTTCCACCCGAAGCAGGCGCCGGGGCGCAGTTGCGATGGTCTCTGTGCGAGCCGCCGGGTTTATCCCGGCGGGTTTCGTCCCAACGGCGGGGATAAACCCCACCGCTCGCTCATCCAAGGAGGAACTACTGGCCGGCGCGCGGCCAATCGCCTGGATCGCCTGGACCACCTCGCGGGCCGACTGCGGCCGCTTCGCCGGCTCCTTTTCCAGCAGTCGCGTCACCAGATCGGACAGCGCAACCGGTATTTCGGGGTTTAGTTCGCACACCGTCTTGGGATGGTCCAGCGCCAGGGCCATGAGCAGGGCCATCGTCGTATCGCCGGCAAACGGCATGGTCCCGGTACAGAGCCTGTACAGCACGCAACCGAGGCTGAACAAGTCACTGCGGGCATCGACCTTCTCGGCGCGAGCCTGCTCCGGGGCCATGTAAGCCGGCGTGCCGACGATCGCCCCGCTATGCGTCAGGTGAACGTCCTCTGTCCCGGAGCGGGCGAGGCCGAAATCCAGAATCTTTACCCGTCCCTTATGGGCGGAATCGAGCCAGATGTTGCCGGGCTTGATGTCGCGGTGGATCAGGCCGCGTTCGTGGGCGGCCGCCAGCCCCTCGGCGATCTCACGGCCAATCTTCAGCACCTGGACCGGCGTCGCCTTGCGGCCGCCCTTCAGCCATTTGTCCAGCGGCATCCCTTGGAGGAACTCCATCGCCAGGAAGGGTACGCCGTTGTCCTCATCAACGGCATGGATGACGACGATGTTGTCGTGGTGGACGGCGGCCATTGCCACAGCTTCGCGTAGGAAGCGCTGGCGCGAGGCCTCGTCGGCGGCCAGGCCGGGCGCCATCACCTTGAGGGCGACGAGCCGTTTCAGCTTGAGGTCTTCCGCCTTGTAAACGACGCCCATGCCGCCGCGGCCCAGTTCGGCGAGGAGGCGATACCCGCCCAGCCGGCCGATCTCGTCGGGCAGCTGCGGCGGTGCCAGCGATACGCTTTTGTCCTTCGTCGCATTGATGGAAGGCGGTGACGCGGCGCTATGCGTGTTCGCGCCAGTCGTTGTCTCCTGGGAAGCGGCGGCGGGCCGCAGCTTGGCGAGGCGGGCGCGGAGCAGTTGGACCGACGGTTCGTCCGCTTCGACCTTGGCACCGCGTAGGGCGGCCGCGGTGGGATCGAACGCTAGCAAGCTGTCAACGGTTTCTCCGCAGCGGGTGCATGTTTCGAGGTGTCCCGCCAGGCGCTCGATCTCGTCGGGGGCGGCCCCGTGGTCCAGCAGGCTTTTCAGGGAGGCCTGATCCATACAGGCGGTGGCGACGGTCATGGGTCGTCTCCGACAAGGACGCGGTTGGGACGGCGACGGCCTTCCCGCATGGAAAGACTATATGCGCGCGCGGGCCGAAGTGTTACGCGAAAACGGTGTGTCAGTCCATTAATCCTTGCAACTCGCGCCGCAGCCGACATAGCACACGGAACTTGGCGGCGCGAACGGCGCCGGCAGACAGACCAAACGAACGTCCGACGTCGAGCGCCGACCGCCCATCGACGACGCAGGCTAAGAACGCCTGCCAAGTAGCGTCGTCGAAATCCCGGTGCATGATCCCCATCGCTCTGCCGGCCAGTTCGCGCCGGTAATCGACTTCCCAGAACTGTTCGTCGGACGCCGGATTGGGCAGTTCCTCGACCGCGCTGCCTGCCGGCGCCGGCGGCGCGGCGCGGCGGCGCGTCTCGCGCCAGCGGTTGAGGGCGACGGTGCGCAGCCAGGCGCGGAAGCCCTTGTTGCGGTCGTACTGAAAGTCGGGCAGTTTCTTCACCAGAAGGACGAAGACGTCTTGAACAAGGTCGGCCGCGTCCGGCTCGCGCAGGCCGACGCGCCGCGCCCAGTGGAAGAGAAGCGGCGTATAGAGATCGACGAATCTACGCCACGCCTGCCGGTCGTCGGGGCGGCGCACTTGTTCCAGCAGGCTAGGCGGCGTCGTGTGCATCGTAATACTGAGTCCCGCATCGCAAAACATACACGCTTACGAGCCGCGACCGTAAGGGAGCGGGCGCGGTTCGTACACTGTCCCAACGCTCCCTTACGGTCGCGGCTCGTTAGGGCGCCTATTTGCTATAGGCGTAGTCCACGAATCCAATCATCATCTCATCCCACGTCTGGTCGCCCCAGTTTACCATCTTATTCGGATCGGGATTGTTGGGATTGTCCTTTGAGTTGTCGTAGTGGGCGGTGCATTCGATGCGCGTGCCGGCCGGCAGGTGCAACGGCTTCTCCAGGCGATAATTGCTCTGCCAATTGAAGTCGTAACGCGGCACCGACAACAACGTCTCGCGTTTGCCGTCGGGGAAGACAACTTCATAGCGGAAATCCTTGCCGCGCAGGTGCATGTGAGGCATGAAACTCAACAGATCCGCATCCTGGTCGAAGACAGTCTGCGACGTGGCCTCGTAGTTGGCCGCGCCGGGCTGGATGTTCAGCCGCCGCTGATGGATGCCGCGAGTGCGAACCTCGATCTTTGGCGGTGCCTTGGCGAAGACGAGGCCGACCGACGACCGATCCGTCTGCTCAACGCCGTTGGGCGTGTAGTGCATCTGGAAAACGAGGACCGAGTTCTTGGGGATGCGTTTCGCCGACCCTGGCGTGAGGGCGGCGCTTAGCTCTCCAGGAGCGTAGGCGGTCAGGAAGCCGTCGCCGATGCCGTCCGGCGTCTTGCCGCGCATGAAGCCGGCGTCTTTCCCCGGCTTGACCACGTAAATGATGATGTGATGCACCACCACGCGGTTGCCGGGTCGCGCCTCGGCCGCCTGAATCCATTTGTCCTCGTCGAACTTGGTGCGCACTACGAAATACTGATATTTCAGCCCTTTTTCATCGACAGTCGCCGGGATGGTGAACTCCTCCGACATGTCGAACACCACATCCGGCTTGCCGATAGTCCAGCCTTCCGGAAACTCCTTGGTGGGCGGCAGTTCAGCGAGGTTGCCCTTGGGACAGCCCTGATCCATCCAGCTGAGCAGCGTGGCGCGATCCTCGGCCGATAGGCTGCGGTCGTTCAGAAACGTACCGAAATGGGGGTCGGCCAGCCACGGCGGCATTCGCTTTTGCTCCACCACTTCGCGCACGGTATCCGACCATGCGAGGGCGTCTTCATAGGTCAACAGGGGCATGGGTCCAATCTGGCCCGGTCGATGGCACTCCTGGCAGTTCTTTTGCAAAACGCGCGACACATCACGAGCATAAGTGATGCTGCCTTCGGACTTCGGCTGAATCACGCGAGCGATGTAGCAGCCGGCGACCTTGGTGGACGGCAGCGACACTGGCTTGCCGGCCAGCACTTCATCAAGCGCTTCCACAAGGTCGCGGCGAGTAGGGGCCTTGCGTTGGGCGCCGACGCCGAACTGGTCGTCGATACGGCCCTGATAGCGGATGGCGCCGTCCGAGTCGAGAACGAAGGCTTCCGGTGTGCGTTTGGCGCCGAACTGGTCCGCCACGACGTTGGCCGCGTCACGCAGGACGGGAAACGGCAGATGATTCTTCTGGGCATGGCCGGTGATCTGGGCGGGCGTGTCATTACTGTTGCTGTTGACGCCGAGGAACTGTACGTCCTTGTCGGCGTAGGCTTTCGCCAGCTCCGCGAGAACCGGCATGTAGGCGTTGTTGATTGGGCACTCCGTCCCAATGAATACGACAACGACGGCCTTTTTTGTCTTGAAATCGCCGAGCGAAATCGGCTTATCCGTGGCGGCGTCCTTGAGCGTGAAGTCGGCGACGCGCCGGCTGGAGGCCGACCGCGGCGCGGGTTCAGCGCGGAGGGCGCAACCGACCAGTACGGGGAACAGGAAAAGGCCGGCGGGGATAGCGAGACGGCGCATGGAAACTTCCTCGGAGAGCTGGAGGCGGGGGCAAAGTCAGTACCTGTGTTTGGGGGCGCAAGTTTCAAGGCGTCGGCGGCGGAAGTTGGCGCACCCAGTCGCGGAATAGACGAACAAGGGCGTTCTCATCAATATGGCCGCGCAGTACCAAAAACGCTTCGAGGTCTGCCGGCGTCAACGGAGGCAGCGAGGCACTAACAGGGGCCGCGGCGTAAGCGCCGTTGGGCTGGAGAATCTGAAAGGACAACACGCCCTGATCGATTCGCCACACTTCCGGCATTTTAAGGGCCGCATAGATCGGCAATCGCGGGATGCAGCTGTTCGTCACATCGATCTCGATAACGAGGTCCGGGGGAGGATCTTCGCGAAGGTCGATTCGCTCCTTGGCCCGAACGAGCGACTCGTTGGCGATCCAGAAACACTCGTCCGGTTCCAGCCCTCGCTTGATTTCGCGGCGACGGAAGGTAGTCGATTTGCCTCCCTTGATCGGAAGCCCACGCTCTTCGGTCCATACGTTGATGAGGCGCGTCAACAGGACGGCGCGGTGTTCATGTTCGTGAGTGAGGGTCATGATTTCGAGGGCTCCCCGGTCATAAGTAATGCGCACGTGCCGTCGCTCGTCGAACAACTTGAGCCAGCGCGTGTAAGCGGACCAAGGTTCGCCGGCCATCACTAGGCGGTTATCCACAGGTACTTTTAATTGAACGGCGGGCATAGAGCCTCCTGAAAGAACGGCGGGGCGGCCACAGCCATTTTACCCCGCAAGGCAATCTCACGCCAGCTTCTTAACCAGCACCAGCGAACGTCGGCCGCTTTTCTCGTAGCGCTCGCGCCGCGGGGGCGGCAGGTCGTCGGGCGTACCGGCGCAGTAGCCGCCCTTCTGCTGGAAATAGTTAAATGCCTGCGTGGACAGACAGAACAACTCGGCCGCGCCGAGAGACCGGGCCTGCGTCTCGGCGTACTGCACCAGCTTGGCCCCGATGCCCTGGTTTTCGTAGCGCCCATCGACGCACACGGCCGCCAACTCCGCCTTCTTCCACTGCGGATAGAAATGCACCGCGGCGCAGGCCACCGGATTGCGGTCCACCTCGAAGACGAAGTAGTCGTCGATGCTCCGTTCGATCTCGCCGCGCGTGCGCCGCACTAGCTCGTCATTGGCGACGCCGATCTTCGTCAATGCGAGGATGGCGCGGGCGTCCTTGCGGCTGGCCTTGCGAATGGACTGATACTCGTTGGCGTGGATGAGCGTGCCGATGCCCTCGTTGGAGAACACTTCGGCCAACAACCCTTCTTCCACGCGGCCGTCGATGATGTGGACGCGCTCGACGCCGCCGCGGGCGGCGCGGATGCCCTGCTCCAACTTCGAGGCCAACGGCCCCGGCAGTTCCGCGCGGTGCTTCTTCAGTAGTTCCGCCGCCTCATCGACCGACAGCTGCCGCAATAAGTCCGCTTCCGGCCCGTCCTCCGGCGACGTGCGCACGCGGATTCCGGAGAAAGTGGTGAGATAAATGAGCTTTACGGCCTGAAGGGCGCGAGCGACTTCGACCGCGACGTTGTCCGAGTTCAGCCGGTAGGAGTTGCCTTCGCCGTCGCAGCCGACCGGCGCGAATATGGGTACAATATCGCTCTGAAATAGGCTTTGCAGCATGGCCGTGTCCACGCGCTCGACGCGGCCGGTTCGCTGGTAATCGACGCCCTGGAGGATGCCGGCCGGGTGCGCGGTAAGGGCGTTGGTGAGGGCGCCGCGCAAGTCGGTGGCCGACAGCCCTTCAAGCAATTCGTGCGAGACGCGGTTGGCCGCCAACAGGGCCACGCGCAGCGTGTCGTCATCGGTGACGCCGGAGCCGTCGAGGTTGCTGGGCGTCATGCGGAAGGCGTCGGCCAAGCGGGCGACCTGATGGGCCGCGCCGTGGACGAGGGCGACGCGGATGCTTAGGCTGCGCAACAGGGCGATGTCGAGCAGTAGATTGCGAAAGTTCTCGTCCTCAACGACGGCGCCGTCCAAGGCGATGACGAACACCCGGTCGCGGAAGCGCGGCACGTAGCGGAGGATTTCACGCAAGTCGGTCAAACGTAACATTAGTCCGTAGTCCGTGGTTCATAGTGGGCGACTCGCTCCGCGAGTCGCATGGGCATCCGACGCCACTGCGCGGGTTTGACGCTCACTATACACTTATGTTAGACGTGAGACTACGGACTCATGCAACCCATGCGACTCGCGGAGCGAGTCGCCCACCAAGGACTACGGACTATTTATGACAGAGAAGGTCGTCATCATCGGCTCCGGCCCGGCCGGCTGGACGGCGGCGATTTACGCCGCCCGCGCCAACCTCTCGCCGCTGGTCTACGAAGGAGCGCACACGCCGGAGAACCATGCCAAGGGCACGGCCCCGCTGGGTCAGCTCAACCTGACCACCGAGGTCGAGAACTTCCCGAGTTGGCCGTCCGGCAACCTACGCGATTATCTCAAGACCGCCCTGCCGGCGGAACGCCAACCCTATTGGGTGCAAGACGGCGCCGCCCAGCCGGGCCACGGCGTTAGCGGCCCCGAGCTTATGGAACTGATGCGTCAGCAGGCCGTCAACTTCGGCACGCGCATTATTACCGATGACATCGCCAAAGTGGATTTTAAGACCCAGCCGTTCCAACTCTACCCGAGCGAGGGCGGCATGGTGGCGGCGCACACGGTCATCGTGGCGACGGGGGCGCGGGCCAATTACCTGGGCTTGCCTTCGGAGGACAAGTTCAAGAATCACGGCGTGTCGGCGTGCGCGGTGTGCGACGGCGCCTTGCCGCGCTTTCGCAATAAGCCGTTGGCGGTGGTAGGCGGCGGCGACTCGGCTGTGGAGGAAGCCACCTACCTGAGCAAGTTCGCCAGCACCGTTTACCTGATCCACCGTCGGCAACAGCTGCGGGCCAGCAAGATCCTGCAGACCCGGCTGCTGGAAAACCCCAAGATCAAACCGCAGTGGAACCGCGCGGTGGACGAGGTGTTGGGCGACGACAAGAGTGGCGTGATGGCGGTGCGCCTCAAGAACACCCTGGACGGCCAGACGGAAACGCTGGAAATCAGCGGCATGTTCCTCGGCATCGGCCATACGCCGAATACCGATTTCCTCGCCGGCCAGCTGGAGCTGGAGCCGAACGGCTACGTTCGCTGGACGAAGGCGGCGCGGACAAACACAAGCGTCGATGGCGTATTCGCGGCCGGCGACGTGGCGGATAGTTATTATCGCCAAGCGATTACGGCGGCGGGAACGGGCTGCATGGCGGCGCTGGACGCGGAGCGATGGCTAGTCGAACATGGCGTGGAATGAGGGACAGGCTGACGAGCGGGCGCCGTACACGGCGTTGTCGCGGATGCGGCCGATGAAGCTGCTTTTGGCGTCGATAATGTCCTGGAAGAGTTGGTATTCGGCGTAGCCGCGGTC
>DHJA01000237.1:3429-3671 GCA_002404095.1 Planctomycetaceae bacterium UBA4732 | reverse complement strand
CCGATTTCTAGACGCCCTCTTAGACAAATCGCTTCCAATCTCGCATCCAAACCAGGTCGTCGCTCTGAGGGCGGCGCCGCTTCTTTGTGAACGATCAGATACATCAATGCCGCCGGGTGGCCCTCCGCGAACGGCCGGCTGCCGGTTAGCAATTCGTACAACACCACGCCGGCGCTGTATAGGTCCGACGCCGGCCCGATGTGGGCCGTGTCGCCCGACGCCTGCTCCGGCGCCATGTAGGC
>DHJA01000237.1:0-3260 GCA_002404095.1 Planctomycetaceae bacterium UBA4732 | reverse complement strand
GCCTGCTCCGGCGCCATGTAGGCCGGCGTCCCCATGATCGCGCCAGCCTTCGTCAACCGCGTACACTCCTCCTGTGTCCAGCCCGCTAGGCCGAAGTCCATCAACCGTAACGATCCTTGCTCGTCCAGCAAGATATTGGCCGGCTTCACGTCCCGATGCACCACTCCATTACGATGTGCATAGCCCAGCGCCGACGCCAGCTGCGCCGCCAGTTCGGCGGCCCGGCGCGGCTCCATACCGGTCTCGGGAATGGCAGACGCCAGTGTGCCGCCTTTGATGAACGCGGACGCGATGTAGTAAACGTCCCCGGCCTTGCCGGCGTCGAAAACCGCGACGATGTGGGGATGGTCGAGCTTGGCCGCCGCTTTGGCTTCGCGTAAGAACCGTTCAACGGTCTGCGGTGAGGCGGTCATCTCAGTCCGTAACACCTTCAAGGCGACCTCGCGCCCCAGCCGTGGGTCGAACGCCCGGTAGACCGAGCCGAAGGAACCGGAACCCAATAGTTCGCGTACCTCATAACGGTCAATGGTGGTAGGCGATTCCGGCAGAACCGGAGCGCGCCCGATAGCGCCCGCCGCAACAGGCAGAGTCGGTACGCCTTGAGGAAGAGGGAATTTGGCGTTGCAGCGCTTACAGCGAACGTGGCGACCGGCATGGCCGTCGGGAGCGGCGGCCACGAGCTGACATTGCGGGCATTGCACCTTGATCGACATCGGACGACTCCGGCGCGGCGGCGGCGTTCCGGGACATTTCGCGCGCATTTACGCGCTACGCCGTAGCCCGATTGTACAGCTTGGGGGTGCCGGAGCAAGAAAAGAGTCCGGTATCGGGCGCCGGGCCGATCGCAATGCGAGCATCCTCGTTCCCACGCTCTGCGTGGGAACGCACGTGTGGACGCTCTGCGTCCCGTTTCGCGCGCTATCCACCCGCGACGCAGAGCGTCGCCCCCTTGCATTCCCACGCAGAGCGTGGGAACGAGGGTGTAAGCTACATCCGTTGGCCGGATCGTCGCGGCCGTCTACAACAACAGAGTAGGGCTACTGATGATCGTGACGAGAGGCGGCCGGCTGATGGCGAATAGGTTCACCGTCGATTCCCCCCTAACGACGCCGCGCGTCGCCCTGTTCATTCCGTGCTATGTCGATCAGCTCTATCCCCACGTCGGCATGGCGACATACGAGGTCTTGCAACTCTGCGGCATTGAAGCGGAGTTCCCGCAGGCGCAAACGTGCTGCGGCCAGCCGATGGCCAACACCGGCTGCACCGATGAAGCCCGGCCGCTTGCCGAAAAGTTCCTCCGCGTCTTCGCGCCCTATGATTATATAGTGGCGCCGTCGGGGAGCTGTGTGGCGATGGTGCGCGTCCACTACGAGGAGTACCTGCACGGCCGGCCCGGCTTCGATGCGCTGAAACACAAGACGTTCGAGCTGTGTGAATTCCTCACCGATGTATTGCACGTTCGCGGCATCGACGGCCGTTTCCCGCACCGCGTCGGCCTGCATCAGAGCTGTCACGGCTTGCGTGAATTGCGCCTTGGCAAGTCGAGCGAACTGGTGGGCGCGCCCTATGGTAAAGCCCAACAATTGCTGGAGATGTTGGACGGTATTAATCTCGTCACGCTGACGCGGCCCGATGAGTGTTGCGGCTTCGGCGGTACGTTCGCCGTCAATGAGGAAGCCGTCTCGTGCATGATGGGCGACGATCGTATCGCCGACCACGAAAAAGCCGGCGCCGAGGTGGTGACGGCCAACGATATGTCGTGTCTGATGCACCTCGAAGGGCTGATCCGCCGCGCCCGCCGGCCCCTCCGCGTCATGCACGTCGCCGAAATCCTTGCCGGACGCGATATATGAAGAAGCACCCCGAGTTGGCCGCCGCGTTCGTCGCCAACGGCCCCCGCGCCCATTGGCACGACCAAGCCCTCTGGTTCGTCCGCACGCGCCGCGATTCAGCGGTAAAGCAGATCCCCGAATGGGAATGGCTGCGCGAAACCGCCTCTCGCATCAAGGGCCACACACTGGCGAACCTCGCCGACTACCTGGAGCAGTTCGAGGCGAACGCAACGCGACTCGGCGCCCAAGTCCATTGGGCGCGCGACGCGGCCGAGCATAATCAGATCGTTCTCGGCATCCTTCAACGCCACGGCGTCGCCCGATTAGTCAAAAGCAAGTCGATGCTGACAGAGGAATGTCACCTTAACCCATTTTTAGAGCGAAACGGCGTCGAGGTCGTCGATACCGATCTGGGCGAGCGCATCGTGCAGTTGGCGGGCGAGCCGCCCAGCCACATTGTCTTGCCGGCCATTCATAAAACAAAAGAGGACGTGGGTGCGGTGTTTCACAAACACTTGCACACGGAGGAAGGGGCGTCGGACCCCAAGTATCTGGCCGAGGCGGCGCGGCAACATCTGCGCGACCGATTCCTCCGCGCCGACGCCGGGCTGACCGGCGTCAACTTCGCCGTGGCCGAGACGGGCGGCTTCGTGGTCTGCACCAACGAGGGCAACGCCGACCTGGGCGTGTCGCTGCCGAAGCTGCACATCGCCTGCATGGGCGTCGAAAAGCTCATTCCTCGCGCCCGTGACCTTGGGGTATTCCTGCGCTTGCTGGCACGCTCGGCGACGGGGCAGCCGATCACGTCGTACTCGTCGCATTTCCACGGTCCACGGCCGGGCGGCGAATTACACATCGTCTTGGTGGATAATGGCCGCAGCGCGCTCCTGGGGCGCGCGGAGTTTCGCCGGTCGCTGAACTGCATCCGCTGCGGGGCGTGCATGAACACCTGCCCTGTCTACCGGCGCAGCGGCGGCTACAGTTACGGAGCGGTCGTTCCCGGCCCCATCGGCTCCATCCTTTCGCCGGCCAGCGATCCGGCCCAACACGCCAGCCTTCCCTTCGCCTCCAGCCTGTGCGGCTCCTGCACCGACGTTTGCCCCGTGAAAATCGACTTGCATCACCAACTGCTTGCCTGGCGCCGTGAGTTGGCCCATCACGGCCATCTGGCGTGGTCGAAGCGCTATTCCATGAAAGCCGCGTCCGTCGTGCTGCGCTCCGTGACGCTCTATCGGCTGGCCGGCGCGGTCGCGCGCTGGTTGGTCCCGAAATTGCCGCGTTTTTTGATCTATAATCGCTTCAATGCCTGGGGTAAGCAGCGCGAACTGCCGCCATTTCCCGCCAAGAGCTTTCGGCATTTGTTTAAGGAACGCCTGCAAAAACCAGGCGAGCCGGCGGGTCTATCCCCATAGCGATCAACTTAAGGGC
>DHJA01000285.1 GCA_002404095.1 Planctomycetaceae bacterium UBA4732 | reverse complement strand
GGGCTCCTAAACTTAGCATAAACCGGACGCCAACCCCGTGCCAAGACCCATTTCTAGACGCCCTCTTAGCACGGACTATGAGCGGCGACGAGGACATTGAGGTTGTCTTCAATCCACAAGAGGACAAGTTTCGTCTCGCGAATGCTGCCACACGCAATGACCGGAATTGGATCCGAATTGCGGACCTTTGGGATGACGAACTCTACCGTCAGCTTCGGAGGAATCTCGATGGCGGCAGCGCTACTGACAAGCGCGAGGCTCGTTTCGAGAAGGTTCGATCCATCTTGGATTACGAGGTGCCACTCGTCCGCATGGTGGAGCATAGTTTTAAGGACGCAGTACTGGCTTTTGAGCGCATCAATACCCTTGGTGTGAAGCTCAAAAAAGCGGACATCGAAAGCGCATATGTCGCGTCTCGCCACACCGGTTTCATCGTGGACGAAGTTGCACCGTTCCTTGCAAAGCTGAAGCAGCAGGGATTCAACAGGCTCAACATCATGCATCTTTTCCGCGCCTGCGCGTTCGTCGCCAAACCGGATGGTCGAAACTGAACACCACTGCACGAACTTGAGAGGAATGAGGTTCTTACAGCCTGGAAGGAAACACAGCGAGCCGCTGAGCAGGCCATTAGCCTGATCAGGAGCGAGCTTGGCCTGGTGAACATGGATATACTTTGGTCGGGAGCTCTTGTCGTTCCGATCATCGCCTTGTGCGCCACTACGGGGCCCCGACACCGCGATTCCAAGGGCCTCATGGCGTGGCTGGCGCTCGCCGCTCTCTTACATCGCTACAGCGGCTCAAGTGAAACCGCACTCGATCAGGATCTCAAGGCCTGCCGTGAACCCGATCCGATTGGAGCGCTACTAAAGAACTTACGACAAGTTCGCTCTGCTCTCGTGGCCGAACCCTCCGACTTTACGGGAGCGCTGGCAGACAGGAGCGGGCTGCTCGCGCTTTATGTTGCATGCATGAACCGTGGCATCCTAGATTTCTACACTGGCGCTAAAGTCCTACTGCAAAACTCCGTGGATCGCCACCATATCCTCGCGCGCGGACAGTTTCCAGTTAACACTCGGGCTAGCGCGGACAATGTTGCGAATATCGCTTTCATTGTCGGGGACGTGAACAAGTCCATCGGGCAATCCGGCCCTGAAGTTTACCTCAAGCGAATCGAACCCCGCGTCCTAAAAAGCCAATGTATTCCGGCAGACCAGAGCCTTTGGGCCATTGACCGTGCCGACGACTTTTGGGAAGCTCGTCGCCGATTACTTGCCGATTCCTTTAACGAGTTTCTGCGACATTCCTTACCGCAGCGCCGTCTTGGCTCTGGCTAGTCAACGACTGGGTGGCACGCTCTGAGGTACTCCGGAGGGCGTGCTTCCCTTGCAACGGCCCACGCCTTTCGTGATTCGCTTTCTTTAGGCTGCTTGTGTCGATACGCCTATGCGATAGAATTGTTGTTGTTTGACCCCCGTGAAGGAGACGGCGCCATGACGACAGAAATGACGGCGACGGTCGAAAATGGCATCTTGAGGCCGGATGCGGCCTTGCCGTTCCCGGACCAGACCCGGGTGAAGCTGACAATCGAAACGGTCGAGGCGGTAAATCCGTCACTCGCCGCGTGGAACCGCTTGCTAAAGCTTATCGACCAGCATCCCATCGGCGAGCTAACAGGGAAGTTTTCACGGGATGAACTCTATGAACGCGATGATTGATGTCACTTTTGAGGCAGCAGGCAGCCGCAACGGTCGGAGACGGACATGACGGAGAGACAAGATGTTATTCTGGTGGATCAGATCGAGCCATTAATCCTCGACCTTCGCGGTCAAAAGGTCTTGTTGGATACGGATCTGGCTAACTTGTACGGCGTGACCGTTAAGCGCCTGAATGAACAACTCCGGCGCAATCGGGAACGGTTTCCGGAAGATTTCCTGTTTCAATTAACCAAGGAAGAGGCCGAATCTTTAAGGTCGCAAAATGCGACCTTAAAGGCAGGACGTGGACAGCACCGCAAATACGCCCCCTACGCCTTCACCGAACACGGCGCCATCATGGCCGCGAACAGAAACAGGACGCCAGCCCATGACTAACCTCGACAAACGACCGCGCAGCTGTGCCGGCTCAAGTCGGGTGAACGGTTACTTGAAGAGCATTCGCCGCCGCGGCCGCACCGCTTCGTCCAGCGCCCATAGCGTGTCGCGCAGACCGGGTAGTCCGTCAATCGCTTCGGCTCGCGGCGCCCACTTTCTCCTGTTAACGCCTCTAAGTGGGATGCGAAGGATCGGCCGCCGTAGCTCTTCGCCGATATTCGCCCGGCGTTTCTCCGCTCTCCCTTTAATGAACCCATGAGTCAAGATCCATCGCGTGCCGTCCTGAAAGCACGGAAACCGAATTTGCTTATTCCGCACTTCATGCCGGAAGGCAGACAGCTTGCCCATTTCTTTCTTGAAGCGTTGATGTGACAGTTGCCCATAGTTTGCCATCTGCTGGAAGAGTACCAAAAAACGGGCGTGTGCCGTAGCGCGTGGCTTGTCCTTGCCCTTTTCGCGGACTCCTTCGCATACTGTTTCCAAAAAGTCTCTCGCGGGTGTTTCGCCTGAGGCACGCACAGCGCATTCAACCGTGCCCCACCTCCCTTTGGCAATAATCTCTGTGAGGGGCACGTCGCTTGCCACTGTAGTTTAGCCATTTCTAAACCGGCGTCAAGCCGGTCGTTCGGCCAGCGCAACGCAAGTTTTGCTTGCCGCGTCTAGTGTTTTGACACTTCTCGTTACGTTAGTAGAACTTGCGCAGCCAGCGATTAAAAGCCCCTTGATCCGCGAACTTCTTTTTCTCGGCTCTGTCTACTTTATTGGCTCGCGCGCGTTACCTTTGGCAGTTTTCCGTTTCGCTGCTTCCAGAAGAATGCCCCTCGCCCAGGCGGCCATCCCTTCCGCCTCATTGCTAGTTGCTTCAAGGATCATCGCCTTTTGCTCGCTGGTCACGGGGATTCGTAAGTCCGTGTCCATCCGCAATCGGCCGTTTTTTAGAGGTCGTGCCATGAACATGTTGTCGTAAAGATTTTCCGCCGCTGTCTACTACCCAGCTGGTTTGGTAGTAATGAAAACGCTATGTTACTGAACATACATTCAGTAAGCCCTAGCAGGTGCGGCGATGGAATCGCAGGACGTGAAGGCGCGGGAAATGACCGGCGACGCGCGAGCCTCCTTCTCTGGCGGTTCGTGGAAAGTCCACAGCCAGACGGAGAGCCGCTACTACAAAGTGAATCCCAGCCCGACAGCCGCCGCGAACTCGGAATCCGGCTTTGCTATTCGTCTGTCCGGGACGATCGTTCTGCCTGCGAGACAATCGTTGTAGCGCGGCTTCCAAGAAGATACCCTTAATCTGGGCGTCCAAGTCGGCCTCCGGGAGACGGTTCCTTCGGGTCAAACGATTTCATGGGGTATGAAATGAACACAACAATTCGGAACACAGCGGTAGGCGTCTTTCAGGATCTCACCCACGCGGAACACGCCGTCGAGGAGTTGCGTGCAAGCGGGTTCGGAGCCGACCAGATCGGCTTCGTGGTTCCCGACGCGGCGGCGGAGGACGTCGAGCCTCCTCCCGCCGATCCGGGCACGAAAACCGGGGAGGTCGCAGCGGTCGGAGTCGGAGTAGGCGTCGCCCTTGGCGCCATCCTTGGCGCCGTGTTGTCCAATGTCATCTTGCCAGGGATAGGCCCGGTCGTCGTTGGCGGGTTGCTGGCCGCGACCCTCGGAGGCGCGGCCGTGGGCGCCGCGAGTGGGGGCGTCGTCGGCGCTCTGGTCGGGATGAGCGTCCCGGAAGAAGAAGCCCGCCATTACGAGCGCGAGTTTCATTCGGGCTGTACGCTGCTGACGGTTCGGGCGGATGATCGGTATGAGGAGGCGGTCGCCGTCCTGCGCCGCGCGGAGCAATGGGAACCCGAACGACCGACCCACGGTTCGCGATTGTCAGGGTTGGCGGAAGAGAGCGGCCCGGCCGACGGGACCGGCTCCGTGGTCCCCGGCCTGTAATCTCCAAAGCCGCCATTCAATTCTTTGTGATCACGGTTTGCACCGCCCGTTCCAGGCAGCGCTGAAGGTGTTGGGCCGGAGCGACCCATTGTTCGTAGTAGTCGTGGTTGCGGCGCCGCATTTCGCGGACCTCGTCCGGATGACGCAATAGCTGCTCGCATTGGGCGAGGCACTGGTCCGGGTCGCGGAACTCGAGGTAGTGTTCGCCGGCGACCAGCGGCTCGGGGAGTTGGTTGCGCATGGGGTCGCTCACAATGCACATTGACGCCGCCAGATACTCCGGCAGCTTGAACGCCAGGGAGTTGTGCAACCCGCGGGTGTAGACTCCGATCAAGTTCCGCTTGACCATGCGGATGAAGTCCGTTCGCCGGTATGCTTCTTCAAGCAGCACATCGGCGTAGCGCTGACGGGCGAAAGGCGTCGGCACAAGGCCGCCGCGGAACCTCGCGCCGAACGTTTTGCGCAGTAGGCGGACCAGCGCCGCGCGCTCCTCGTTGATTTGCTCTAGGTTCTCCGACGTTTCCTCCGGTTCCCACACACGGGTTTGAAAGAGGATCAAAGGCTCCACGGGCGCGTCCGGCGGCTGCTCGAACAGGCGGTAATCCGGCTGAAGCAGAAATTGCCGTAGGAACCGCGCCATTTGGCTTGCCCGGCCGAGCGTCCGGCGGGGCGAGCAGAAGAGTTGCCGTGCCGCTTCGACCGCCCACAGCCGGCCGATGGTTCGCTTGCTGGATCGACTTGAGCAAGAGTAATTGAGTCCAAAGGAGAGAACTTTACTCCTTTGTTCTGGGGGAAGCGCGTCTATGTGCGGGGGATAATAACTCCTCTTAAAGTAGACTTCGCAGCGGTCCAGTCCTTCCTTAATGAATACGTCATTGTGGTCGCCCAGGTCGAAGGCGACCCGGAGGGGTGCGGCCCGATCCGGCGGCGCGACGTCCACCCATTGAAGGAGGCTGTGTTCCGGAGCGGGCGTCACTTGGAGGTCGATCGCGCCCGCGCGAGCCAGGAGGTCCAGCCCGGTGTAGATTTTGGAAAAATGATGTAGGTCGTGAAGAATGTCAACGTAGAGTACGCCCCGGCATTTCATAGCCGCACCTTGCACTAGTACAACGTCACTCGTGGTTTGATGGGTCGGGTGGGACGGGCTTCCAGCCCGTCCATTGGAACCGGACGGGCTTCCAGCCCGTCCATT
>DHJA01000215.1:19672-20335 GCA_002404095.1 Planctomycetaceae bacterium UBA4732 | reverse complement strand
GCTAACGCGACCCGGCTCGCCAAGTGACCCATCGTCCGGCATGATCTTTGCACCTTCGTCTCTTCGCATCCATTTTAGGCAGTTCCGCGGCTGGCACTTCGCCTACCGCGGAGGATTGCCGGCATCTCCCACGGAGGATCAATCATGGCGACTGCGAAGAACGTCACGAATCATGCCACGGTAGTCGGCGTTTTCAACGACGTCCGGATGGCTCAAGCGGCAGTG
This sequence comes from Planctomycetaceae bacterium UBA4732, assembly GCA_002404095.1. Classification (GTDB taxonomy): domain Bacteria; phylum Planctomycetota; class Planctomycetia; order Gemmatales; family Gemmataceae; genus UBA4732. The sequence continues at coordinate 20,110 of DHJA01000215.1, read as the reverse complement.
GAAGAGTTGCGTCGCGTCGGCTTCCGCGAAGACCAGATCGGCATTATGACGCGCGGCGCCCATGGGGAAACCACAGGGACCGTTACGGAAACGACCGGCTCGCATTGGGAAGAAGGCGCCGCCGTCGGGGTCGCTGCAGGCGCGGGCATTGGCGCTTTGTGGGCCGTGGGTATGGCCACCATCGCCTTGCCGCCGGTTTTGCCGGCCGTGCTGGTGAGCAGCTGGTTGGTGTCGGTCCTGGCGAGTGCGGCCAGCGGCGCCGCCATCGCTGGGCTTGCCGGCGCTCTTATCGGCCTCGGCCTCCCGGAAGAAGAAGCGACCTACTACGAAGGCGAATTCCACTCGGGCCGCACCCTCGTCACCGTACAAGCGCCCGGCCGCTATGAGGAAGTCCGCGAAATCCTGCGACGCTTTGGCGCCTATGACCACGCCAACCGC
>DHJA01000215.1:19289-19527 GCA_002404095.1 Planctomycetaceae bacterium UBA4732 | reverse complement strand
GGCGCCTATGACCACGCCAACCGCGAGCTTGATCCGGCGACGGCAGGCTCACAGGATTTGAATGTTTCCGTGTCGCGCGAGGACGTCCAACGGCGACCCCTAGCGGATACGGGGCCGGCCATCGGTGAAATGGAACGAAGACGCGGATAAAGGCGCGGCCTATTAAGATTGAGCCTGCCCGGCGGCACCGGGCAGGCTCTTTTCTTATATAGGACGCTAGTGCTTTGTCACGCATGGA
>DHJA01000215.1:3914-19080 GCA_002404095.1 Planctomycetaceae bacterium UBA4732 | reverse complement strand
AGCCCGTCCGGTTCCGCTGGACGGGCTAGAAGCCCGTCCGGTTCTGCTGGGCGGGCTAGAAGCCCGTCCCACCCGACCCATCAAAGCACGAGTGACGTTGCACTAGGCTGGGGAGATGGTCATGTCGAAGAAGTCAGGTTCCAAGGAGAAATCCAAAGGGACGCTGGCGTTGACGCGCCTGGTGTCCACCGATCCTGAGCCGCAATTCCTCGGCGATCCGGCGGAGTTTCAAGCGCGCTTCGACGCGGCGCGATCGGAAGCCGTCCATGCCATGCTGCATAAAATCCCCGCGCCGCGACGGTCGCCGCCCGTGCTGGCTCTCGAAGACGTTATTGGGCCGGAAGACGTCGTTAAAATCCGCGGTTGTGGGCGGATCGTGTTTCACGCCGTCGGCGACACCGGAAAAGGCAAGCACAGTTCGCAAACGGATATTGTCGATCTCATGCGGGCGGATTACGACCCGAGCCGTCCGCCCACCGACCAGCCCGCTTTCCTTCTCCACCTGGGCGATGTGGTATATGGCACGAACAAAGAAGACCTCTATAGAGACCAATTCTACCGGCCCAATAACAAGTACCCCGGACGCATCCTCGGCGTGCCGGGCAACCACGACGGCGAAATTAACGAAAATACCGATCCCAAATCGCTGGCCGCGTTCCGCCACAACTTCGTCGCCAAGAAGCCGAAGCGTCGGGCGGCGGCCGGCTCTTCCCTTCGCCCGGCCATGACGCAGCCGGGCGTCTATTTCCTTCTGGAAGCGCCGTTCGTGCGCGTCATTGGTCTGTACACCAACGCCGCCGACGAGGCCGGCTTCCTTTCGGCCGAGGAGATAGGTTTCGCGCAGAAGGACTTTCTCATCGACCAGCTCAAGCTCATCGCGGGCAAGCGCGCCGACGGCGATACGGCCGCGCTGCTCATTGCGACGCATCATCCGCCGTACAGCGCCAGCGACCATCCCGGCAGCAAGGAGATGTTGGACGACTTCGACGACGCTTTCCGCCAGACGGGCGTGGCGCCGGACCTCTTCCTCTCCGGACACGCCCACAATTACCAGCGCTTTACTCGGTCTTTTACTCTGGGTAATCGCACAATGGAGATACCGTTTATCGTTGCCGGCGGCGGCGGGCATGGCGCGTCGCCGATCCAGCTGCGCGAGGACGGCCAATTGGTAAAGACGCCGCTGCGCGGCGCGGACGGCGATCACAGCCTTCAGCAATATTACAACGGCTACGGCTATTTGCTCGTGAAAGCAACCGCCGAGGAGTTAAACGTCGAGTTCTACTCGTCGCCTCCAACGAGGAGCGGCCCGACTGACAGCGTTACCGTAGACCTTGAGGCGCATAAGATCGTCCGCGAGACGGGGCCGCTGGATCATCCCTTGGAGGGAGAAGTCGAGCGCCACGGCAAGCATAAGCATCATCACGGCGGGAATTGACAAGCCTGAAGCGCAGGCGAAGGTTTTCGACCAAACCTTCGCTTACGCTTCAGGCTCTTTAATTCCGGATTTGAAGATTCTTGAATTCACGGGCGCGGCCGGTGATGGCCGTCTCGGTCGGCAGCCTTTCGATGCTCGACGCCCCGAAGAAGCCAACGACGCCTTGCGTATGTTGGAGGACGTAAGCGGCGTCGGCCGGCTCCGCGATGGGGCCGCCGTGACACAGGACCAATACGTCGGGGTTTATCGCTTTTGCCGCATCGTGCAGAGACTGAACGCGCTCGACGGCCTGATCGAGCGTCAGGGCGGTCTTGGCGCCGATGGTCCCTTTTGTCGTTAGGCCCATGTGAGGGATGAGTACGTCGGCTCCGGCGGCGGCCATGGCCCGCGCCTCATCCGCGGTGAAAACGTAAGGGCAAGTGAGCAGGCCCAGCTCGTGAGCCTCCGCGATCATCTCCACTTCCTTATCGAAGCCCATGCCGGTTTCTTCGAGGTTCTGGCGGAAAGCGCCATCAATCAGCCCGACGGTAGGGAAGTTTTGCACACCGCTGAAGCCGGCCGCCCGCACGTCGCGGAGGAAGTTGCGCATGACGCGGAACGGGTCGGTGCCGCAAACGCCGGCGAGGACCGGAGTGTCGCGCACGACCGGCAGCACCTCGCGGGCCATGTCCATGACGATCTGATTGGCGTCGCCGTAGGGCATCATGCCGCTGAGGCTGCCGCGGCCAGCCATGCGGAAACGGCCGGAGTTGTAGAGGATGAGGAGGTCCACGCCCCCGGCCTCCGCGCACTTGGCCGATAAGCCGACGCCGGCGCCGGCGCCGAGGATGGGCCGGCCGGCGGCGACCTGGGCGCGAAGGCGTTGCAAACATTGTTCACGGGTAAAGTGGCTCATGGCGTCTCCAGGGCGCGACTCGGGACTTGCCGGCAGTATACGGATGACGGGACGCGCTCGCCCGAATCGTCAACTCGGCGCTTGCCGTGCCTGCGCTAACAGCCGCAGCACCTCGGCCAGCTTCCACTTTTTCAACTGCCGCCGGTCGGCCAATGAGCGGGGCAGTTTGTGAAGAATGGAAACGTGCAGGTAGTTTTGCGCCTTTTCCCAGTCGAAATCCTTGCCTTGCCGCGACGGATCGCGGGCGTGTCACAAGTACCCAGGCGCAGCCCAGCAGAAGAAAGAGCGCGCTGCAAGTCACATTGCCCAGCCACAAAGACATGGTGGAAAAACGTTCGCCCCAAAGCCACTTCATTTCCAAAGCTCTCACCGCAACGGCGGCAAACAACAGAACGGCCGCCGTTCGCCGGCGTTGTCGGACGGCCAGGCGCGCTAAGCAAAAGGCGGGCAGAAGCAGGATGACAAAATGCTGGGTGTTCGACATGGGCGAAAGGAACAGCATAAGCAGCAATATCACACTGAATTCCATCCCCAACTCGATTGGCGACGATGCGGGGGGCGCCGCGAACTTGGGCAGGGGGCGTCGGCCGAGAACAAACAGCATACCCAGGACCAGTGCCGCGTCGGCGCCGTAAACCAGGAACTTGAGCGTCCACGGAGAAAGGGGATTCGGGCGATCCGTGATCCGGAATTCGTCCGCGGCCCACTCACCTTGTTGGACGTTCCAGCGAAAAGCCGTCCCGGCCAGCGATTGATTGAAGATTGGAGCGGTGGCCCAGACGCCCGGATAATAATACGAACGCTGCATCGGCGCCAAAAAACGCGAAGCCCAATCCGTTAAGTAGAGTTTTCCCGGTTCGGGAGCGCTGACAAGGTTGGGCAGTAGGTTTACCCCCACCGCCACGCACACCAACCAGAGAGCCTCTTTCCAGCGGCCGCGCCAGAGGAGATATGGACTCCACAGCAGGGCTGTGCATTTCATGGCGGCGGCCAGCCCGAACGCCGTGGCGCCCAGCCACCCACGTGAGCGGGATAGCGCCATGCAGCCGCCCATGATTAGAGCGGCAATCACCAGATCGCTCTGCTGATGGGCCAGGCAGTTCACCGCATAACTCAACGCGCCGACCAAGCCGAGAAAACAAACGACGTGTTCCTTCGGGTCCGTGGCGCGGGCGAATTGAAGCGACCCGCCTCCCGACAGCCGCCAGGACCAGCGCAGCCAGAGGGCGATACAGATTACATTTACGAGATACCACGCCGCCCGGCACGCTTGCTGAGGCAGCAATGCAAAGGGGGCCGCTGTCAGGGCCGCGAAGGGCGGATAAATGAAGCCAATGTAATCACCCGACCACACGTACAGAGGTTCGCCCGACAGCAAGCGGGCGCCTGCCTTCACATAGACGTCTTGCCACTCCCCGTGTTGGCGACACTGGAAAAGGGGCGCATACGCAAGGAACAAAATTCCCGCAAAGATAAGATAAAAGTGAATGCGCATCCAGCGGACCGCCCGGGAGAAGGCGCCGGGTTGTAAGGAAACGCTTGCCATGCGGAACTCCAGTCGCGATTGTGTCGGCCTACGCAAACCGTCCGCGGCGGCGCGAAAATCCGGAGGCAAAAGCGGCCCTTGGCGGCTAATCTCTCCGTCTTATCTGGTTTCTAGGTTCCGGCTCAGAGTTGGGTTAAACTCTTACTCTATCGACAGGAATTAGACAGGAGTTGAGCAAGTGTTTAGGGGGATGCAGTTCAAGACGGCTCGTTGCCCGACGCTCGCCTTTGCGCCGCTCATTCCAATCGCAATAATGACGCCGTTGCACTTCCCACCCTCGCCCCGTACCTTGCCCCTTCAGGGCCGGGGCCGTCCCGCGTCCTTCCGTTTGGCCTCTCCCTCGGTGCGACCCGCATGGCTTCTACGGCTCCCTCGCGTGACGACCTGGCTGAACGCTACCTCGCTCAGCTTCCTTATGCGCCTTATCCTGTCCAGGAAGACGCCCTTCTCGCCTGGTTCACCGCCGAACAAGGCGTCCTCGTCTGCGCCCCCACCGGCACCGGCAAAACGCTCGTCGCCCAAGGCGCCCTCTTCGAGGCGTTGCATACCGGCGCCGTCGTTTATTACACCACGCCGCTCATCGCCCTGACCGAACAAAAGTTCCATGAGATGCAGGAATCGGCCGTGCGCTGGGGCTTCAAGGCTGACGACGTCGGCCTTGTCACCGGCAACCGCCGCGTCAACCCCAACGCCCACGTCCTCGTCGTCGTGGCCGAAATCCTGCTGAATCGCCTCCTTCATCAAGAGGGTTTCGACTTCAGCCACGTCTCGGCCGTCGTCATGGACGAGTTTCATAACTTCGCCGACCAGGAGCGCGGCATCGTCTGGGAACTGACTCTCGGCATGTTGCCGGCCCACGTTCGGCTCCTTTTACTATCCGCCACGGTCGGCAACGCGCCGGAGTTTTTGGCCTGGCTGGAGCGCGCCCACGGCCGCAAATTGGAGTTAGTGGAGGGCAAAGAACGCAAAGTGCCGCTCACCTTCCGCTGGGTGGCCGACGAGTTCCTCGGCGATCAGCTGGTGCGCATGGCCAAAGGCGAAGGCGAAGCGCGGACGACGCCGGCCCTGGTCTTTTGCTTCAACCGCGACGAATGTTGGAGTACGGCCGAAATGCTCAAGGGGTTGGATTTGTTCGCGCCGGGCGTTCGTGGGCCGCTCAACGACGAGGTGGACAAGTTGGAATGGTCGCAGGGCGTGGGGCCGAAGCTCAAACAGATGCTCCGCCGCGGCGTCGGCGTCCATCACGCCGGCATGTTGCCGAAGTACCGCCGCGTCGTTGAGCGGCTATTCACGCAAAAGCTGCTGGCCGCGGTCGTCTGCACAGAAACGCTGGCTGCTGGCATCAACCTGCCGGCCCGGTCGGTCGTGCTGACCTCGCTGGTCAAAGGGCCGCGCGGCAAGGAGAAGCTGGTGGACCCCAGCACGGCTCATCAGATCTTCGGCCGGGCCGGTCGGCCGCAGTTCGACGACCGCGGCTTCGTCTACGCCATCGCCCATGAGGATGACGTGCGCATCCTGCGCTGGAAGGAGAAGTACGATCAAATCCCCGAGGACACGCGCGATCCGGGTCTCCTTAAAGCCAAAAAAGCTCTTAAAAAGAAGAAACCGTCGCGCCGTGAGAATGCGCAGTATTGGAGCGAAGGGCAGTTCGCCCAATTACAGGCCGCGCCGCCGGGCAAGCTGTACAGCAAAGGGCCGTTGCCGTGGCGATTACTGGCGTACTTGTTGAAGATTTCGCCGGAAATCTCCAAGGTACGCACCGTCCTGCGCAAACGCCTCATGGACGCGCCGCGCCTCGCGGCCAGCGAAAAAGCTCTCGACCGTATGTTGCTTACACTGGCCGAACGCGGTTTCGTGACGCTCGATCCGCCGCCGCCCGCACCGACGGAAATCGCGGTAGGGGCGGGGTCTCCCCGCCCCTTTGAAGCAGAAAAGGGCGGGGAGACCCCGCCCCTACCGATATCGGAAAACTATCAGGTAATACGAGCGACGCCAACGGCGGCCCTCGACAAGCTGCTCGTCTTCCGCAGCGTCCATCCGCTTTACGGCGCCTTCCTCCTCGACCAACTCGGCATCGCCGACCGCAATGAACGCATTCAGGCGCTGGAAAGCGTTTTGGAAATGCCGCGGGCGTTGTTGCGCAGTGTGCGTGTGCCGCGTCCGGACGAGTTGCCGCCGGGGCCGCTGGCGACGACGCGGCTCGACGCCGACTTGATCCGCCGCGGCCTCATCATCGCGCCCATTCCCAAGTCGGAAGACGAGGAAGAGGACGACGAAGAGGAGGAAGAATATCTGCCGACGTTGGCCGACAAGTTAAGGCTGCTGTTCGACGCTCTGCATCCCAACGTGGCCGATTTCAGCACACAATCCGTCTGGGCGGCCGGCGAACTGCTGCGCTACAACGGCGACTTCAATCTTTACGTCCGCACGCGCGATCTGATTAAGCAGGAGGGCATCGTCTTTCGCCACTTGCTGCGGTTGATCCTACTGTGCGGCGAGTTCGCCCAGGTCTGTCCGCCGGAAGTCGATCCGGCCGCCTGGCAGGCGGAGCTACGCGAACTGGCCGACAAGCTCACAGCCAGTTGCCGCGTGGTCGATCCGGCCAGCACCGACATGATGATCGAACAGGCTCACGCCGCCGACGTGGTGGAAGGCGAGACGGTCGCCGAGGTCGTCGTAGAGACGGCGCCGCCGGCGAACGCCTTCGGCGCCGGTGTGTTTGATTGAATACTTCTTGACACAAGACCGCGACGCGGTATAGTCCCGTCCTTCCACTGAAAGATTGACGAGCCGCGACCGTTAGGGAGCGGTTTTAGGCGGCGTGACGCCTGCGCGGCCCGCTCCCTAACGGTCGCGGCTCGTTCGCGGCGCTTTGGAGAAACGGCGAACGACCATGTCCGATCAGACGACCGTGGTGGCGGCATTGCGCGAGGCGATGACCCAATTTGTGGCCGAGCGCGAATGGCAGCAGTTCCACAGTCCGAAGAATCTGGCGATGGCCCTGTCCGTGGAAGCGGCCGAGTTGATGGAACATTTCCTCTGGATCGACAATGACGCCTCGCGCGCCGAAGTGCGCGACCCGGCCAAGTGTGAACAGGTTGCCGATGAGATTGCCGACGTAGCGTGTCTGGTGTTTGCCTTATGTAACGCCCTGAACCTGGACCTGAGCGAGACGGTGCGGCGCAAGATGGCCAAGAATGTTTTGAAGTATCCCGTAGAGAAGTGCCGCGGGCAGTATCGGGTTTCAGAATAGCGTTCCTGTGTCGCGGGGATCTCGTTGTGCCTTCACGCAGCCAAACCTGGACGGTACTCGGTCTTGCCGCCGTCCTATTCGGAGGCGTGGGATGGGTTCACGCGCAGCCGCCCAACGAACCGCCGCCGCCGCTGACCGGGCCGCCCAGCGGGCGCGACGCGGGCCGCAGCGTCATCGCCGCAACCAATGTGCGACCAACGGCGCCGCCGTTCACCGTCAAGGTGACGGTGCCCGACGACGGCCTGACGACGCCGGCCAAACCCATCCGGGCGGTGGATTATCGCACGGATACCGGCCCGGCGCCCACTCCGCTCAAGTTGCCGGCGCAAGTGTCCGTGGAAGTGGCGGGGCCGACCTCGGTCGCACTGGGTGAGCCGTTGCCTTACGAGTTAATCGTTCGGAACACCGGCGACGCGCCAGCCGGCCGGGTACAGGTCGAAGATCCTTTGCCGTTGGGCGCCCGGTTGTTGTTGGCCGACCCGCCCGCGGAGCTGCGGGCCGGTTCACTGATCTGGGAGCTAGGGACGCTCGAAGCAGGCGCCGAACGCCGTGTAAAGGTGGACCTTCAGCACGTCGGAATAGCGGGAATACAACAGCCGCCGCACGTGGCGTACACGGCCGCGACGGGCCTTCAGACGCAGGTGACACGGCCGGCGTTTATGGTCGCCCTGCTCGGCCCTCCGACGGCGACGCCTGGAACAGCCGTTAGCTTTCAGATTCAACTATCGAACGATGGGACCGTGCCCGTTCGGCACATTGTCCTTCGCGATCAACTGCCGCCCGGCCTGTCGTATCCGCGCGGTTACAGCATTGAAGCCGAGGTGGGCGATTTGGCCCCCGGCCAGTCGCGTACCTTCCGCCTCGACGCCACCGCGTCGCAGGTGGGACGCTTCGTCAACGAGATCGTCGCGGTGGCCGACGGCGGAATGCGAATAACGTCGCGGTGCGCCCTGGAGGTCGTCGCCGGCCCGCCGGTCCAGGCAAGCGACGAATCCACGTTCGCGGCCGGGCGATAGGGATCCCTCGCTCATCCTTACAAGCCCCGAGCGCGAGCGAGAGGAGGGGGTGTGACGAAACCCCTCGCTAGCGCTCGGGGCTTGTAGGGTACAAATGTGCAACGGCGGCGGATAATAAACTTTTGGAAACCATTTGCCAACGAGGCGGGAGGCGGGTATGTTAGCGGTTTCCCCTGGCAGCCCAGGCGGGGGCGGATTGAAATGATTGAAACATGCGTATCGCAGCCAGGATGGCTGTCGGGAGGGGGGAAGGACTCCCCCCGCTTTTTCCAGCCACCCCGCCTGCCTCGGCAACTCCTTTGTACACAACACCTTGTGGAATGGAATGCGCCCGATGCGAGTCGGCCAGAACGCGGCCGAATTGGGGCGTACTGCTATTGAGCGGCAAGGGGGCCGTTGCTACACTCCGGCGGCGTTGAAGGTCGCGGCGGCGCTTCCGCCGCGGCCCTGGACGCCACACCATCTGACCTTTCTACACCGTCGGCCGGGTTCTAACGGAACGTGAACCAGGAATCGGGGGGAACGCTGCGCACCCACGGAGGGCCGCGCCGCGCCTTGGGGGAGAGGAGAGGAGAGGGAATGAGCGCAAACCGAACGGAGAAGGAACAGGTTCGCGTGCATATTCGGTGGATGATCCGACGGGACATGCCCGAAGTGCTGCAAATCGAGCAGGAGAGCTTCGAGTACTCCTGGACGGAGGAAGACTTCCTGCGTTGTCTACGTCAGCGCAACTGCATCGGCATGGTCGCCGAGCAGGGCGAAAAGGTCGTCGGCTTCATGATCTACGAATTGCACAAGAATAAGCTGCACATCCTGAACTTCGCCGTCAATCCGTCTTGCCGCCACATGGGGATAGGCGGCCAGATGACGGCGAAACTGGTCAGCAAGCTGTCGAGCCATCGACGGACGCGGATCACGCTGGAGGTCCGCGAGAGAAATCTGGGTGCGCAGTTGTTCTTTCGGACGCAGGACTTCCGAGCCGTGCGCGTGCTGCGCGGCTTTTACGAAGACAACGGCGAGGACGCCTTCTTGATGCAATATCGAATGGCGGACGATGTCGGCGACGAGGTCGGCGAGGCGGTCAATCGCATCGCCCAGTACGAAGAGAGCTGAACCGCGCCATTGACTGGCGAGCCGGGTCGCGTAAGCNNGCTTACGCGACCCGGCTCGCCTTTCGTTGCTATACTCTCCTTCATCCCAATCACTTGTGGGCGGGGAAGGAGGACTTTATGGCTATCGCATGTCCGCATTGCAAGCACTCCTTCAGTCCGAAAACCGTTAAGCCGGGCAAGTACGCGGCGAAGTGTCCGAAATGCGCGCGCGGGTTTCAGCTGGTTGTGCCCGACCCAGGCGCGACTACGGCCGCGCTCGATGGCGAGTCCGGCGCGGCTTCATCGCTTCCCGCTCCGAAACCCACCAAGGAAGCCGGCCCCAAAGAGGTGCTGACGACGTTGGGCGGCTATCAGGTTCTCAAACTTCTCGGCCGTGGCGGCATGGGCGCCGTCTATTTGGCGCGTCAGATTTCGCTCGACCGTCTCGTCGCGGTTAAGGTCATGCTGCCCAAGGCGGCCGCCAACCCCGGCTTCGTTGCCCGCTTCACGCGCGAAGCCTACGCCGCCGCCCAAATGGTCCATCACAACGTCGTGCAGATTTACGACATCGGCTCTGCCAATAATACGCATTACTTCAGCATGGAGTACGTCAAGGGCGAGTCCCTGATGGACCTGGCGCGCCGCGAGGGTAAGCTCGACCCGGAGCAGGCGGTCGGCTACATCCTCCAGGCGGCGCGCGGCCTAAAGTACGGCCACGACCTGGGCATGATCCATCGCGATGTGAAGCCGGACAATCTGATGATTAACGATCAAGGGATCGTCAAAGTCGCCGATCTGGGTCTCGTGAAGCTGGCGGACGACGCCAGTGAGTCGGCCGCACGAGACGGCGCCGCTTCGTTGACGAAACAACGCGCGTCACCTAGTCTCACGCGCACGGGCTTCGCCATGGGCACGCCTTCATTCATGGCGCCGGAGCAAGCGGCCAACTCCTCAGCCGTCGGCCCCGCGGCGGACGTCTATTCCCTCGGCTGCACACTCTACGTCCTGTTGACCGGCAAGCCTCCGTTCGAGGGCCAGACGGTGCTGGAGGTGCTGACCAAACATGCCACGGCGCCGGTCGTGCGGCCGGACGCCATTGTCAAGCGCGTGCCGAAAGCCTTGTCGGACGTCCTCATTAAGATGCTGGCGAAAACGCCGGAGGAGCGCTATCCCGATATGGGCGCGGTGATCGAAGCGCTGGAGAACTACCTCGGCCTCTCGCGCACCGGCGCGTTCACGCCGCGCGAGGAACACGCCGCCGCCCTCGAAAAGAGCGTCCGGCAGTTCAACGCCACGCCTACGGCGAAACTGCGTTCACGCATCGTTTGCGGTTTCGCGGGCGCGGTGCTGGTGTGCATCCTGTTGTCTGCTTTGTTCGGCTGGACGACGCTTGCCGGCGGCTTTTTAGGTTTAGGAATCCTAACTCCGATCTTTTATTTCCTCATTCATGGGTTCGCCCGAAAGACGCCTTTGCTCCTGAAAGTACGCGAACTGGGGCTGTCCAGCGGCCTTCGCGACTGGCTCGTTTGGGGCGTGAGTACATTGCTCTTCCTTGTTTTCCTTTGGCTGTTTGGCTTGCTGGGAACGTGGGTCGCGTTCTCGGTGCTGGCTCTCGGGGTGGCGCTGGCGGTGCATTTCGGGCTGGACCGGCGGATCGACGCGGAGCGCACCCGGGCCATCGCCAAGGCGGAGAAATTGTTCAAGAACATGCGCTTACAAGGCTTGGAGGAGGCGTCGCTGCGGCATTTCGCTTGCAAGTACAGCGGATCGTGCTGGGAGGAGTTTTTCGAGGTGCTGTTCGGCTACGAGGCGAAGTTGGCGGCGCGCGAGTGGAGCCGCGGCGAAATGGGCAAGGCCCGCGAGAAGTTCGGCGCGTGGCGCGAGCCAATCATCGCCTGGATCGACGCCCGCCAGCAAGCGCGGAAGGCGGCGCGTGAACGCAAGCATTTGCAAGCGGTCGAAGTCAAGGCGCTCCAGGCGGAGGGGATGAACGCGGGCGAGGCGGAGGCGAGAGCCAGGCAAATCGCGGAGGCAATGGTACATCAAGCGGCCATCCTCAAGGCGGCGCCGGCCGCGCTGCCCGTCGCCACGGCCGTCCCCATCGAAGGCGCGACGGCGGAATTCACGGCGCCGCTTCCGCCACCGGCCAACCTTAAACAAATGCTGGAGACGGCCCGTAAGCCGGAGATGCTCTTCACGCTCAAGCCGAAGAAGAGGAACGGCCCCAGCCTCATGGGCCAGTTCTTCGTCGAGTTGGTTGGGCCGCGGCTGCGTTTCCTCATTGGCGCCGTGTTGCTGGCTGGGTTTTTGGGATGGCTGTACGAAAACGACTTGCTGGCATTGGATAAACTGCTGAAACAAACTAGCGCCCTGTCGCCTTTCTCGACCACCGCGCCGAAGGCATTGGCGCCGTTCTGGCTGCCTCTGGCGCCGTTGGAGATCACAAAGTTATTCGGCACGCACTACGCCGGCGCGGCCGGTTTGATTCTTGTCATCTCCGGATTGTTCGTTAGCAGGCGCATGACGTTCGCGGTCGCGCCGGGGGCGGCGATGGTGTTCGTGGCGCCGTGGGTTCCAGAATGGTACAGCCTGCCGTCGCTGGCGTTTCTTGTCGGAGGGTTGGCGCTGGTGGTGCTGGGTTTCCTGTTCTTGTGGAGGGTCCGCTACCACGAACCGCGCGCGTATGACGATGAATGAGAAACCGTTTAGCCGCGACGCGCTAGCGGAGCGCGTCTCCCACGCGCTCCGCTAGCGCGTCGCGGCTAAACGACGCTCTGCGGTTTCATGCCCACCGCTTCGCGCACCAGCGCCACGGTCTTACGCGCCTCGGCCCGCGCCCTTTCGGCGCCCCGACGCAGCACCGCCTCGACTTGCTCCGGTTGGGCCGCCAACTGCTTTCGCCTCTCACGGGCCGGGCCGAAGTGGGCGTTGATCTTCTCCAGCAACATCTTCTTCGCCTCGCCGAAGCCCATGCCGCCGGCCCGATACCGGGCCGCCAACGCCGCCTTCTCCTCATCGCCCGCAAACAGACTATACAGAGCGAAGACGTTGCATTTCTCCGGGTCTTTCGGCGCCTCCACCGGCGTGCTGTCGGTGACGACGGCCATGACCGTCTTCTGCAACGGCTTGCCCTCGGCGAAGATTTCGATGGTGTTGCCGTAAGACTTGCTCATCTTCTGACCGTCCACGCCGGGTACTTTCGATTCCTTGTCGAGCCGATAAGTCGGGATGGGAAAGACCGTGCCGAAGCGGTTGTTGAACTTGCCGGCGATGTCCTGCGTCATTTCGATGTGCTGCACCTGATCCTTGCCGACAGGTACGACATGCGAGCGATAAATCAAAATGTCGGCGGCCATCAGCACCGGATAGAAGAACAGGCCGACACTCGCGTCGATGCCGCGCTCGATCTTCTCCTTGTACGAGACGGCCCGCTCCAGCAGACCCATGCTGGTGACGGTTGAGAGAATCCAGGCAAGCTCCGTGACTTCGGGAATGTCTGACTGGCGGAAGAAGACCGCCTTGTCCGGGTCGAGGCCGAGAGCCAGGTAATCAAGGGCCACATCGACGGTGTTTTGTCGCAGCACGGCGGCGTCATGGATGGTGGTGAGCGAGTGATAGTCGGCGATGAAATAGAAGCACGGCCCCTCGTCTTGAAGGGCAATGTGCTGACGAACGGCGCCGAAGTAATTGCCGAGATGAAGCTTGCCGGTGGGCTGTACGCCGCTGAGGATGCGCTTCGGGGGCGGGGTGGTCGCGGTCGTCATGGCGTGTTCCCGTTCGTGGGGTGTCTTGCTCCCTCTCCCCTTGCGCGGGGAGGGTTGGGGTGGGGGGTTATGGTATCAAAGACTCCACCCCAACCCTCCCCCGCAAGGGGGGAGGGAGTAAGCGAGAAACGCAAATTACTTCGTGGAATCCTTCAAGAACTCCACAATCACACTCAAATCCGGTTTGAGGTAAACGCCTTCCTCTTCCTTGGGGATGTCGAGCTTGACGCGCACCGGGATGGCGCCCTGGCCGCGGTCAGCGGTCGGCATCAGCCGCGACACCTTGCCGATGTAACCCTTGGGATGGATCTTCAGGAACACCGCGTCGCTCTGGTACGCCTCGGGCATCGCCGTACACGCCATGCCCTTCGCCACCTTGGCGATGTCGCGCTCCTGAATCTTCAGATCCACTTCCAGGTCGGACAGGTCGGCCATGTCGCACAAGCTGGAGGAGATGTTGAACGCGATCGGGTTGACGATGTTGCCCTTCTCGGCCCCCTTCTTGAGAATGGTGCCGCTGACCGGCGCTTGGATCTCGCAGTTGTCCAGGTTCCATTTCGCCTTATCCAAGTCCGCCTTGGCCGCTTCCACGTCGGCCTTGGCCGCCTCTTGCACTTCCTTGCGCGGCCCCTCTTCCATGAGCTTCAGCGTCGCCTTGAGGCGCGCGACGTGCCGATTCATGGCCGCGTAGGCGAACTTGTCCTGCTCAAAATCCTTCGCGGCCAGGGCCGGCGTACCGAGCAGGCGCGTGCTGCGCTGCATCTCCAATTTCAGCTGCTCAAGGGTCGCCTCGGACTCGGCGAGGTCGGCCTTCGATTGGTCGATTTCCTCCGGCCGATTGCTCAGCGATTGCTGGTAACGCTGCTCCGCGCTGGCGAGGGCGTACTTGGCGTGCATGAAATCGGCCCGGTAGTTCACGTCCTCGATGCGCGCCAGCGGCGCGCCTTCCTTGAAGCGCTGGCCCTCTTCCAGCCGGGGGTCGATCCACGTCAACATGCCGGACACCTTGGGGCTGACCTGAATCTGATGCACCGGAATGATATAGCCTTTCGCCTCCAGAGCCACGTCGCCCGACGAAGCCATGTCGCCGGTAACGCCCGGCGCCGCTCCGTCTTTCTTGGTCGAGTCGGCGGTCTGGGAAGGCGCCTCGGTCGGGGCGGTGGTGTAGGCGCGGTAGCCGAAGGCGGCCGTCACGGCCAGCAGAATGACGCACAGGCCCCAGGGCAGCAGGACGGCCGCGAAGGAAGCGCGTTTGCCTTCGGGAACCCGTTCCGACAGCCGCAGCGAGCGGACGCGGTCGCGCAAGCTGGAGCCGTTTGCGGACGGCGAACCGTCGGCGGAAGGGGAGCGTTCGGCGGCGTTGATGGTACTCATTTGTGGCCCTCATGCGAGAGGTCGTGAGCTTTACCGTTGGCTGGTACGGACGACTTAGGCGCCCGGTGTAGGTAGGCGCCCAACAAATCCAGGCAGAGATCGAGCATTTCCTGGCGGTCGTAAACGTCGGGATCGGCGGCGCGTTGGATGGCCAGGCCGTGCAGAATGGCTTGCACCAGCGTGGCGACGGCGCGCGGCGACGCCTTCTTGCCGGGCCGGCGTTCCAGGTCGTCGGCCACGTCGCCCGCCAGATGATCGCGCCATTCGCCGTACAGATTGGCCAGCTTTTCGCGGAAGTCGTCGCGGTGGCCGATCTGCGACAGAAACGTATATTGCAGCGAGCTAAACTCCGGTATCACTGGCGGCGTCAACAAAAACGTCGTTAGGAAGTGGGTCAGGTGTTCCCAACCCGGTTCCTGAAAACCGCAGCCGCCGCCCACTCCGTTGGCCTGGGCGCGCTCGTGCATCATCTCAATGAGACGGTCGAATACGGCCAACAGAATGTCTTCCTTGGCACGGAAATAGTACGTCAGTTGGCCGCGACTCATGCCCGCCTTGGTTTCGATCTCGGAGAGCGATAAGTTTTGTATTCCCTGCTCGGCGATAACGGCAATCGCGGCCTGAACGATTTGTTCACGGCGGATGCTGCCAACATCGATTCGCGGGGTCTTCATATTGCCACTCAAAACGGCGGATTAGACTAACCGATCTAAGTATAGACCGATCGGTCTAGGCGCGTCAACGGCAAAATGGCGAAAGTTGGGGGATTATTCGTTTAGCCGCGACCCGAAG
>DHJA01000215.1:0-3770 GCA_002404095.1 Planctomycetaceae bacterium UBA4732 | reverse complement strand
GCGCGGGGGAGACGCGCTCCCCTTTCGGGTCGCGGCTAAACGATCGCGATCAATGACAATCCGCCGTCAACGGCTCCGCCAGCTCCCGGAGATAGAACAGCCGCCCCGCCAACGTGGGCATATAGGTGCTGGGAATCCACGGCGTCGGTTCATGTTGCAGGGTCATGCGCAGCGACATGCCCTGCCACTGCATCCCCCGGCCGAAAAGGCCGTCGGCCCCGCCGATGATGCGGTCGGCCGCGAGAAATAGGGCCGGCCCGATGGTGTTGGCGTAGGCCGGCACAAGCGTCGTCCGACTGCGGAAGCTGGTCAGGGCGTTCTGCTCGACCGTCAGCGGGTGCAGCCGGGCGCCGAGACGATGCGTTTGTCGCTTCCAATCCGCTTCGCTGGTGAATTCAGCGGCGAAGTGCGGCTCCCAAAAGGCGATGTGACAAACGCGGCCGATGCCGAACACCGTCACCAATTTCGCTCCCTTTTGCTTCAAATCGGCGATCTGTTCGGCGTAAGTCGGCAGCTGATCCTTGAGGGCGAAGTGCCGTTGTTTCGGCGGCACGGTGTTCTTGCCGAGAGAGCCGTAGAACGCCTGTTCCATAGCATTCTGAAAACCGCCGGGCCGGTCAGGCGGCAGCGTATTGCCTTGGGCGTCCGACCACTCGTCCATGTTGAAGCCATGAACGTGGTCGCAGGGGACGGCCCATTCGTTGAGGAAGTAGACCGTCCAGCGGTACATGCCCATCGGCCCGACCGGCAGGATAAAGGCGATTTGTCGGCCGGCTTGGCGGGCGAGCTGAATCTCACGCGCTATCTCATGGCCCATGTAGGTGTCGAAGTCCTCGAACGAAGCGCAGGCGACCGGCTCGAACTGGGGATGCCACCACGGCCGGCGTGCGACCGCCTTGTCCGGCGGCAGAGCGGCGAGGCGGTCGATCTTGGCGAGGTCCCAGCCGGCCGGCAGGAAACCTTCCATCAGCGAACCGGGCAGTGTCGTCATCAGGTCCATTGGCGTCGTCCTCTCAACTGAAATTTCCACGGCCGTCTTGCTTGCCCCGGCCGATGCGGTATAAAAGAAAGGCCATGATACCACGCAGGAAGCGTCCCGCGTATTTTCCGTCGCTTACTTTCCTGGAGGTCTACCGATGCCGCAGCGCTATGCGTTCGCTGCCTTGTTCGTCTTCGGCGCCGCGTTGACGCTGGCCCTGGCCGACGATCCGAAGCCCACGCCGCCCGCCACACCGCCGGCCGCCGCGCCGGCTACTCCGCCAGCCACGCCGCCCGCTACTCCCCCCGCCACGCCGCCGGTCAAGCCGCCCGCTACTCCGCCCCCGGTTACTCCGCCTGTTACTACACCGCCGGCGACTCCGCCCGTCGCCAGCGGCGACAAGGTCAATCTGACCTGGAAGTTCGAGAAGGACAAGACCTTCTACCAGAAGATGACCACCGAAACCAAGCAGACCATGAAAGTCCTCAATAACGACGTAGCCCAGACGCAGAAGCAGACTTTCTTCTTTAGCTGGACGCCGTTGACGCAGAATGCGACTGGCGACGAATGGACCATCAGCCAAAAGATCATTGGCGTGCAGATGGACATCGATCTCGGCGGCAGCAAAATCAGCTACAACTCGACCAAGCCCGACGCCCCGAACAACGCCCTCGGCGACTTTTTCAAGGCGCTGGTCGGCTCCGAGTTCAAGCTGACGGTTTCGATGCCCAAAGACAAGCCGGCCACGATCACCAAGGTCGAGGGCCGCGAGGAATTCCTCAAGAAGCTCACGGCCGCCAATCAGCAGATGAAGCCATTGCTCGACCAGATCCTCAGCGACAAGGCGCTCGAACAGATGGCGGCGCCGACTTTCGCCGTCCTGCCCAACGCCGACAAGGCCAAAGGCGATAAATGGGAGACGAAAAGTACGCTCGACATGGGGCCGATCGGCAAGTACGACAACATGTTCACCTACGTCTATGACGGCAAGAACACCGACGCCAAGGAAGAGGCCGAGAAGAAGTGGGACCGGATCAAGGTGACGACGGAACTGAAGTACTCGCCGCCGGACGACAAGGCCCAGACGGGCGGCCTGCCCTTCCGCATCAAGAGCGCCGACCTGACCAGCAAGGACGCTACCGGCACGGTCTACTACGATCCCGCCAAGGGGCGTGTGGCAAAATCGGTGATGAGCCTGAAGCTGAACGGCACGCTCAACATCGAAATCGGCGGCCAGACCACGCCGGTCACGCTGTCGCAGACGCAAGACACCAACGTCGAGACGACCGACACGGACCCGACGAAGGCCACAGCC
Source organism: Planctomycetaceae bacterium UBA4732 (assembly GCA_002404095.1). Classification (GTDB taxonomy): domain Bacteria; phylum Planctomycetota; class Planctomycetia; order Gemmatales; family Gemmataceae; genus UBA4732. Next base: position 1,476 of record DHJA01000215.1, on the reverse strand, counting down.
GCGAAGTAAGGCGTCGTTTAGCCGCGACCCGAAGGGGAGCGCGTGAGCGTCCCGCGCTCCCCTTCGGGTCGCGGCTAAACGATGTCTCTATTGTTTCCTCATTTCCTTCCAGCAGCCAGCACGCCGCCTCACATCCACCTCCCTGATCCTCCAACGCCGGCTCGATCCGCCTGCATATCTCGCGGACGTGCGGACAGCGCGGATGAAAACGGCAACCCGACGGGATCTGTCGCGGGCTGGGCACTTCTCCGGTGAGCGGGATACGGTTGCGCGGCCGCGTCGGGTCGGGCACGGGCACTGCCGACAACAAGGCTTGCGTATAGGGATGACGCGGGTGGGCGAACAGTTCGGCCGTCGGCCCGCTCTCGACGATCTTGCCGAGGTACATCACAGCCGTGCGCTGGGCGATGTGACGGACCACGGGCAGGTTGTGGGATATGAACAGGTAGGCCACGCCAAGGCGCTTTTGCAGATCGACCATGAGGTTAATGATCTGCGCCTGCACACTTACGTCGAGTGCCGATACGGGTTCGTCGGCCACGATAAGGCGAGGGTTGAGCGCCAGGGCGCGGGCAATGCCGACGCGCTGGCGTTGACCGCCGCTGAACTCGTGTGGATAACGGTGGGCGTATTCGGGTCGCAATCCCACCATCTCCAGCAATTCGCCAACGCGCTTGGGAACGTCCTTACGCGGACAAAGGCCGTGGATGAGCAACGGCTCGCCGACAGTCCGGCCGACGCTGTAGCGCGGGTTCAGCGATGAAAAAGGGTCTTGAAAGACTATTTGCATCCGTTGCTTCAATTGGCGCAGCGCCGGACCTTGCATGTAGGATACGTCTTGCCCCTCAAACCAGATTCCGCCGGAAGTCGGCGGCGTCAGGTGCAGCAGACAACGGCCGGTCGTACTCTTGCCGCAGCCGCTTTCGCCGACCAGCGCGAACGTCTCGCCTTCGCCGATGGTGAAGCTCACGTCATCGACGGCGCGCACTTTCCCGAAATGCTTTACGAGATTGCGGACTTCCAAGAGCGTCGTCATGGCAGAACCTCTAGCGCGCGGCAGCACCGCGCCAAACGGCCCGGTTCGACCTCGCACAGCTCCTGCGGTATTTTGCACGGGTCGATGGCGTAAGGACAGCGCGGCGCGAAACGGCAGCCGGGCGGCAGGCGGGCCAGGTCGGGCACGTTTCCTTCGAGAGAATGCAGCCGGCGTTCACCGGGCGCCGCGTCCAGGCCGGGGACCGACTGAAGGAGGCCGCGCGTATAGGGATGAAGCGGCCGGGCAAACAGACTTTTCACCTCCGCTTGCTCCACAATCTGCCCGGCGTACATGACGGCGACATGGTGGGCCATTTCCGCCACGACGCCGAGATCATGGGTAATGAGAAGGATGGAGAGACGCAAATCAGCCTGTAATTTCAGCAATAAGTCGATGATCTGCGCTTGCAGGCTCACGTCGAGGGCGGTGGTCGGCTCGTC
>DHJA01000037.1 GCA_002404095.1 Planctomycetaceae bacterium UBA4732 | reverse complement strand
CACGGCTGAAACAGCCGTGGCACGCGACGCCTCCTTGTGTGCCACGGCTGTTTCAGCCGTGGTTGCCCCTTCGCAAATACACGAATGTTTCGACTCATCCAGCTTAACTTCCATTTTCCGTTCGTCAATGACGAATCCGCCGGTTTTCAGGTATTTTCTATTAGTTCCCGTGCGGCCTGAATTTGCCTCATGGGGTCACGGAGAGTTCAGGGCCGCGGGACTAACCCCCCATCTCTGTATGCGACTCCACACTATCACCCCCAGTCCTGCGCTCGTCGTCTCGACCAATACGTCGGTGACACTGGTGTAGCGCGTTGGCAGGAAGAGCTGTCCGGCCTCAAAGAGCACCGCCAGCAGGCACGCCGACGCCAGCAGCGCTGACCAGCCGGATGCGAGGCGGGGGCGGAAGGCGAGGGCCAGCAGGGCGCCCAGCAGCAAAAACTGCATCACCTTGTCCGCCGCCCCCTGGGCCTCCTCAAGGTAGGACGCTTGCAGGTAGTCGACGAACGGCAGCCACGAAATCTCGCGCCACCGCGCCCACGATGCGCCGTCGAAGCGGAAGTCGAACGGCAACCAGTTCAGGTAGACCAGGCCGATGACCCAGGCGCCTGCCGCCAGTCGTTGGAATGCCGACTTTCGCGCGTCCAGGCCCGCGAACCATCCTCCCACGACCGCCAGGCCGTTGGTCGCCACGTCGCTGGCGTCGCAGGAATGGGTGACCACGAACAGCCGCAAGAACTCGGCCGAAGCCGCCGTGAAAGTCCCTAAAGCCAGCACTTCCAAGGCCGACCGCCCGCCCCCCGAGCGCCAGCGCGGGAGGCGCGACGCCAGCAGCCCCAGCGGAAGGAACCAGGCGGCCCCCTCCACCATCTTCTTGGCGCCGGCCCGCGGATCGACCGCCCAGAAGGCAAACGGTACCGGCCGCACTAGGCCGGCTTTATAGCGGTGGTACAACTCCACTGGGCTGATCGTCAGGTTGGGTGGAAAGACCTGCACGACCAGCAGCAACACGACGTAACCGGACAGCAGCCGGAGGGCCGTACCGCCCGTCTCCGTACCGGCCCACGCCTCCCTGGCCCGCCGGGTTAGCGGCCGACCCGCCGCGATCCACACGGCGATTCCCACGGCCGCCCCGAGCGATTCCGCCGCGATGTCGTTGATCGACGAATCGCGCGGCGGAAAATAAAGCTGGGAGAACTCCAAGAAGGCGCTGAAGCACGCCCAGGCAGCGGCCGTTGGCACGGCCCACCAATCCGCCGCTCGGCCGCGGTCGGAACACAGAGCGGCCATGCCCAGGAAGCCGAGGGGGACGAATAGCAGGATGTTGGCCGCCCAGTCTGACCGGGACTCGACGCGGACGGGTTGTGCGCAGACTTCGGCCCAGCGCTTCTGGGTTTCCGCCCACGGAAGCGGTCGGAACTCAAACGGCACGAGGCTTCCGTAGAGGGCGAAGGCGGCGAAGGCCGCCGTCAGCCAGGCGTAGTGGCGGGCGGCCGGCGCCTTCAGTGGGGACAAACTCTGCATTAGGCCCGGCCCTCCGGGACCGAAATCGCGGGATCCCGGGCGCCCGCCGCGCCGCCTGCGGCGAGACCGAGCAGCGAATCGAACGGACTCAGACACACGTCCCAGTTGTGATGCGTTTCGACAAAGCGCCGGCCCTCCGCGCCCAGGCGCCGCCGCTGTTCCGGCTGGTCCAGCAGGTTTCCGACAATCTCGACCCATTCCGCCGTCGATGTGGCGCAAAGGGCGGGCGCCTTGTCCCTTTGCCGCAGCCCGGCCAGAGCCTGCGGAGAGGCGACAACGGCCTTGCCCATCGCCATGGCTTCCAGAACTTTGTTCTGGAGGCCGCGGGCGATCCGCAGGGGGTTGACGGCCACGGCCGCACTGCTTAGGTAAGGCCGCACGTCAGGAACCTGGCCCACGACCTCAACGCCGGGGGTCGCGGCTAGGCGGCGGACGGCCGCCGAGGGCCGGCGGCCGACCAGCCGCAAACGGGTTTCGGGCCGGCGGCGGTGGATCTCAGGCCACGCTTCCTGACAGAACCAACAAGCGGCGTCGACGTTCGGCCGGTAATCGAGGGCGCCGACGAACACACACCCAGCCTCGCCGCCCGCCGCATCGGTTGGCCGGAAATACTCCAGATCGACCCCGAGGGGGATCACGTGCGCCTTGCTCGAAGGACAGACGCGGGAGAACAACTCCGCCTCGGCGTCGCTGACGACCGTCACGGCCCGCGCCCAGCCCGCGAGCGACTGCTCCAGCCGGCGCAAGCGGCGGCCCTCCGTCTGGTAGATCCAGGCAGACGGCGGCCGTGAGGCCGCGGCGTAGTCAAACCATTTCTGGCTGTCGACGTCCACGAGGTCTACGACCGCCGGCGCGCCGCACAGCTCCGGGAGACGCAGGTAGCTCGCCACGCTCGAGGCCGAGGCGAGACAGGCGGTGAACCGGGTCTCCTCCCCCCAGCCGCGCACGATGGACGCAAGCAGCGGCGACGCGAACGCCCCCTCGGTGATCGTCCGCCCGCGCGCCAGGGACCAGGCGGCCCGCAGCCAGCGCGAGCCGCCCAGGGGCGCCGCGGCCACGCGCTCGCAGTAGCGTCCGAGCGCCGCCGTGGTTGCCTCGGGGACCGGCTCGTCCGCCAGGAAGGCCAGGTGAACCGCGGCACGGCGCGACAGGTAACGCAGCACATTAAACGCCCGAATGCGGTCCCCCTTGTCGGGGGGATAGGGCGTCCGGTGGACGACGTACAGCACGTCGGGCCGGCCGGAATGGGGCATGGATGGCGCGCCTCCAACAAGGGTCGCCGGGCCGGCGGTCACGACTTCAGGCCGGCCCCAGACGGGCGACCCCGGGCTGCATCTCCATTACGACCTGATACGCGTGCTCGATCCGGGCCTTGCTCGGCAGGGAAAACCACCGATTCAGCGTGTAGAAGGGGACGCCGACCATGTGCAGCGCCGTGCAGGCGATAAGCCGGAAATCGAGCCAGCCGTTCAAATGACGGATGTAGTAGAGGTCGTAGGCGAGTTTCCGGCGGACGCTGTCGAGGTCGGTGTCGGGCGGCAGCTGCACCTGGGCGAGACCGGTGACGCCGGGACGCACAGCCAAGCGGTCGCGGTAGTGCGGCAAAGCCCGCTCCAGGGCCGGGATAAACTCGGGCCGCTCCGGCCGGGGCCCGACCAGGCTCATGTCGCCGCGCAGTACGTTCCAAAGCTGCGGCAGTTCGTCTAGGTGAGTTTTGCGTAGGAAGGCGCCGACCCGCGTGATCCGCGGGTCTCCGGGCGTGGACCAGCGAGCCCCGGACCCCTTCTCGCAGTCATGCGCCATCGTACGAGTCTTGTAAAGCGTGAATGCCCGGCCGCCTCGACCCAGCCGGGTCTGCGAATAGAACGCCGGCCCACGCGAAGTGAGTTTGACGAGGAGGGCCGTGGCAAGGATTATCGGCGCGGCGAGTACGAGCAGGACCAGAGACGCCACGAACTCCACGCCCGGTTTGCACCAGACATACCAGTCCGCGGGGAGGGGGAACGCCGGGATTTCGGGGGCCGAGGAGGCCTCGTTGACGGCCCGCCCGTTCGCGGGAAGACGGCTCACGGGGATCTCGGGGTCGGAAGGGGCCTCGTTGACGGCCGGCCTGTTCCTGTGCAATTCGAATGAGGTAGGCATCATTGGCACCTGGGACGCGGGGGGGTGTATGACAGCGCGGGGAGGTTCATCGTCCGGGAGGCGGAGCCTCAGGCGGATGGCGACAGCCGTTTCTCCAGTTCTGGCAAGAAGGCCCGGAGGAAATCCAGGCAAGGGTCGCGGGACAGGTCCTCGTCCGGCCGGGCGAGGCGCCGGATGAGGTAGAGCTTGTAAAGCACGGTCGAGCGGACGTAGGCCACGCGGGGGTCGGAGTTCGCCGCCCAGTTGCCGTCCGACGCCTTCCACGCCCAGAAGACGTTCAGGGTCTCGGGGGTAACCCCCGGCTTTGTGAACCGGGCGTTGAAGAGTTCGACCGGGGGGAGACCCTCTCCTGTCAAGGGAAGGGTCTGCCGGTCCCCGCTGATACTGAAACCCGCCCCGGCGTAGCAGACCTCGGGCGAGTGCAGCGACAGCGGCCCAGGGCGGCCGCAAAGGACCACGACAGCGACTTCCGCGCCCGTGCGCCGATGGACGTAATAGCGCGACAAATGACCGTCCGCCTCGGCCACGGTGAGCTGGCGGGCGTCGATTTCCATCGGCCGCCCCTCCCATTCGCCGACCTTCAGGGGGACGTCGTCGAGGCGGGCCGCCGCGGCCTTCACGTCCGCCTTGGCGCCCCAGCGGTCGGTGCGCAGGCCGTGCATCACGCCGGCGGCGACCACCGCCGAAACCGCGACGATCAAAGGCAGAAACCGGGTCATTCTCGGAACCCCCGAATTAGGTATCACTTACCCGTCGCTGGCAGGGAGAGGTAGCGCTGCCGGCCGTAAGAGGCGATATCAGGCCGGGCGCCGCTCACGACGGCGCCAAGCAGGACGACGTTCAGGGACGCCAGGCACTGGTAGGCCTCATCGACGGCCGGCAGGGTGCTTACGTTCTGCAAGACGGAGAAGACGACCCCGTCCACGTGTCGCGCCAGCAGCAGCGAGTCGGTCACCGGGAGGACCGGGCTGGAGTCAATGACGATGAAGTCGAAGGACTCCTTGAGTTGGGCGAGGATTCCGCCCAGGTCGTCCCCGGCCAGGCGCGCAAGGGTAACCGCGTTGTAATTTCCGGCCGTCAGTACCTCCAACCCGGGAACCCCCGTCGAGCGCAGGACGTCGGCGAGTTGCGCCTCGCCGCGGAGCAGTTCGCTCAGCCCGGGGGTGGGAGTCACATCAAACAGTCGATAGACTGCCGGGTTGCGCAGGTCGCCGTCGATCAGCAAAGTCTTACGACCGGCACGCGCCATGCTCACAGCGAGGTGGCCGGCCAGCGAGGTCTTGGCTTCGCCGCCGACAGCACTAGTGATCATGATCGTCCGGAGGGGGTCCGTCCCGACGCCGTGCAGCAACATCGTTCGAAAAGAGTCCACCGATTCCGTCAGCAGGGCTTGCCAACGGCCGTCGCGGACGGTCCGGCGGAATGACGGCCGCGCGGGGACGGTCCCGACCAACTTCATGCCCAGCCCGCGGACCACCTCCTGCGGCGCGTAGACGCGCCTGGCCTGGAATTCCAGGAAGCCGACCAGGAGCAGCGCCAAAAGGAATGCGCCGCCCGCCCCCATGCCCGCCGTCTTGATCTTGCGGTCCAACTCATCCGGCCGGGTGACGACGACTTCTTCCCACTGGGTGACGCGCAACGGGTCGCCCTGCTCAATGGCCAGCATCTCCGCTTCCTGGGCGCTGCGCGCGGCCACCGCCCCCACCTCGGCGAGTTGCGGCTTGAGGTCGTCCATGTCGAGCGCGGCCTCGTTGAAGTCCCTGGCTTCCTTCGACAACCTCTCGATGTCCTCGAGCAAGGTCGTGCGCAGCGCCTTGGCGGCGGCAATTTCCTGCCGTAGCTGGCTCGCCCGCGCCTTCGCGGCGCCGACGGTCTGTTCCTGCAGCTGCTTTTCGCACTCCGCTCGCAGGGCGGCGCGCCGCGTCTCCAAATCCTTGGAAATAATCGCCGCCTTGCTGATCAACTTGCGGACTTCGGAATGGTTTTTCCCTCCAACCGCGTTCGGCGTCATCAGTTCGACGTCAGCCTCCAGCTGGGCCTTCTCCGCCAGCAGCGCGACGATTTCCGGCCTTTTGTTGACGAATTCCTCCAGCGTGCGGGCCGGCACTTCCACGTTAGCCGGCTCTCGGGCTGCGGCCAGCGACTCATCCGCTACCAAATTTCGCAAGCGCGACTCCACCTCGACGAGGTCGTGGCGAGCCGCCAACGCCGCCTCGTGCGATTCTAGCTGCTTGAGGGCGATCGCCACGTCGCTGCCGCCTCCGACAGGCTTGCCGCGCTCGTGGAGAGTCTCGCGCAGCTTCTTCAACTTGGTCTCGTACTTGTCCGTGAGCGTTTTCAAAACGTCCAAGCGATCCTGCCGGCGTTTGTTGGCCTCGTTGGCGACCTCCTGGAGGTACGCCGTGGACACCGCGGTGACGAGAACCTTGCACGTGTCGCGGTCGACTGAATCGACCGAAAGGCGGAGAATTTCGCGTCCGTTAGGATAGTCGATGCGGATCTCTTTCTCGAGCCAGGCCACAGGGTCGGGGGCTTTGTGCACCTCCTCAAGGCGCCCGACCTGCGGCTGACGCAGCGCCGCGTTCAACACCATCTGGCTTTTGATGATCGCCATCTGGGTGTCTTCAAAGGTGGCAAACTCCGTCTTGGCCTCCGGGTGGTCGAAGAGGGTGCCCTGCGGCTTGGACGGGATGAGGAACTTCGTGGAAGCAGTGTATTTCGGAGGCGGCAGGAAATACCAGATCGCCGCGAAGACCGCCGCCGCCGCCAGCGTCCCAAGGAGGGAGGCGGCCAACCAGCGATGCCGCAACGCCTTCAAAATGGCGAGGGCGTTGATGGGCGCTGCGAGAGAACCCTTGGCATGGGTTGCGTTTTTGCCGGAAGCGGCAGGCCGCGCGGCGTTCTGGCCAGCCGAAGGCACGGCGTGTCCATGATTCGTGGGATCAGATTCGGACATTCGTAGGCCTCCGGAAAACGGGGTAAACAAGAGGTCGGTTCAACCGGCGGGGGGCCGTCGTCACGAGGGCCGGGCCATGCGGGGGTCTACGGGCGGGGTCTTTTTTCGGCGGCGCGAAGCGCGGTTGAGACGGTTCTCAGCCGCGCCAGGCAAAACCGGCGACGGAAGGACTGCCATTGGCGCCTCGGCCGGCGGTTCAACCAGCAGGAAGCTCAGCAAGCGCAACTCGACCCATAGCAGCGCTAGCGCGACGGGCATCATGAGCCAGCCGGCGAGGTCGTGGAACACGTGATGGGCGAGGTCGCGTCCCACCCACTCCTGCACAAGCGCCGTCGCCGTGATTCGGGCCACGTTGGCGGCGATAGCGATCGGGGCCGCGCTCAGAAGGACGACGACCTTATCGAGCCAGGGGCGGCGGATAACCAGTGCGACCGCCGTCGCCAGGGCGAAAAACGTCGTCAACATGCTCAGGCCGCTGCACGCCTCGGCCACGCCGATCGCGCCCCCCGGCAGCAGGATCGTGTTCCCTTCGGAGAGGGCGGGCAGTCCGAGGGCCTGCAAAGCGTAGGTGCTGGTCAGCGTCGCGAGGGACTGTAGACGCAGCCCGAAGGCTGTCTCGACCCGGAACGGCAGCGGGATCATGAAGAGCAGGAAGGCGATGGCCGGCCACGCCCACCGCAGTGCGGGCCAGTCGCCGAGGAGTACGCAGAAGCCGGCGAGGCAGGGCAGCAGAGAAACGGCGTCCAGCCAATCGAAGTAGAGATACGCCCCGGCGACGTGGAGGACAGCGCCGGCCAGCACCAGCAGGACGCCCCACCAGTTGTACTGAGGCGCCGCCGCGGACAGCAGCGCACGCCGCCGCCAGAGGAGAAAGAGTGAGAAGAACGGCACGAGATAGCCGTGGGCGTACTGCGGGTCGTGCAGCCATTTGCCCGCCATCGCCCCCAACGTCGGCCAGTACGCCCAAGCGCATATCAGGGCCAATCCCGACAGGCACAGGAGGCGTCGGGGCGGTATGGCCCTGGCGGCGACTATGGCGGCTCGAATCATGGTGCGTTGCCCCGTCGAAATACTCACTAGTGCTTCGTCACGCATGGATTGATGGGTGGGACGGGCTTCTCGCCCCTCCCACCTGACCCATCAAAGTACGAGTGACGTCGCACTAGGACTTGGGACGAAACGGCTTTACCA
>DHJA01000276.1:45721-50549 GCA_002404095.1 Planctomycetaceae bacterium UBA4732 | reverse complement strand
AGGAGTACTTTTTGAAACTACTGTCACGGTCGCGGCTCGTCGGCCTACTCCCCGCGATCTGTTACGTTGCGCATTGAGGCGAACCGCGTCTACGGCACAGTCGTCCAGGAAAGGGAAAAAAGATCACCTTGGATGCCGACTATAGTGTGATCAAGGATAGTGTGCTGTACGGCGTCGTCACAGGGGCGGAGGCCGAAGGAACGGGAGAGGAAGGCGACGAAGTGGCCCGGGAAGCAACATCATTTGCTGAAAGGATAATCGATTATCCTTTCAGCTTCCGCTACCGGGTCGACGGTAACGCATTCTGGATAAAGGACACGCAATTCGGCGGGATCGACGCTGCAATCAAGGGCAAGGGCGAACTGGCGACTCTACAGGGCCGCGGGATGAAGAAGACCGAGACTAGCCGGGACGCGATAAAGGCAACGCGATAGGATTCGGCAAATCCTAACAACCCGAAGCGCAAGCGAGGTTTCCGCCCGAATCCCTCGCTTGCGCTTCGGGTTGGTAGGATTCAGTCATCCCCCCCTATTTTTTGATCTTGTCTTGCAACCTCTTTAGTTCCTCTTTCAAGTCCTTGTTTTCCTGTTCCAGCTTCTTGATGCGTTCGTCTTTCTCGTCGGCCGGCGCCGGTGCCGCGACTGGCCCAGGCGGGGGCAGCGCCGCAGCTGGCGGCGGAACCGGGGGCACAATCACGGGCGGCGGCGGAAGCGGGATAGGCCCTGGAGCGATGAGGAAGATCGCCCCTCCACCTTGGTCGGCATACGTACTGCTGGCGTCAGCGCCCGTCGCCCAATGCGTCTTGCCGCCGGAGTCGCGCACGCCCACGGCGTCGATCTCGTTCCAGCCGGGCACCACCTTCGAGTCGAGGTAAAGCTTCACCCGGTTTGTCTTAAAATCGACATTGATCGCGATTTCCGATACGCCTGTGCCGGCGCCCTGAGCCGTCGGGTCTTTGCCTTTCCAGACTTCCACCTCCTCGCCATCGAGCTTGAACACCGTCACGCGCACCAAGGCGCCGGGGTTGTAGGTCTCATGGACGAGTACGGCGGCAGGCAGGATCGGCTCGGCGTATTCCAGTAAGAGCCATTCGTCCTGGCCGGCAGGCATCAAAGAAGCCCAGGCCGAGGTGAAGTCGCCCGCGCCGGGCGTGTCGGGCGGCCCGGTCGCCTGCTCCGGCCCCCAGCCGCGTTTTGGCGTCGGCTTATCCGTCAGGTCGCGCCAGATGTACCAATAGGGATAGACGTAGACCCAACGACCGGCCGGCAGTCCAGTGAGGTTGGCGTAATTTGTTGTGGTACGCGGCCCCACGTCGCGGAAGGCGCCGTACTTCTCGAAATCCTTCTCGACTTTGATCTGTCGCAACAGCATCGTGTATTTGCCGTCCACGCGCGCCTTCTCCAGCGATTCCTGCAGCGATAAGGCTCGCGGCGCCTTGACATCCCGCGCCGCGCGAAGCGTGACCGGCGACAGCATGACAAGAAGGCCGGCGGCCATCATCCCCATTACGGATACACGAAGATTCATGATCCAACTCCTCAGTAAACTGGACCAACATGTCACGGTTTTGGCGCGGGCAAGCGTTCGAGCGCCTCCCGCGCGGCCTGTTTCAGCTCAGGCTCCATTGCCCCCTTGGCCGTCGCTTCCAAGACGGCACGGGCGGCCGGGGCGCCAGATTGCTCTAGCGCCGTAAGCGCCCGGAGAACGCGCTGGCGTTCGCGCGCCCACGGAATCGTCTCTTTCAGCTTACTCAGCAACACCTCCAGGCGCTGACGCACCTCGGCCGACGTTGTGGCGTCAAGTGCTTGTTTGAGCAGCGGGCCAATCGTTGGTCCCATCGCGGCCAACCCCGCCGACGCTCGTTCGCGCACGTCAAATACGTCGTCGTCTAGATCGACGATCAGCTTGGCCGCGCGTTGGGCGTCGCCGCCGAACAGCGGACGCACCTGGTCATGGATAAACGGCACGCTCTGTTCTGGCGCCTCCGCCAGATCCCACAAGGCGCCGTTGGCCGTCGGGCCGTCCTCGCTCAGCAAATCGGCCCAGCGTTTCGCCAGGTCCGCCGAGGTCAGGGTCCGTCTCCGGGCTTCGCCGCCCTGTGGGCCGCGGATTACGTCCCAGATGAGGCCGACGCCGTCGGCACCGCCGCTCAATAGCGTCCGGCCGTCCGGCGAAAACGCCACGGCGCGAACGGCGCCGCTATGCCCTGCTAATGCGAGGAGTTCGGTTCCCGTCGTGGTTTCCCACACGGCCAGCACATGGTCCGGGCCGCCCGACGCCAGCAGCCGGCCGTCCCGCGAGAACGTCAGGGCGGACACCAGCCCTGAGTGTCCCGCCAGGACACGGATTGTCTTTCCCGAAGCCGCCTCCAGTATATAGACGAGTCCGTCGGCCCGACCGACTGCCAATAATCGGCCTTTTGTTCCAATGGCAAGAGCCGTCGCGTCGATAACCTTCGGGAAATGATTCAGTTCGCGTCCCTTCGCCGCGTCCCAGAGGCGCACGGCGTCTCCTTCAGAGGCCGAAGCCAAAGTACGGCCGTCCGGCGCAAAGGCGAGACAGACGATCTGTTTCGTAGAACCTTCGAGGACTGCCTTCGCCTCGCCGCTAACCGCGTCCAAGAGACGGATACGATTCTTGTCGTCGGCCAGGGCGAGCGTTTTGCCGTCTGGCGACAGGGCCGCGCACATCGGCGCCGCGTCCTCGATCTTGCCAACGCGGCGCACTTCTCGCCCTGTGGCGACATTCCATATCCGGATTTCGCCGCCCTGTCCGCCGGAAGCCAACGTCCCGCCGTCCGCGGAGAAGACGAGGAACAACGGCCGGAGTCGTTCGCCGTCGCACGTCCGCAACGCCTTGCCGGTGGCCGCGTCCCAGATGCGGACCGTGCCGTCTTCGCTCGCCGTGGCCGCGACCCGGCCTTGGGGGGAATACGCCGCCGCCGTCACCGCTTCGGTGTGCCCTTGCGTGAGGAATTGCTCTTTGCCCGTAGCGACTTCCCATATGTGAAGGGTGAAATTCGTTCCGGCCCCCGCTAGGGCTTTGCCGTCCGCGCGAAACGCCAAGGCGGCTATGTCCCCAGGCGGCCGTGCGATTCGTGCGATGGTTTTGCCTGTCGCTATATCCAAGATCAGGATCAAGCCGTCGGCGCCGGTCGCCAAGGTTCGCCCATCGCCGGCCAACACGAACCGCTGGACCGGCTTGTCGCCCGCGTTCAACGGCGCCAACTCTTTCCCCGCCTTCGTCCATCGACGTACCTTGCCGTCGTCGCCTGGGGCGAACAGGGTCTTGCCGTCGGGCGATAGCGCCAGCGCGTCCGTGGCGTGGTGGAGGACGATCTTGAGCGATTCTTTGCCGTTTTCGACTTCCCAAAGCCGAAGTGTGCCGTCGGCGCCGGTTGAGGCCAGCGTCATGCCATCGGCGGAGAGCGCCAGCGAAAGCACTTCGCCGTCGTGGCCGATGAACGTCCGGACTTCATCGCCGCTGGCGGCGTCCCACAAATGTAACTTGCCGGAGCCGCCTGCCGTGAACACGCGCCTCGCGTCGGGACTGAAGGCCACGGCCGACACGGGGCCTTGATCGCCCGCCAGCTTGCGTATCTGAGGGCCGACATCGGCCTGATACAGCCGTACCACGCCGACGCCGCTGCCGACCGCGATGGATTGTCCGTCCGGCGCGAATGCGGCGCAGGACGCGAAGCGTTGGTGGACGCTCCATTTCTCCTTGCCGTCGGCGGCGTCCCAAAGGCGGACGGTGGATAGGGACACTTCGTTCCCACCGACGGAGAGCAGCGATTTTCCGTCCGGCGAGAACGTGAGGCCGGACACCGGCTGACCGTGCCTTAGGCGCGTTGTGCCGAGGCGCGACACTGCGTAGGGGGGAAGGCGGTCGCCGAACGAATCGAGGCCTGGTTCCCCAGCCGTCGCCTGGAAAAGCAACAGGAGGGAACCTGCAATGGCCAGCTGTAGCGTTGGCGGGGAGGCCATGTTCAACAATCCTGTGGGAATATGCCGAGGGCTAAACACTGACCGCATCCTTGAGGGTAATCTGAGACGACGGCGAAAGCCAGGGGGAATTGACTGCGTCAAAAACAGCGCGGCGAAATCACGATTTTCGTCGTCTATGCGGATCTGGTGAGACGTGCGCGATGTTCACTCTGACGGGCCGCGATTCTGGACGCGCGGCCCCTTGTTTCCGTGCAGCTATACACCCTTGATTGCCGAACGTACAATGTATTCGGGACAAGCAAACCTGGCTCCATGGCCTGGGGGAACTGGAGATGAGCGGTTTCACGGAAAAAAGGGCGTCCGATGCGTCCGAGCAGTCCGGCGGCGAACCCGTGGTACTAACGTGGGGGGCGGCCGGCGCCATGCTGCCCCTTGTGGAGCGCATCGCGGGGGACGTGGTGCGGCAACACGACCGTCTGGCCCTTTTGCAGCCGGAAAAGAATCGCCTCGACCGCAACCGGTGGACTCTCACCTGGCCGGAGCGAGCGCGGCGCTATCGGCTGCAAGAAGAGACGGCCGACGCCGAGAAAGAACTCCTTGAGGCGATCGCCGAGCTGGACATACTCGGTTTAACTTTGCTGCACGGGCCGACCGGAATGATAGGGTTTCCGACGGTAGTGAATGATCGGGCGGCGTATTTTTCCTGGCGGCCGGGCGAGGAGAAGCTGGCCTTCTGGAACTACGCCGACGACTTGGTTCGCCGTCCGGTGCCGCCTGCCTGGACGCGCCAGATCAAGGAGCGCGAACGGCGCGGCCGCGGCAAGTCCGGTTCTCAACGCTAAGAAGCCGTTTCAAAACCCTGGCGAGCCGGCGGGTTTATC
>DHJA01000276.1:32235-45671 GCA_002404095.1 Planctomycetaceae bacterium UBA4732 | reverse complement strand
TGGGTCGTCACCGTTCAACTTTAGGGTCGTTTAACCCGTAGCCGAAGGCGAGGACGGGAGCGTGCTGACGGAGGCAGGCCGCCCTCGCCTCCGGCTACGGGTTAAACGAAAAGCGCCTCACCCGAAGAACACGTTTCAGAGCATCCACACTTATTTCCGTGAGGCGACGCCATCTTCGGGCCAGAGCGGCCCTACCACTTCTTCCGTGCCGTCGGGATGCAGAAGGACAAGGGACGCACCCCTGGCAATCATCACGGAACGCCCCGCCGAGAATGCCTCACGGCGCGCCTCTTCCCCGACGCTCTTCACGACGGCGCGAAGTTGCTCATCCGTGAACTCGGGGGGATCAATGTTTGAGTCTTCCATCGCGGAAACCTCTTTGCAATAAGGATCGGTCTCAATGAATTGTGCCCCAATCGCCGGGAAAAGGAAAGGCATCATCGAAAAAGGAGGCGTTCCCATCAAGCCCCGCGTCGTTTCGCCGTCCGTGCGTCCGCGCCCTAGAATGGCCGGATAGGAGAAACAACCATGCCGAAACTGACCGTGGAAAACGTCGGTGCCTTTGATGTGCCACAGGGCAAGCGCCTAGTGCAGGCGCTGGAGGACGACGCGAAGGTCGATCAATTGCACGCCTGCGGCGGCAACGCCCGGTGTACGACTTGTCGCGTGGAATTCGTTGCTGGTGAACCGGACAAGATGACCGAAGCCGAGAAAAACCTGCTCGCGGCTCGCGGGTTGACGGGCATTCGTCTGAGTTGTCAGATCGCCTGCGACCATGACATGACGGTTCGCATCATCAGCCGGCTGGCCGGCAGCGGCCGGAAGGACGCCGGCTCGCCGGTGGCGGCCGACATCCAGCCGCCGCCCGTATGGGTGGCGAAATAACGTGGTGCGCGCCTCGCATTCCGAATTTTCTATTTGTACCCTCCACCGCTACACGGTAGACTAGTGGGGGTTGGGGAGAGATCGTTCGCTTCAGAGGGAATGGACATGCGACGCATAGTGACCGGGATCGCCGTGACAATTCTGGGCCTAATCGTGCTGCCTGCCTTCGCCGTCGATAAGGACGACAAGGACAAGAAAGACCCTGCCGTACCGGACGTCAAGAAAGCCGACGACGTCAAAAAAGCCGACGACGCTAAGAAAGCTGACGACCTCAAGAAAGCCGACGACGCTAAGAAAGCTGACGACCTCAAGAAAGCCGACGACGCTAAAAAGGCCGAGGACGCTAAGAAAGCCGATGCCAAGAAGGATGACAAAAAAGACGCTCCTATGAAGGAGGAAGTCAATTCGGAGAAAATGATCAAGACTGGCACGTTGGTCGGCAAGGTCATTGAGGTTAACGAAACCAAGAAGTCGATACGCCTCCAGATGTCCTACCAGGTTCAAAAACCGAATGTGGGTGAAATGCAGGCGGCGGCAGCCTGCCAGGTCCAATACCAGCAGGCGATCGCAAACCGCGACCCCAATGGCGCCCGCCAGGCCATGCTCAGTATGGCCCAACACAAAGCCAACTCCATGACGACCCAACGTAAGACCCAAGACGTCGAGGTGACGGGCACGGAGGACGTCAAGATCCGCCAGACAAGCCCGCCCATCGCCTACGACGACAAAGGCCGGCCCATGAAGCGATCCGCCAAGGAGTTGAAGGAACTCAAGGGCGATCTGAAGCTGCCCGGCTACCCTGGCGAATTTACCGATCTACACATGGATCAGGTCGTGAGAGTTAGCCTGATCAAGAAGAAGGAGACTCCCGTCCACAAAGGCCCCAAGCCGAAGGACGCGGACGCCGACCCCCTGGGTGATAATCTCCCGGAGGCGAACCTGATCGAAATCGTCGCCGAGCCGGCCAAGTAACCGCGTACTTCTTTTCCCCTTCGACGCCGCCCGGATTTCCGGGCGGCGTCTGCCGCGCCGCTTCCCACAAACCATGACACAATTAAAGAAAGTCGTTGAGCCGTTCGGCGAAGTCAACGTCCACCCGACCGCAGGCGGTAAGACGCGCGTCACGGCGACCATTCTCATGGAGCCGCACAAAGAAGGCGCCCAGACCGGCGTCGCCCTTGACGGCTCCGGTTCGATGGCCGCGCTTTACGGCGTCGGCGGAGAGGAGCCTGGTTTTCTGGCGTCGCTGTTCGGCGCCAAGAAAGAGCGCCTTAACGAAGTCACGCCGGTGGCGCAAAAAGTCTGCGCCTATCTCGCCCGCAAGATCGACGCCGACGGCGGCACCACCTGCATCTACTGGGCCGTCGGCCCGCACGGCAGCCGCATCGAGGTTGTCGGCGACCTGACCGCCGATCAGGCGGAGAAGCACGTCTTCGGCCCGCCGCGCGAGTTCGGCACCGGAACGCAACTGCTGCCGGCCGTCAAATACTTCGTCGAGCGCTTCACGGACGCGCCTTGGGGCATTTACGTCTTCATCACGGACGGCGAATTGCACGACCTGGAGCCGGTGAAGGAGTACAGCACGCAGCTGGCCCGCGACGTGCAGGCGAAGAAACGCAATCCGCTCAAATTCGTGCTGATCGGGGTCGGCCACCAGATCAATGAACAGCAAATGGAGGAGTTAGACGATCTCGATACGGGCACTGAGGTCGATCTGTGGGATCACAAGATCGCCGCGGAAATGCGCCTGTTGCAAGAGATTTTCGCCGAAGTCGTTGACAAGAACGCCCGCGTCTCGGATCACGGCCGCGTCCTTGACCCGTCCGGCCGCGTCGTCAAAGATTACTCCGATACGGGGGTACCGGCCTTCCTCGACTTTGACATACCGGCCGGCGCCGATTACTTCACTCTCGACGTGAACGGCAGCAAAATCCATCAAGGCCTGTCCGACCACGCTCACGTTCCACCGTCGGAATTGGCCCGGTGAACGTCTTCTTGCGAAGGGTCGGGGGGTTCACCGTCCGCTGGGCGCCCTTCGTCGTCCCGCCCTGTTATTTCCTGCTGATCGTCTGCCTGCAACCGTGCGATCACATGGGTCCGCCCGACGCGGCGCCATGGCTGCATAGCTCTCTTTACGACGATTACGACGCGACCGCACTGGCACTACGCGGCCTCAACGCCGCGCGCGGACGCATGGCAGGCGCCGCCAATCCGCCGACCCCGCGCAATCCCGATGACTTCAACCGGACGCTGGACGATCCGTATCAGACGCTAAAGCCCCGCTACCATCTCGAATATCCTCCCTCTACATTGTTGCTCTTCCGCCTCGGCTGGGTCGGCCAAGCGGACCTGGATTCGTTCCCGCCCGCCATCCTGGACGGCGATTACAACGCCATCGTCCAGCACGAGCCGCGAGACGACCAGGAACGCCAATGGTGGAACCAGTTTCGCCGGGCGATGCAGTTGAACATGCTTCTGATGGTCGTTTGCGGCCTCGGTCTAACGGCGGTGCTGCGCGCCGGTTATGAGCCGGCCGGCGGCCTGTCGTCGTCGGGTCTGTTATTGCTGCTGCCGGCGTCGCTCTATTTCACGCTCAACCGCTTCGACGTGCTGCCGGCCCTGCTGGCCGCGCTGAGCTTCGCCTGTCTCGGCCGGCGCTGGACCGCCGCGTCGGCCGTGTTCCTCGCCGCCGCCATGATGGTTAAAGTTTATCCGGTGCTGCTGGCGCCGCTCGTTCTTCGGTATCTCCTACCCGAATGGCGCCGCGCCGGCCTGTGGGCTTTGTGTTACACCGGCACGGCCCTCGCCTTCCTGCTGCCGCCTTTGCTCCTGGAAGGCTGGCCGACGGTGTGGGAGTCGTTCCACTTCCAATTGACGCGCGAGCCGATGCCGTTCACCGCTTACGGCCCTCTGCTTCCTCTGTCATTGGCGGCCAACGACGCGGCCGGACGCGCCTTCCGTCTTGGAACGTTGGCGCTAACAATCGCCGTCTTGTGCTGGACGCGACCGGCTGACGTGGCAAGTCTCCTGCGTCGCGGCGCCGTAGTCCTTGTTGTGTTTATCAGCCTGTCCGTCACGTTTTCGCCGCAGTGGGTGTTGTGGCTGGCCCCATTGTGCATTCCGCTGGCGAGGCGCAATTGGCCCCTTGCCGGATTGATTATAGCGCTTGACCTCGCCACCTATTTCACCTTCCCGGTCTATTCGCCGATATGGGGACCGTGCGACACGGACGGCGTCGTTCACGCGGTTTACGCGCGCTTCGCGGTCCTCGCCGTTCTGGCGGCGGTGTTGTTGTGGCAGGACCGACGGCGGACGCCTCAAGCCGCGGCACTTTCGCTCGTTCCAAATGAAAGATTCGTTTAGACTACGCTTGCAATTGCCAAATGGCGCCGCTGGA
Organism: Planctomycetaceae bacterium UBA4732; assembly: GCA_002404095.1. GTDB lineage: Bacteria > Planctomycetota > Planctomycetia > Gemmatales > Gemmataceae > UBA4732. The sequence continues at coordinate 41,389 of DHJA01000276.1, read as the reverse complement.
GTCTACCTTCACGTCGTTCTTCGCGGAAATCGATCCTCAACTTGAGGCTACACCAAGATATGTCCGCCGATGCGCCGTCACGTACAAGAGATAACACAACTCCCTATAATATCTAATCCACGGTCCTGGCCGCGGGCGATCCGCGACCGGCTCCTGCACTTCGGGGCGTGGGCCGTCGGTTCAGATGCCGACGGTGAGTCTCACGGAATCGGACTTCCTGAACGCCCTACCGATTACTGCGGACCCGATAGCGACCGCGCCCGGCGTTGCGTCCAGTGAAACCGTTTATAATGGGCGATATGTAGGCTTGCCCTCCGGCGCAGTGGACGTTCTAAACGACCTCGCCATCATCTGGTACATCCTCCGCCGGGCGGAAACTTCCTAAGCGGTATTCCGTTCATTGACGGCCCCAACAGCGACTGGGTCGCGGCCGGGACCAGCCATTACGAACTGTACCGCACCTACAAGGCGCCCCCGAATGGCATGAAGCTGTACCAGACGGTCCCGGACGTGGGGACGCGGGCGGCGACGGGCCGAACTCCCGGCAAGGCGGGCCGGCCCTGTATTTCGAGGCGGGCCGGCGGAAGCGGGCGGAAGCGGCGCTGTAGAGCAGACTGCTGGCGCGCTTCGGCATGGCGCGGAACGCCTTCTACCGCTGGCTGACGGCCCTTGGGTCGGCCGGCCTGGTCGCCGACTTTCACGCGCTTCGCCACACCTTCATCACGCGGTTGGCGCGGTCGGGCGTCAGCCCGCAAATGGCCCAGAGCCTTGTGCGGCATTCAGACATCAACCTAACGATGAGCAGGTACACGCACGTGGGGCTGCACGACCAGGCAGCGTTGGAAGAGTCGCGGAGGTTGTCGCCTCCGAAGAAGGAGAGGCGACAGGGGCCGAGTAAATCCGCCGGGTGAGGGTTGTACTCAAGCGGCCACTCAAGACGGCGGAAATAGGGCTTCGCGGTCGAGGGGACGGAGACGCGCAAACCCCGTCGGGAACGGGGTTTGCGGGAGTACACCTGGCAGGGCTCGAACCTGCAACCTTCGGTTCCGTAGACCGATGCTCTATCCAATTGAGCTACAGGTGCATGAAGTCATCGGGCGGCGTCTGAAAGACGCCGCCCGATGATGTCTTAACATAGAGGCAGCCTGCTTCGCTGTCAATGTTTCAATACAGCCGCAAGTCGGGTTGCCGGAGAGTTTGCCGACCTTACTTGTCTTTGCTTCCCTTTTCCCCCGAGATGTTTTCCACCATCTTCAGGTGATGCTCCAGCGTCGGCAACGTCTTGGTTGCGAACGCTTTCAAATCGTCGTTGTTGCCGTGGTTCGACTCGGATTTGAACAATGCGACCGCCTCCTTATGGTCGGCCAATTGGCTGGCGATGTATTCGCGGTCGAACTCGGCGCCCTTAAGGCCCGCCAGCTTGGTGAACATTTGCTGGTGCTTGGCGTCCATCTTTTCCGCGGGAGTGATCTTGTCTTTGTCCGCCACCTTGAGCAGTTCGGCGTTCGCTTTCGAGTGATCGTCCACCATATGCTGCGCGAACTTTTTCACTTCCGCACTGGATGATTGCTCCACCGCCAGTTTGCCGAAATTGACCTCCGCCATGCCGGCCGCCGACGCCTTCATCACGAAATCCTCATCGGAAACCGGCTTCGGCGCGTCGTCGGCTCGCGCGGTCATCGACGTCACAGAGGCCGCTGCCAGAGCGAAGCCGGCACACCACATCAGTCGCTTCATCGTCGCACTCCTTGGAGAAATACCGGGCCGCTGGCGTCTCGCCTTGCCCGGCGCACTTTGATCCCGCCGAAAGAGCTGCAATCGATGTGCCGCTGACGAGGGATCAGATCGAAAAATCGGACAGGCCGTAACAATTGTCACGTCCCACTTTAAAATAATCGGCCCTGCCTGCCTGCCGCGGTCAGTACTTTGGCGAGGCGCCGTTGCGGCGAACTTACGGCGTAGGCGCTCAACTCCGCCGGCGTCGCCCAAACCGCTTGGCAGTAGAACGCGGAGTGAAAATCGCCGGCCAGATACTCCGCCTCGAAACAGACTAGGGTAATGCGGAAGCGCGTGACGCTATGACGGAGAGTAATTAGCTCCGATCCAAGGCGGCCTTGCAGCCCCGTGAGTTCGTGCAGCAGTCGTGCGGCCCCCTCGTCGGGCGCTTCCCCTTCAACGAGCGACCCATGCGGAAATTCCCATAGCGACGCCCAGCGTCCGTCCGGCGGGCGTTGCAGCAACAGCACCTGCTCGCCGCGACGGATGACCACGGCGGCCTCGCGAACCAACGTCGGCGCCGGCTTCGGCTTGCGCGCGGGGATGACCGTTTGCAGGCCGAGCCGCCGGGCAACGCAGTCCTCCGCCAGCGGACACCCCTCGCAGCGCGGCGCGGCTGGCGTACAAACCAGAGCGCCCAACTCCATCAAAGCCTGGTTGAAGTCGCCGGCCCGGCGCGACGGCAAGAGCGCTTCCGCCGCGGCCCACAGCCAGCGTTGTTCCGGCCCGCGGCGCGGGTCGCCGGTTCGCCCGAACAGCCGGGTCAGCACACGCACACTATTGGCTTCGAGGATGGGTAGCCGCCGGTCAAACGCCTGTGACAGCACAGCGTTGCGGGTGTAACGGCCGAGACCCGGCAACCCGTGCAGGGCGGCCAGTTGGTCCGGGAAACGGCCCCCGTTGGTCGCGGCCAGCAGTCGGGCCGTGCGCAACAGATCGCGGGCGCGGCGGTAATAGCCGAGTCCTTCCCAGAGGCGAAGCACGTCCTGTTCATCCGCCGCGGCCAGATCGGCAAGCGTGGGAAATGTCCGTAAAAAGCGCTCGAAATAGGGAATGACGGCAGCGGCCTGCGTCTGCTGCAACATCACTTCGCTGACCCAAATGCGGTACGCGTCGCGGTCGCGCCTCCAGGGAAATTCACGGCGGTTGCGAGCGAACCAGTCGAGCAGTCGCCGCGGCAGCCGTCGGCGCAAAGGCGCCGCCGCGTCAACCGGATCACCGGCCGGCGCGGCGCGATCAGATTTCAGGCCCAGATGCTGTTGCATACGTAAGAAACACGGCTGAAACAGCCGTGGCACACCAAGATTTCCCGTGTGCCACGGCTGTTTCAGCCGTGTTAGCCGCCCTCACCTGAGTCAGTCGTTCAGCCGCGCGGCCGTTTCATGTACTGTTCCAGGATCGACTTGGCGGCGTGGGAGGTGTTGCCGCTCGTTTTGGACTTATCCTTTTCCTTGGCTTTATCGGCGTCCTTGGCCGCGTCCTGAACGCTCGGCGGCACAATCATCTCCATCACTGTGCTGCCCTCGGGGACAACGCTTTCCAAACCAAGCGACGGATCCTCGTCGTTGAGCGACATTAGCATGGCCGCGATGTCGTCGTCCTCCGTACCGCCTGCCGCGGCCGGCATTTCAAAGCTCGTTTTGACGGCGACCTCCGGCGTTTTCGCCGGCGCCGCGCCCGCGACCTTCGCGGGGACGGCCTTAGTCGGCGGCTTGGGCGTTGCCCCCGCCACCCCCGCGGCCTCCTGGACAATGCGCACCTCAAAAAGCAGCGGGCCGATCTTTAGCTTGTCGCCGTCGTGAAGCTCGATCTCACCCTTGATAAGTTCGTAATTGACGGAGGTGCCGTTGGTGCTGCCGAAATCATGAACAAAAACTTTGCCGTCGCGCTGTAGCAGGGCGCAATGGCGCTTACTAATCAATGGGCTTGCCGGCCGAAGATGACACTGGGGATCACGTCCGATGACGAATTGGGAAAGGGCGATAGGGAGGACTTTGCCTACCTGGGTGCCCGCCGCCTTCACGACTAGACTCAACTTCATGTGATGACCTCGCTCCTCACGTCCAAAGTGGAACGCCTCGTCGATGCGATAAAACGATCTTTCCTTCGGACGGCCTCGTCGAAAGAGGAAAAATCGCGCGGCTCCGGCCGCATTTCCCACCAGCCTTTCAGGAACATTCTCTGTCAACGCACGCGCACCTCGGCAACCTCGATTCCAAGGGGCCGCGCACCGCCCGTGATTCCGATAGGATGAAAATCGCCGCCTGGGCAAGGTTTATATCATTGTACTTCGGATGACGCGCCACATGCAACCGAAAAGTCTCGCGTTAGGCCGCCTTTCATCTTTTTTTAACTTTCTCGTGGACGGCCGTCTTGATCGGCTGCGGTGCGACGCTGCCGAATACCATTGCCGAATTCGCCTTCACGATAAGGCAAGCAATTCGTCCCACGTGGATACGTCCAGCACTCGGTCGATGAGGTCGGCAAGGCGTTCGGGATCGTCCATGCCCGCCAACAGAGTCGTGACGGCTTCACTCGGCGCCCCGAATTTCTTACGGCCCATGCGAAGGATGGCGTTTAGCTGCCCCTTGACCATTCCTTTTTCAATGATTTCTACGTAGGTGACGGAGTCTTCCATATTCATCATGTGGATTCCTTTAAGACAATTTATCCACAGATGCTCTACAGCGGCAAGGGGCCAGGTAGATCTAACCCCGAGACGTATACTGCTGCAACAACTCCAATACCCTGTAATTCTGGTAGCGCCTTGCAATTTCTAGGGCCTCTGTCGTCGGTATTGCACCGGCCGACAGGAGTAGTGCGACAAGTACGATTGGCATTTCCTCCGAGAGCGTTCCAGCTTGCACCGCGGCATCACTCTCAATGTCGATAGCATGGACTAACGGCGTCCAGCCGCCGCTCATGTTTCGGTTGACATCCGCCCCAGCGACGAGCAGCCATCGGATAACGTCAATCCGTTGATTCTCTATGGCCAAGTGAAGCGGCGGCCAACGCCCTTCGGCGGAAGGCGCGTTGATATCGACGCCGGCGGCGATTAGGTCTTTGATGATCGTTAGGTCACCAGTCCAAGCGGCTTCAGACAATCGCTCGGCGTCGGTCACTTTGCAATCCTCATGAGTTTGACTTGCCTGTCAGAAGTTCTCCCGCCAACCGCGCGATCTCATCCGGCAACGGCATATTGCGGAAGCGATGGATGCCGGCCGGCAGTCCTTCTAGCTCCGCCTCGTCGATGTGCAGCTGATCCGACACCGCCAGCAGGAACGGCTCGCGCACGTGCTGCCGCAGCCGCTCCAAATGCTTCTCGGCGCTCGACCGTCGCCAAAAGCCCAACACTTCCAGCAACACGACCAAGCCCGTTTCTTTATGGACCAGGCGAAAGTCCGGCGCCCAGAAGCCGTCGCCCAGCGGCAGCAATTCCGTTTCCTCGACAAGCTCCCATTCGGCGATCCGTTTACGGAACAATTCGACGAACATCGCCAACTCCGGCGGCGTGTACATGCCTTGGTCGGGATAATGCGAGACCAAGCCGTCGCCCGGCGTGACGAGGAACGTCTTGAGTTTGCGCTGCGTCCCCCAACGCAACTCGGCTTTCAGCTCGAAATCGCGGCACAACAATACGGCCGGCAGAAAGATCGCCAGTTGAAGCCCATATTTCTGCGTGGCCGAGAAAAGGCTCATCGGACCGTCGAGGTGCATTTGAAAGCCGTCCGGCCCGAGGCGCTCCACCTCGCAGACGAGCCGATGAAACTTGATGCGTCCCAACAGTTGCCGATAGCGCTGCGGCGGTTCGTTGCGAACGATGACGTGGACGCGCGTCGAACGCAGCAACACCGCCTGCGCCAGGGCGACGTTGTAACGCTGCAACAAACGCTTGGCGCTGAGGCTTTTGAATTGGGTGAGCCGTTGTTCACTTTTAAGGTCCGCGAACAAGCCTTGATCGACGGCTTCCGGGGTCAGGCCGAGTTCAGCCGCCACTTCTTGCAAGACGGCCGCTCGGTCGAAGGCGGCGACGGCGGCGCGAAGGTCGTCGTTGTTGGCCGGCGACCCAGTGACGAGAACAGCTTCTTTTCGCCGCCTCGTCGCGGCGCGGAACACCGCGGCCCGCAGTTGCTCCGGCGGATGGTCGGACGACACCTCAAACTCGCAGCGATCCGCCAGCAGCTTGACCAAACCTTGATGGACGAGTTGGCCGGGGTCGTCGCCGAACGCCTCGCGCTGTTCGTCCTCTAACTGGCCGCGCGTCTTGCCCTCCTGACCGCGGAACAGGTCCAATAGCCGCTCGGCCGTTTCGACCCATGCGGCATCGGCGGCGTCAATATAATGGGGAACGATGCGATCGCGGGCGTAGCGGACGCGCACCATTTTGCCGGTGAGCATGAGTATCCGGGCCTTGGGACGGAGCGAAAGCTTAAGGAGCGTTACGAGCCGCGACCGTTAGGGAGCGGAGGCGTCACGCAACTCAAAACCGCTCCCTAACGGTCGCGGCTCGTCGATGTTGGCCGCTTATAGGACAGCGGTTACTTACCGGCGCCCGGCGCTTTCGGCGGCGAGTCGAACACCACCTTGCCGTCAAAGCGCTCGGTCAGCACGGCTTGGGCGGGGTGCGTGAACGACTCCTTCACAAAGTCGCCGGGCTTGGGCGAATTGAGCCGCCAGTGAACCGTCAGTACGTCGTCCCGCACGTCGAGGCCGGTGATCTCCACCGTGTAGCCGCTGGACGGCTTGGCGCCGGCCGACGCCACGACAATCATCTGCGTCTTCCAGTCGATCACCTCGACCTTAAAGAGACGAGCCGCCTCCTCGACGGCCTGCCTTTTCACGGAGTCATCCTCGGCCTTGTCGGCCGCTTGGCCGTGGGACAACGCCAACTCCTTGGCGCTGCGGATGACAAGCTGCAACGGGGCGGCGCTGTCGCCCACTCGCCACGTCCCGCGAGCCAGCACCTTCAGGGTCTTCCCAGCGGCTTTGTCGCCCACGGCGGGCATGACCTCAAGCCGGCCCGGAAGGATGTAGGCGAATGGGTTGCTTCCCACCATTCCCGACACTTTCTTGCCCGTGATCTTCACCCTCATGCCGTCATACGCGTCCAATCGTTTGTAATTGTTGTCGTAAAAGTGAAGGTCTTGGCGGTTGACAGTGTCGCCTCCTTCGAGGAGCAGACGGTAGCCTATCGCGTCCACGCCTTTCATCTTTTGTAGAAGGCCGACAAAGTCCTTTTCGGGTGCGGGATCGGACAAATAGACCTTATTGCTAATGAGGAGATCGATTTTATCCGGAATATCGCTAACGGCGCTCGTCGTGGGCGCGGCCCCCACCACTTCCAGCAGGGCGGGCCAGATTTCAGCGTAGACCTTGCCCTCGACCTCCGTTTCGACGGCCTTGCCAATCAGCTTGATCCGCTTGCCGACGTAAGGGGCGAAATACTCGGGATGAGAGCCGGCGTAGACTTCGCGCTCCGTTTGCTTGCCGTTGTGATTCATGGTGAGACGGTAAAGGTTGAAGCGGCCGATGCCGACCGTGCCGCCGGGACGCTCGGGCGCCTTGGACAGTACGCCGACGAAGTCTTGTTCGTCGGCTTTGCGATTTTTGTACCAGCTTTCGTCCGCGAACAGCGCCAACTTCGGAGGCGGAGCGTCCTTGTCCGCCCGAGTCGGTTCCACCGCCGGGGGGGCGCCGAGTAACAAGGCCGCAGTCAATGTCGCCAACATGATTCGGACCTCACAGGGGAAAGTATCACATTCGGATTGCCTCAAACGATTATAATAGCAAAGGTCATGCCGACCCCATCAAGGAGCCATCTCGCCATGAGTACCGCGATCATCACCGGCCTCAATCTCATCGCCGGGCAATGGCGTCCCGCCAATGGGACCGCCTTCGACAGCCGCAGTCCCGCCCGCATCGACGAAGTCGTCGGCCGCTTCCCCGTTACACCTGCCGAGGAAGTCCGCCAGGCCGTCGCCGCCGCGCGAGCCGCCTATCCCGCCTGGCGCCGCGAGAGCCGTATCCGCCGGGCCGAACTCTTCGACAACCTCGCCCAGCTCGTCAAGCGCGACGCCGACGCCATCGCCCGCCTCATGGCCCGCGAATGCGGCAAGGTCGTCAGCGAGTGCCGCGCCGAAGTCATCGAAGGCTTGCACATGATTCAATACGTCTTCGGCACGGGCCGAATGCCCATTGGCGACGTATTCGCCTCTGAAATTGCCGAAAAAGACGCCTTCATGCGCCGTAAGCCGTGGGGCGTCGTCGCCGTCGTCACGCCCTGGAACTTTCCCTTCGCCGTGCCGCTGTGGATGCTCGGCCCCAGCCTTCTCGAAGGCAATACGGCGGTCTTCAAGCCGTCCGAGGATACGCCGGCCGTCGGCCAGCGCCTCGCCGAACTCTTCGTCGAAGCCGGCTTCCCGTCCGGCGTCCTCAACCTCGTCCACGGCGCCGGCGACGTCGGCGAAGCGCTGGTCCGCGATCCGAGCGTCAACGTCGTCCTGTTCACCGGCAGCTACGAAGTCGGCCGGCACATTCAGGAAGTATCCGCCTCCTTTTACGACCGTATCACCGCCTGCGAGATGGGCAGCAAGAGCGCCGTCGTCGTCTGCGCCGACGCCCGGATCGACTTGGCCGTCAACTGCGCACTTATTAGCGCGTTCAAGACGAGCGGCCAGCGCTGCGTCTCGGCCGGCCGCGTTCTCGTGGCTGAGACGATGTTCGACCGTTTCGCCGAGAAGTTGGTGGCCGCCGTCCGCCGTCTGCGCATCGGCGACCCGCTCGACGCCGGCAACTTCACCGGCCCCGTCATCCATCGCGGCGCCGTCGAAAAGGTGCTCGGCTACAACGACCTCGCCCGCAAAGAAGGCGCGACGGTGCTGCTCGACGGCGGCCGGCTGAACGGCGACGGCTGCTACCTGTCGCCATTCATTTATCGCATGGAATATGGGCCGAAAGTGCGTTGCATCCGCGAAGAAGTGTTCGGCCCGCATCTTGCCTTGATCCCGTTTAAGACCAATGAAGATGCGGTTCGTATCTATAACGACACGGAATATGGCCTATCGATGGCGGTGGTCACGGAGGACTTCCGAACGATGCGGCTGTTCCGCGACGAGTGCGAATACGGCATGGGTTACGTGAATCTGCCGTGTATTGGCGCCGAGGTGCATTTGCCGTTCGGCGGCGTCAAGAAGAGCGGCAACGGCCATCCGTCGGCGGCCGGCCTGGTCGAGGCAGTGACGCACAAAACGGCCTGGACGGTCAATTACGGCGAAGAAGTGAAAATGGCGCAAGGGCTGACCACCGAAGTGGAGGGCGGCCCGCCGTAATCTTAGAGGCTGGGGGGGAAAAGGGGGGGAGAAAAAACCCCCCCCCCCCC
>DHJA01000276.1:22343-32221 GCA_002404095.1 Planctomycetaceae bacterium UBA4732 | reverse complement strand
CCTCTGTAGGGGCGGGGTTTCCCCGCCCTTTTCGCATAGGAATTGTCCGTCAAGCCGACGCCGCGTTTACAGACCTTCAACCTCTTGCCGGCGAACCGTCGTCCATTCCTCCGAAGACAAGAATCGCTGTCGGCAGCGCTCAACCTCCGCCTCGGTTGAGAGAAGTTCGCCCACGCGGCGCACCCAAGCGCCCAAAGTAGGATCGCGGTAGCGATAGAAGTGGAATGAGAAGCAGCCTAATGCCTGAGCGTGCAGAGCGACGTATTCCTCTGGCGACGCGCGGAGGTCGTCGGGCGAGAAGAACTGTTGCGCGATCCAGTCCCCCTCTTCGTTGAAGCGGCCGTCCGAAGTAGTTGATGGATTAAGCGTCATCTGATGCTCCTTGCCGCGATTCCTAGCTCGCATGACGACTCGAACACTCTGGATAATGGCAGAGTGGTTTTTTTACAAGAATCTAACATCTCCCCATTGACGCGGCCCCCCCCCTGTTAGAGTCTACCCAGATTAACACACGCGGTAGGGCGGCGATCCGCCCTACGTCCGACCCCCTTGTTTTAAGGAGACCCAGAATGCGCAGACTGATCCTCGTGGTTGCGATCACCGTCATGGTGATCGCCATCGGCGGCAGAGACGCCGATGCCTGCCATCGGAGAAGCCGACAATGCTACTCGCCGGTGTGCGTTTACTACCCGCCGCCGTGCGTTTGCTGCCAGCCATGCGAAACGCTGACCGGCAACGGATCGCAATCGGGTCAGCTGGCCGATTCGGACAACCTGACCGCGCCCAAGAAAATTGAGTTGAAGAAGATCCCCGACCCGCTGCCTGCTTTGAAGGCGCCGCCGGACGCGTGAACCTTGCGGCTCAAACAATCGGCTTTAATGAGTATTACACCACTTTCCCAGAGGAGAAATGTCATGCGAATGATGATCGCCGCCTTCGCGCTCTTGGCAACGTCGATAGTCGCCAGCGCGCAACCCAATACCGCTTACCAGGACCAGCAAACCGCCGTAGGCGAGGCGCAAATGGTGGTCAACCAAAAGAGTCAGAACTTCCAGTACGCAAAGAGCCGCTCCGACGACTCGAATAAGAAATACCGAGACAACGCCAACGACCTCAACCAACAGGTGGACAAGAAGACCAACGAGAGTGGGGAGTGGCTGGCCCGACACCAGATTTACTCCAACGTGATCAGCCTGCGGTACAAGGACAAGGTGATGGCCGCCGTAGACGAGGCACGCGAGAAACTAGGAGTGTCTGAAAAGGAAGGCTACCAGCGAATGGGGGCGTTTAACCCGTATTCCGGCGAGTCCTACCTGAAATACTACGACCCGAAGACCGGAGAACTGGTCATCGGCGAGATCCGGGCGCTTTACAAGAATCTGGAGGCGAAACGCGAAGACTTCCAGCAGAGTTGCGATCGACTCCACGAAAAAGAAGCGGAAGTTTCTAAATACTATCAGGATGCACTCAACAATTATCAGGCCGCACGAGACACTAAACAGGAGAAGGACAACGCCCTTTACGAGAGAGCAAAGGCGCAGGAAAATCTGAACCGGGCGCGTGCCGATGCTCAAGCGGCCGAGATGGAGCGGCAGCGGATGCAACGGCCACCAAGCGATGACGATGACCCATACTACCGGGCCAACGGCACGCATGTACGTGGGCTAGCACGGTAACTCAGCCGTCTACAAGTGATTGGGGTCGCCCCGTTCGGAGCGGCCCCAATCACTTCCCCAAGCTGCATCTACGCAAGGGAGAATGCCTTGAAGACCGTGACGGCCGTGATCGTGCTTACCGTTCTTGCACCCTTGAGCGCGACGGCGCAAACCAAACCGCTCGGTTGGCTGTCCTCCACACAAGAGGTCGGCAACAGGGGGCCGCAAACCATCTCTCCAGGCGAGAACGATCCGGGCGGAATTTCCTACGGCTCCTTCCAGTTCGCTTCCCAACGTGGCGTCGGCAAGTCTTCGACCGTGAAGACATTCGTTGACGAGTATTACGCGGAAGACTTCCGGGAACCAGACGCGGGCAAGCCAGATTCGTTCAAAGAAATTGCCCCCGGTACGCCGGAGTTCGAGACGAAGTGGAAGGAAGTCGTCAAGCGGGAAGGCGAGGAGTTTGTTAATAACGAGCGCGAGTTCATCTTCGACACCCACTACACTCCGGTGGTGAACGCGATCAAAGAAAAGCTCGGCCTGGACGTGGATGCTCGCGGTGATACTTTACGCAACGTCCTCTGGTCCACGGCCGTGCAGAATGGGCCGCCCTCTGATCCTCGGGGTAGCGCGGTGCAGGTTATCGAGGCGGCTCTGAAGCAGTGGGACAAGAAGCAACTATCCGAAAAACCTGGTCCGGATGGCAAGGGCGGGGTGAGCGACGAGGATTTGATCAACGCCATCTACGCCGAGCGGTTTCGCAAGGGCGATGACGGCCAAATGATCCATTTCCCCAAAGTGGATTTGAAGAAGAGCCGCTTGGACAAGCGCGCTGTTAATGAAAGAAAGGACGCCCTGGCCGCGCTGACCCAGGAGCGTGAGACCCAAGCGCCCGATTTGAACAAGACTGCTCTCGGCATTTTGCTCAAGAAAGCGGGCATCATCGCTATGCCGGATCGCCGGAAGCCCAATCTCTTGGCCGTGCCTCGCGGTCAAGTAACATTCGACGGCGAAGGCAACGAGGGTGGGCCGTATCACAGCCGACGGCCTCACGTTCCGAGTGACAAGTCAGGCGTGACCATCGGCCGCGGCTACGACATGAAAAAACGCACCGCCAAGGAGATTCAGGACGACCTACGAGCCGCCGGCGTGAGCGAGGCGCAGGCCAAATTGTACGCCGAGGCCGCGGGTCTTTCCGGCGCCGACGCCAAGGCGTTCCTTGAAAAGCACGGCGGCAGTGCGCTCTTCAAAGCCGCGAAGGAGCTTGGACTAAAAGGACGGGAAGTGAATCAATACTTGAAGGACAACACCCTCGAAGAGATCAGCCAGCAGCAACAAAAAGACCTTTTCGATCTGACCTACGGCCGCATGGAGGCCGCGGTCAAAGACAAGTTCGCGGACTACGCAAAGTATCCGCCAAGTGCGCAAGAGGCGCTAACGGATATGGCCTATAACCTTGGCGTGAACGGCCTCAGGACGAAATTTCCCAAGTTTGTCGAAGACGTGAGAAAGCAGGAATGGGACAAAGCCGCCCAAGAGTCAAAGCGGAAAGGGGTCGGCGCGGAGAGAAATCAAGCCGTCCGCAAGCTGCTTGAGCAAGCGGCCCAGCCGGCGCCGGCCGTGCCGAAACCCTTACCATAATTTCGGCTTCGTCTGCCCTCGACCTCGCAGCAGCCCCGCGATAGGCTACAGGGATTGGAGGATCTCAACCATGAGCCGTGCCGCCGCGTCACCCCTGCCCGTCGCCGTTGATGTCGCCGTTGTCCTTACCGCGATCATCCGCCCTGAACCCGATGCCGGCGGCTATTCCGCTTCCATCCCCGCGCTTCCCGGCTGTCACACCCAGGGCGAAACCCTCGACGAAGTTCGCGCCAACCTCCGCGAGGCGGCGGAGGGCTGGCTCGCTGTCGCCCACGAAGACTGCCTAGCCCGCGATGCGGCGGGACTCCTGTAAATCCCTGTTTCCGTCCGTTTTACGCTTCAAACTCCGCACGCGGCAGGCCCGACTGCCGGATGATGGAACGCAGCGTACCAATCCGCAATTCCTTGTGGTCAGGTATGGGAACCGTTGTGGTTCCTCCAGCCGTCGCCTTTTGCATGATGATGTGACTGCTGCGTTGGCGTACGTGGACGAAGCCGTGCCGTTCCAAGATGGCGCACGCCTCCCGGCCAGATAAGACGCGTAGCTTACCCAACGGCTACCTCGACCTGCGTGACAAAGACTTCGCCGCCTAGACGCTCCTCCACTTCCGAAGGCGAAGCGCACTCGAAGAACAACACCAGCGCCTCGCGGAGGTTGTCGCGGGCCGTTTCAATTGTGTCGCCTTGACTGGCAATGTCCAGTTCGGGGCACAAAGCGACATACCCGTCACCCTCGCGGCGGATGATAGCTGTTAATCGCCTATTCATGCTTTCTCCTCTTTCTTAAGCGTGCAACAACAGCAACATCGGATTTTCCAGCATCTCCGCAAGCCGCCGCGTGAAGCGGGCCGCCGCGGCGCCGTCGATGACGCGGTGGTCGTAGGACAGCGACAGCGGCAGCATCAGTCGCGGCACGATCTCGCTGTTGCGGACGACCGGCTCTAGTCGGCCGCGCGATAGGCCCAGGATGGCGACTTCCGGGTAGTTCACGATGGGCGTGAAGCCGGTGCCGCCGATGCCGCCGAGGTTGGTGATGGTGAAGGTGCCGCCCTTCAACTCGGCGCCGTCGAGCTTGCGTTGGCGGGCGCGGTCGGCGATGCCCGTCAGCTCTTCGGCCATCTCCGCCACGCTCTTCTTGTCCACGTCGCGGATCACCGGCACGAGCAAGCCGTTCTCGGTGTCCACGGCCACGCCGACATGGAAATAGCGCTTTATAATCAGCTGGTTGCCGGCCGTGTCGAGGCTGGCGTTGAACGTCGGGAACTCGTGCAGCGCTACGGCGACCGCTTTGAGGGCGAACGCGGTCACGGTCAGTTTCGGCTTCTTGGCGTCCTGCGACTTACGGAACGCTTCGAGATCGGTAATATCCGCTAAATCGTGTTGCGTGACGTGTGGGATGAGGCTCCAGGCGAGGCTCATCTGCCGGGCTGTCGCCTTGCGGACGGCAAGCATCGGCTGGCGTTCGACCGGACCCCATTGCTCGAAGTTGGGCAGGGGCGGCGCCTGCACTCCGCCACCCGTAGGGGCCGCTGCCGTTCCGTTGGCGGCGAGTTGGCGGACGTAGACCTTCACATCCTCTTCGATAACGCGGCCGGCGCGGCCGCTGCCGGCGACCTGGCTGAGGTCGATGCCGAGTTCGCGGGCCAGCCGGCGCGTGGCGGGGCCGGCGGCCGTGACGCGGTTGAGGGCCGGCGCCGCCACGAGCGCCGCCGTTGCCTTCGGGGCGGCAACCTTCGGCGCTTCGGCAGGCGCTTCCGCCTTCTTCGCCGTTGGTGTTTCGGCAGGGGCAGCCGCTTTTTTTGCAGGGGCGGTTTTAGGCGCTTCGCCGTTGCCGCCGCCTTCGATCAGGCAGATGACTTGTCCGACCTTAATCTGCTCGCCGATCTTGACGCGCACTTCGGTGACGCGGCCGGCCGACGGCGACGGCACGTCGAGCGCCGTCTTGTCGGCCTGCACTTCGAGCAAGACCTGATCCTTGGCCACCGTGTCGCCGGGCGCACAGCGCACCGCGTTCACCTCGACCGTGTCCACGTTTTCTTTCAACGCCGGCAGTTTGATCTCGGTCGCCATCTAGCCCTCCAGGAGTCCGTAATCCGTAGTAAAGACAAGGCAGCACCTTCATGCGGCCGACTCGATCTTGAGAGGCTCGATTCGTTCGTTACCGACGAGCCGGCGGGCATAGGTGAGACACGCCAGGATGTCTTCCTTTTCCAGCCAGGGATAGCCCTGCAACAAGATATCTGGCGTATCACCGGCGGCGAGCATCCCCAGCACTTGTTCGACTGCCAGCCGGCGACCGCGAATGATGGGCTTCCCACCAAAGATGTTCGGATTCACCGTGATGCGTTCAAGAAGCTTCTGTTCGTCCATCGTTCTTCCTGTGGTTGTATACCGGCGTCCGGCGTATCAAAACTCCCGAATATCTACGATGCTTCTATTCCGCCGCCTGTTGTTCGGCATCCGGCTGGCAGCGATGAGCGATGACTCCGCGACGGTGGCCAACCCATCCCTCCTCAACACGCACCAAATAGCCCTCGTACACCGACTGCTGCAACCAGCCAAGGCACTCATCCACGCTAATGATCGACCAATCCGGAAGCATGCACGGCACCTCGCGGCGCCCCCGGATGATATCGTACACATCGTTCCAAGCATCCACCCACCGCATCTCCGTCTTAGCGTTTCTCGTTGCCAATCGGAATGCACCTCTGACGCCGAACGACACAGTTCAGCAGCCGGTTCACGCGGTCTTGACGTTATGATTCAAAGCACCATCCTTCGCGCGGCCGGTCGGCTGCGGCACGTTATTCGGCCTCGCGAAAGAGACGATCCTGGACTTGGACGTCGCCTGTCTCCTTTGGGCGTCCTCAACGATCTTGCGGATGTCGAAGTTGAATTGGGCGGCAAGCTGCTCGCGGATAGCCCGAACTTCCTCGACAATCGGATCATGGAACATCGCTAGTTCTCCATCAATTCCTCCGGCGTACAGATCAAGCGTCAATCGCGCGGCTGGTCTACTGCAGCGGACGGTTCGGCCAGAAATAGTGCGAATGATCCCGTTTCAATTCAATTCTCCGGCCCATAGGGAATATGCTTTCTCTATCTTTGACGCAATTACGCGCGGCCCGCTGCGATAGCCGACGGGGATGCAGTAATGTCGGCCGCTAGACTGCCGGTTTCCCTTAAATTTCTCCCACGGCGCATAGGTATCGGCGTCGTCGAGTCGGTGCAGATCGATTCCAACCCGGCGCCTGTTCTCCTCGTACTTGACTTCGGCGATGTTGGCGAACGGAAGTTGTAGCACCACTCGGTCTTCTCCCGCGAGGCGTTCAATAACCTGAATGCAATCCGATCCAATAATTAGGCGACGGCGCACCCATAACGAGCGAACTTCCCGCAGAATCATGATCGGGGCGCCTATCATAAGCACGATACCGAAAAGCAGTCCTTTAATTCCTAAATCCGCATTCCCGTTGAGCGCGCCAGAAAACATGCACATGCCCCAAGCTGACAAGACAACCCAACAAACAGTTAAACCCAACGTCCTGGCTCTTGAACGCTCAAAGATGACGCCCTCAACCGGGACGGGGGAGCCTTCATACTTTGCGTCCATGCCTATCCTTTCCTGATCGCCGGGATAGGATGCGCCGCGAACGCACTCGCCGCCGACGCTCTCATGCAAGTCTGTCTAAGGGACTGCGGACGCCGAGCCGCGAGAGCGTCAATCGCGCGGCCGGTCTGCCGCGGCGGCTGGGTCCGCGAAGGCGGGCGGGCCGTGTTGTTGGTACGCCGTATGAGACTCCGACGCCCTTTGAAGCAGGTCGAAAACATCCACGCCGTCCTTTTCCACTCGGACCTCGCCGTCTCCCGGCCAGATCGAAAGGATCGGCTCGCCTTTAGCGGAGGCGGTAAGTCTGATGGTCACGGGCGACGTTGTGAACTCATCACTGACGGACACTTCTTCTCCTGGGGCCAGTGGGAAGAAAGCGCCCTCCGGCTCGATGTAGAGCGCTAGCGAGTCGGCCGAGTGGTTGTCGATGATAAACCGGTTATGGTGAGTCATTGCTTTCTCCTCAGTCGAGCAGCTTGGCGATCTCCCGCAGTTGACCGGCCCGCCCCGCCGCGCTCGGGTTGTTCGGCGTAATCCTGGCAATGTACTCGTAGCCCTCGGCGGCATCCAAAAGCCGCTCCTTTGTCCAGCCACGAGCAAGCAATTGGTCCTTCGTGAAGTCGGCTGCCGTCTTGGCAACGCTGGCCGGCTCCCAGCCGAAGAATTCGCCGGCCACTTTCAGATTCGCTCCGCCGGCGGCTCGGATGCGTCCCGGCAGATCGACCTCTTTGAGCGTCCGGGGAGCCTTCATTCCTGTCCCCTCCGCCGCCGAACACCCCGCTCAACAGCCGGCTCGCGCGCAGAAAAGCGCAATGGCGCGCAGCGGTTATTCGCGCGGCCGGCCTACCGCGGCGAGTGGTTCGGCGATTTTCTGTGCAGCGCCGACGCCGGCGGTAGGGGGAGGAAGCGGCGTCCCATCCTGGACGGCCAACTCTAGCCATTCAGACACAATCACGCAAAGTTCCCGGTAAACCGCGGCCTCGTCCGGGCCGTGGCAGCACGGGCCGATCACCCCTGGACACTGGCCGACAAACGCGCCGTCCTCCTCGGACCATTCCACGATCTTGATGTAACGTGCGCTATGAGTCACTGCTGGCTAAGCTCTCATCGGACTGATCTTTTCCGGGTTAATCTCGAATTTCTGGATCGCCTTCTGCACCACATCTGCCTTGATCGCCCCGCGCTGGGCCAGCTGATACAGCGCCGCCACCGTGATACACTCGGCGTCCACCTCGAAATGGCGCCGTAGGGCCGCGCGCGTCTCGCTGCGGCCGAAGCCGTCCGTGCCGAGCGGGAACAGACCGCCCGGCACCCAGCGGGCGATCATCTCCGGCACCGCTCGCATGTTGTCGCTCGCCGCCACGAAGACGCCCTCTTCCTTCGCCAGCACCGTTTGCACGTAACTCTGCCGCGGCTTTTCCGTCGGATGCAGCAGGTTCCAGCGCTCGACCTCCAGCGCCTCGCGCCGCAGTTCCTTGTAGCTGGTCGCGCTCCAGACGTCCGCCGCCACGCCGAAATGTTCGGCCAACAACTCTTGCGCCCGCAGCGTGTGCATCAGGATCGGGCCGCTGCCGAACAAGTGCGCCTTGGGGGCTTTCGGCTTGGCGTTCACCGCCGGCCGCAGCTTGTACAAGCCCTTGAGGATGCCCTCCTCGCAGCCGGCCGGCATCGCCGGCATTACATAATTGTCATTATAAAGAGTGATATAGTAGAAAACATCTTCTTTCACATCCTGATACATCCGGCGGATGCCGTCGCGGATGATGACGGCCAACTCGAACGCCAACGCCGGGTCGTAGGCCACGATGGTCGGCACTGTCGAAGCCAACAGGTGGCTATGGCCGTCCTCGTGTTGCAAACCTTCGCCGTTGAGCGTGGTACGGCCGGCCGTCGCGCCGAGAAGGAAACCGCGCGTCCGTAGGTCGGCGGCGGCCCAGATCAGGTCGCCGATGCGCTGGAAGCCGAACATCGAATAGTAGATGTAAAACGGGATCGTCGGTACGCCGTGCGTGGCGTAGGCGGTGCCGGCCGCGATGAACGACGACATCGAGCCGGCCTCGGTGATGCCCTCTTCCAAAAGTTGGCCGTCCTTGGCCTCGCGGTAAGCGGCCTGCTGGAACTCGGCGTCCACCGGGTCGTAAAGCTGGCCGACGTTGGAGTAGATTTTGTACTTGGAAAAGAACGGGTCCATGCCGAAGGTGCGCGCCTCGTCGGGCACGATCGGCACTACCCACTTGCCAAGCTCCGGGTCGCGCAACAGCCGGGCCAGCAGGTCCACGAACACGCCGGTCGTGGACGGCTTTTTGTCGGCGCTGCCGGTGGTGTAGGGCTTCACGAAGTCGTCGCCGGGCGCCTTGAGCGAGGGACATTTCACCGTGCGAATGGGCAGATAACCGCCGAGCGCCTCGCGGTGTTGCTTGAGATACTTAATTTCCTCAGCGCCTTCCGCCGGCATGTAGAAGGCGGCTTTGGACGCGGCTTCGTCGGGCACCGTCAGGCCGAAGCGGTTGCGGAACTCGATCAGGTGCTTGGGGTCCATTTTCTTGGACTGGTGGGCGATGTTCTTGCCCTCGCCGGCATCGCCCAGGCCGTAGCCCTTGACGGTATGCGCCAAAATGACCGTCGGCGATCCTTTATGTTCCACGGCCGCCTTGAACGCGGCGTAAACCTTCTCCGGGTCGTGGCCGCCGCGTTTCAGCTTCGTCAGCTGCTCGTCGCTCATGTGTTCGACCAGCTTGAGCAGCTCGGGGTACTTGCCGAAGAAGTGTTCGCGGATGTAGGCGCCGCCCGCCACAGTGTATTTCTGGAATTCGCCGTCCACCACCTCGCCCATGCGCTTGACGAGCAGGCCGGTCTTATCGTGTTCCAGCAGCGGATCCCAATCGCATCCCCAGATGACTTTAATGCAGTCCCAGCCGGCGCCGCGGAACGCCGCTTCCAGCTCCTGAATGATCTTGCCGTTGCCGCGCACC
>DHJA01000276.1:15145-22170 GCA_002404095.1 Planctomycetaceae bacterium UBA4732 | reverse complement strand
GCGCACCGGGCCGTCGAGGCGCTGGAGGTTGCAGTTGATGACGAAGATCAGATTGTCCAGCCCCTCGCGCGAGGCGAGAGTCAGGGCGCCGAGGGATTCCGGTTCGTCGCATTCGCCGTCGCCCATGAAACACCAGACGTGCTGGCCGGCCGTCTTTTTGAGGCCGCGGTGTTCCAGGTAGCGGTTGAAGCGCGCCTGGTAGATGGCCATGATCGGCCCCAAGCCCATCGACACCGTCGGAAATTGCCAGAAGTCCGGCATCAGCCACGGATGCGGGTACGACGACAGGCCGCCGCCTTCCGCCAACTCTTGGCGGAAATGCTGCAACTTTTCGGCGCTGAGCCGGCCTTCGAGGAAGGCGCGGGCGTAGATGCCGGGCGAGGCGTGGCCCTGGAAGTAGATCTGGTCGGCGCCGTCGGGGTGGTTCGGACCGCGGAAGAAGTGGTTGAAGCCGATTTCGTAGAGGTTGGCCGACGAGGCGAAGGTGGCGATGTGGCCGCCGATGGTGCTGTCTTTCTTGTTAGCCTGGACGACCATGGCCATGGCGTTCCAGCGGACGAGGCTCTTGAGGCGGCGTTCCATCTCGCGGTTGCCGGGGAAGAGCGGTTGCTTGGAGGCGGGGATGGTGTTGATATAAGGCGTGTTGGCGGTAAAGGGGACGTGGACGCCGCTGATATTGGCCTTGTTTTTGAGCTGCGACATGAGGAACCGCGCCCTGTCCTCGCCGCGACTCTGAATAACGCTTTCAAGAGCATCGAGCCATTCGCGCGTCTCGGCCGGGTCGTCATCGACGGGCGCGGCCGGGGCGTGAACCTCGCCGTTGATGCCGTTAGCCTGAACGTCGCCGTTGGCAGCTTCTCCGTTGGCGATGAAACCTTCTTCTTTTACGACGCCTTCCTTGATCCCCTCGGCTGGCATGGCACTGGCCTCCACGATCCGCGAACGACGACCCCGACGCATGGCTGGTTCTGTCTATATGCATTCTATCGGGATTGAGGGGGCGGGATAGGGGCGTCGGCTGGCGCGGGTGAGATTGGCAGCCGGCGTTTCATAACCAACGCGACCGACCCGTATTCCGTTCCGGTCAGAGCATAAAGGGCGTGTTCGATGTCTTCCATCAGGCCGAGCTTACTGGCCCAAAGGCCGGTAGGAAGCTGGCGCGCTGCGTGCTTGGGCTTGCCGGCAAGAGAGAAGACGGCAATCTTTTCGTAACCCGCTTCGAGTTGGTCGTGTTGGCATTCGACGTAACCGAGCGAGGCGAAAGCATCACGGAAGGCGTCTACGGTTTCGACGCGAGCGACGCCTTCGGGCCAATGATCCTCTTGATCCGGACTCGGCCACCACCAGTTACGGTTGTCGCCTGCGGCCCATGCAATGCAGTTGTAGGCGTCGTCTCTTGGACTCTTGATCTCGAACGGTTGACCCCGGAGGCCGGGAAACGCGTCGTCCAGAGGAGACTCTACCATTCGTAACCCTGCTCCTTGCCCCAGCGAAGCCAGGCGGCGGTCGTCTTGTCCATATTCCCTCGATCCGCCGGCGCCGCGGGATCGACGCCGGTAATCCGGCGGAGCGCACGGTGCCAATGGCCGGTGCGGCTTTCCAGTTCGCGCAACAAGAGAGGGACGACTACAGACCCCATCCCGACGATTTCCTGAAACGCGGGATGAGCGACTAGATCGCTGGTGGAGGAGACGTAGGCTGTTTCGGCGCGCCAAGCGGCTGCAAGGCGCTGAAATTTCTGCTCGACACTCTCCGTTGGAAGAAGTACGGAAGTGCGGTGGATAGGAACCGTGGACATAGCCGCCAACTCCTTCATTGCACCAAGTCAGAAGAAAACGGGTCCGGTAAGCGCGGCGAGCCGTCATAGACGCCCACATACATTGGCTGACTAGACCGCGGCAAATCGAAAGGCGCGGAGATTTCCTCGTTAGGAATGAAATCCGGCAAACGAGGAGGCGGATTATCCTCTTCCCGCAACGCCTGCTGCAGCAAGTGCAACATTTCTTGCGGCAAAGTCCGCTTCTCGACCGCCGCCCGTCGTTGCAGGCGTTCGTATACTTCCGGCGGCACGTCTTCTACGATAAGCGTCGGCATCTGTGGTTCTCCTCAGTTCTCTCATCCCTATTCAAGCTGATTGCCGCGCTAAGGACAACGTGCATCCAGACGTATCGGGATGAGCTTCACTTCTCCTCATGGTACGGCTTATGGTCTTCGTAGAGCTTGAGGTACTTGCGGGCGTCGCCGCCGTTTTGCTTCGTGTAGTCGGCGTCCTCAAGCGCTTTCCTCTGCCACTTGACAGCGTCATCAAATTCGCCCGCTTCGGCGCAGGCGGCCGCGAGATTTTCGAGGTCGTTGGCGCTCTTGTAGTCGGTCAGCTCGCAGGCGCGCTTGCCCGCCTCGACCGCTTTCTTTCCATCGCGAACCTTGTCATCCGGACAAGTGGCTAAGAGCCATGCTTTGTTAGAGAAGGCTTCGGCGAACTTGGGGTCAAGCCGGATGGCCTCGTTGTAATCGGCGATGGCTTTGTCGTATTCCTTCTTGTGGTACCAAGCAACGCCCCGACAGATACGCCACGCGGCCCATTTCGGATCGAGGCGAATTGCCTCATTATAGTCCTTGATTGCAATGCCCAATTCGCCTTTCTGCCGCCATGCGTAGCCACGACAGGCAAAAGCGTAATAGTCGCTGGGATTGTCGCGGATGCGATCGGTGAAATAATCCACGGCGTCTTCCAGCAGCACCGCGTCGGCTTTGGCGAACCAACCAGAGACGCCGCGCTCACGGACCTTGATCCACTTCCCCTTTTCTTGCTCAACTTTGTACTCCATATCATCGAGCGTCGCGTCAACGACCTCCTGGTCGTTTTTGTCGGTGTGGCCGATTGTCACGCCGCCATGTTTCATTATGACGCGCTTGCCAACCCAGGAGTCGTCGCCCCGGGCCGGCGCTGCCGACAGCGCCAAGATTGCGACGACGCTGGTGAACCACAACCCACGTGGACGAAACATGGACGAACCTCCGCCGGAGACGCCCGGCTTAGTGGAAATGAGCCGCCGCGCCGCAACGACGGAACACGCGGACACCGGATAAGCGACATTTTCGGCGAGCGGAACGGCATTGTCAAGGAAGTAGAGGTGAATATCGCGGGGCGAAGCCTGTGCTATGCGGAGGGGGCAACGGCCGGGGCGGAAGCGGGGACGAATACCGTACCGGGCAACGGATAGACCAGCTGCGCCAAGCTCACCTGCACGTCACTGAAGCGCAGCGACATTTCCCAGCCGTTGCCGAAGAGGATGGATTGCGCATAAGTCCGCTGGCCGCAGTCACGGATCAATTCGAATTCGTCGTACTTGTAGTCCATTACCTCGCCCCGGTAGTCGGGGGAAAGCGCGTCCCGATCGATGACCGGCTCTTCGATCAGGGTGTAGGTGAGAATGACTACATCTTTAGGGGGTACATCTTTGCGTAGAACCATGATAAGCTTGTCACCCTGACGAGCGATGCTCCAGACTATCGCGTCGTGCAGCAGAAGACGGGTGAAAACGCGGATATGTTCGGGCAGTTCCGGCTCAATAGACTTTAGCCCCGCCTCATAGCGAGCAAGTCTCGCCTCCCACTCCGCCTCGGCGCTCCGGAACACAGCTTCGTCGTCCAAGCAACCGTAGTGTTCGATAAGATCGCGCGTGAAGTATTTCATGGCTTTTTCTTTGTCTTTCGTTTGTCCGCTTCGTAGAAGGTATGTCCATCCGGCGAGCGGTTCCGCTGATGCAGATGAGGCAGCGACATCGGCCCCGCACTCGTATGCGGGAACTGGGGCCGCGTAGCCGGGCCGACCGTCGCTTCGATCTGGTACGCCAATCTTCGGTTGGCGTCAACGTCCGACCCACACACAACAACGTCTTGTCCGGCCTTTCTCCGCGCCACAGCTGCCGCCATTTCAATGAGTGGTCCGCGAAGTACGGCGCCGGACGGCCCCGACTCCCGCTCCGCTTCGTGAATCGTCGGGACTGGTGGTGTGCTTGGGCCGGACGGCATCCCTTCTCCCTATCCTATCGTCGCTAGACCAATGCGCCTTTTGTACGAATCGCCTGGCTTGTAAGGAAAGAGCCGCCGCGCCGCACGCGGCCACCGGATCAGCAACATTTTCGGCGAGCGGAATACCGTTGTCAAGGAAAGGGAGGGGAAAATCGCGGGGCGGCTGTGCTATGCGGACGGAGCGACGGCCGGCGTGGACGCGGGCACGAACACCGTACCGGGCAACGGGTAGACCGGCTCCGCCCGGCTCACCTGCACGTCGCTGAATGGCAGCGATATTTCCCAACCGTTGCTGAACAGGATCGAATGGACGAAGTGCTTTCGGTCGCCTGCCCCGACCTGTTCGATCTCCTCATACAGCCACCAAGGCGAGGGGGTGTCTTTCCCGTCGGCAAACGGTTCCTTATTTACCTCCGGCGATCCGGCGAGGGCGTAGGTAATGGTGAGCAGTTCGTTGGGCGGAACGTCAAGTTGCAACGAGATAACGAATGTTTCGTCGCGCCGGCCCATGCTGAGTACCCGCGCATCGTGGAAGTAAAAGCCGTCTTCCAACTGGCGAACCGATTCAGGCATATCGGGACGGATCGTCTGTAAATAGGCTTCGTAGCGATCCGTCGCGTTTTCCCATTCGTCGTCGGCGGCGTCCATCGCGGCATCGTCAAAATTCTGGAACGCCAAGTAGCGCTCGCGCGTGAAGTACTTCATGGCTTTCTCCTAGCCGCCTTTCGATTGGGAGTTTCGTAGAAAGTATGGCCTTCGTGGGCACGATCGTGTTGTTGAAAGTGCGGCAAAGCCCTTGGCCCCGCACTCCGGCGATGAGGCGCCCCACGAATGGCCGGACCTACCGCCGCTTCAATCTTGCGCGCCAGGCCGCGGTTGGCGCCCAAGTCGTCGCCGCATATTACGACATTCTTTCCTGCCCTTCGCAAGGCCGTCGCGGCATTGAAATCAATCTCAATGCCGCGAACGACCACTCCTGAAGCGCCCGATGCCAGGGAAGCCTCATGGATCGTCGGCGGTGGCGGTGGTGTGCTTAGGCCGGACGCCATCACTTCTCCCTATTCTATCGTAGATCGTCTCTTGCGCCTTTTGTACGAATCGTCGGCATTCTCTCCTATGAAAGGGGCTGGTCGTGTTCACCGCGCTATTGCTCTCCGCATCCGTGTTTCACGCGGCGCCGGACGACGCCAACAAATACTTCGCCGTCAAGGTAGTGGACGACGAGACGGGGCACGGCGTACCGCTGGTCGAGCTGCGCACCGTCAACGACCTTCGCTATTTCACCGACAGCAACGGCGTCGTCGCCTTCCGCGAGCCGGGGCTGATGGAAAAAGACGTCTTCTTCTATGTCGCCAGCCACGGCTACGAGTATCCTAAAGACGGCTTCGGCATCCGTGGCGCCGCGCTCCACGTCACTGCAGGCGGCGCCGCGAAATTGAAGATTCATCGAGTCAACATCGCCGAGCGCCTCTACCGTCTCACGGGCGGCGGCGTCTACGCCGACAGCGTTCTTGTCGGTGATAAAACTCCTCTGAGAGAGCCGGTTCTAAATGGCCTGGTTCTTGGCTCCGACACCGTTCTGAACGCGGTCCATCGGAATAAGATTTACTGGTTCTGGGGCGACACCAACCGCCCTGGCTATCCGCTCGGCAATTTCCAGGTTCCTGGGGCCGTCTCCGAACTGCCTTCGCACGGCGGCCTCGACCCGGAAACCGGCGTCGATCTGGCTTACTTCACCGACGCCAAGGGCTTCGCCAAAGAGACGATGCGGATGCCCGGTAAAGGGCCGACCTGGCTGACAGCGCTGGTCCCATTGACCGACGCGGACGGCCGCGAACGGCTTTATGGTTCTTACGTCAAAGTGGAGCCGCCGCTGAAGGTCTACGCTCGCGGGCTGGCGGTGTTCGACGACGACAAAGAAGCGTTTGAAAAGCTGGTCGACTGGGACATGAAGGCGCCGGCGTTTCCGTCGGGCCACGCGTTCCGCCGCGTCGAGGAGGGCGTCGATTACGTCTATTTCGCCAATCCCTATCCACTGACGCGCGTAATCGCCAGTCCTGAACACTTCCGTCGCCCCGGCGATTACGAATCCTACACCTGTGTCAAGGAAGGATCGAGCCTTGACGACCCGAAATTCGATTATGATGCGCAAGGACGGCTGCACTACGTCTGGAGAAAGGGCGCCCCCGCCGTGGGGCCGGCGGAACAGGCCAAGTTCATCGCCGACGGCAAGATGAAGATGGATGAAGGGCTTTTACAACTGCGGGACCGCGACAGCGATAAGCCAGTTTTCGCCCATGCTGGATCGGTTTATTGGAATGAGTATCGCAAGCGCTGGGTAATGATCGCCGTGCAGCAGTCCGGCGATACGTCGTATCTCGGCGAAGTCTGGTACGCGGAGGCCGACGCGCCGGTCGGGCCGTGGGTCTACGCGGTCAAAGTGGCGACCCATAACCACTACAGCTTTTACAATCCCAAGCAAGATCCGATGTTTGACAAGGACGGCGGCCGCCTGATCTTTTTCGAGGGGACGTACACGCACACATTCTCGGGCAACCCCGACGCGACGCCGCGCTACGAATACAACCAAATCCTCTACAAATTGGACCTTTCCAGTCCGCGTTTGGCCATACCGGCGCCGGTATACGACTTATCGACGGGCGCCGCGCCCGAAACGTTTAGCATGATCCGGCCCAAGAAGGAGGGCCGAGTGGCGTTCTTCGCGCCGGATCGCGCTTTTGTAGATTCTGTTCCGGTGTTGGCGTCGAAGAATGGCTTGCGCGTTGGTAAACCGGAGGAAAAAGGGGCGCTGTGTTACGCTTTCCCAGCGGACGCGAAACGTAAACCATCTGGCGTACGTCCGCTGTATGAATACCGAGAGCGCGACGGGGATCGTCGCGCCTATTCGGTGGAAGCCGAGTTGTCACTCCCCGGATACGTGAGAGAGGAACAACCGGTGTGCCTAATTTGGCGAGCCGGGTCGCGTTAGC
>DHJA01000276.1:1973-15032 GCA_002404095.1 Planctomycetaceae bacterium UBA4732 | reverse complement strand
GCTAACGCGACCCGGCTCGCCAAAGACTCATGCGAACGGCGTCTTGCCGGGGACGGCCACGGCCCACTTCGGCAGCTCCGTGTTCCAGTCGAGCTTTGACGGCTCCGGCATCAGCTGCTCTTTCGAGTTGAGCGCCTGCTCCCACGTCAGGGACTTGCCGGTATAATTAGACATGCGGCCCAGGATGCAGGTCATCGTACTCTCGGCCACCCGATTCAGTTCGTTCAACGGTTTGCCCGAGCGCACGGCCTCGATCAGGTCGGTGTGTTCCTGGACGTAGGGGTCTTGCGCCCCTTTTTCCTGTTCCTTGG
The DNA here is from genome assembly GCA_002404095.1 of Planctomycetaceae bacterium UBA4732. Classification (GTDB taxonomy): domain Bacteria; phylum Planctomycetota; class Planctomycetia; order Gemmatales; family Gemmataceae; genus UBA4732. Next base: position 14,721 of record DHJA01000276.1, on the reverse strand, counting down.
TGATAGCGGGCTTGCCATTGAGGTTGTAGCCGCCGGAGCGCCATTGGCCCTTCGTGCCCACCAGCGCCTCGGAAACGTCGTTATGGCATCCGTCGATCTGCCGGCACATGCTCTGGACGTGAACGCCGTTGGCGTATTCGTAGTCCGTCGCGAAGTGGTCGAAGATGACGCCGTAGTCCTCGGGGTTCGGGACGCTGCGCTGCCGGCCGCCCATGCCAGTCGCCCGGATCGGGTGACTGCCGATGCCCCAGTTTATCACGTCCAGGTTGTGAATGTGCTGCTCGACGATTTGGTCGCCGCACAGCCAGGGGAAGTTGTACCAATTACGCATCTGGTACTGCACTTCGGTCTGGTCCTTGGTGTGGGGCTTGAACCATAGCACGCCCTGGTTCCAGTAGGCGCGGCCGGAGGTGACGTCGCCCATCTCGCCGTCGTGAATGCGCTTCATCGATTCGAGGTAGCCGAGCTGATGGCGCCGCTGCGTGCCGGAGACGATGTGCTGGCCTTTTGCCTCGGAATTTTTGGCCGCCTCCAAAACCACCCGGATGCCGGGCGCGTCCGTGGCGACCGGCTTCTCGGTGAAGATCGTCTTGCCGGATTCCACGGCGGCCCGAAGGTGATACGGTCGGAAGCCGGGCGGCGTCGCCAGGATGATGTAGTTCACGTCCGACTGTTCGATCAGCTTCTGGTAGGCGTCCAGGCCGACGAAGCAACGCTCCTTAGGGATTTCCACCTTGTTGCCTAGCTCCTTGACCCGGTCCTCTTGGGCGGCCTTGCTCGTCAGGAAATTGAGGCAGTCTTTCAGCCGGTCCCCGAAAGCATCGGCCAGGGCGACGATGGAGACGTTGGGGGCGGAGTGCAGCACATTGTCGGCGGCGCCGGTGCCGCGACCGCCGCAGCCGATCAGGCCGACTCGGATGGCGTCGTTGCCGGCGGCGTGGACGCCGGACGGAAACAGTGACGCCGCCGCCGCGACGCCTGCCGCGACGGTGGTGGTCTTGAGGAAGTCGCGCCGCGATGCGCCGCCGACTTCCGGTTTCAGAGGGTTCGTCATGTGAAGCTCCTGGTAGAGAAAAGGGGAAAGCATCTTGATAGCCCGAAGCGCAAGCGAGGGATTTTGTCAAAACCTCGCTCGCGCTTCGGGCTAACAGAAGTCGTTACTTACTGCCAAGCGTAATCTTCGAGTGAAAACCCTTGAGGTTGGCCTGTTCCTCAACGGGCCGCACGATGCGGAAGCCGACAAAATCCGCGCTGGTCAGCCACCAAATGCTCTGCGGCCGTTGCGGGTCCAGCTTGATCCAGGTCTTTTCCGACGCCAGCCGGGCGGCGCTGCGGCACTTGACCGCGTCGTCGTCCCACGACCCGCCGCGGACCACGTGGCCGAACCGATGATCGTCTGGTATGTTCACTGGCTGCAAAGTCGGCAAGGTCGGCGACATTTTTGCGTAGGCATTATTTTGATACTGGTCCAGGCAATATTCCGCTACGTTGCCATACACATCATACAGGCCCCACGGATTGGGCTTCTTCGTGCCCACCGCTTGCGAGTCGCCGTTGGAGTTGTCCGTGTCCCATGCGTAATCGCCCAAATTCTTGGCGTCGTCGCCGAAGAAATAAGCCGACTTCGTGCCAGCGCGAGCCGCATACTCCCACTCCGCTTCGGTCGGCAGCCGATAGGTCTTGCCGGTCTTGAGCGACAGCCACTTGCAATACTGCATGACCGCGTGATAGGTGATGCCGAGGACCGGATGCCCCGTGCGGCCGTGCGCCCAGGTCTCGTCTGAGTAGGGCGCAGTGGGATGCGTAACGGTATCGGCGTTCTTAGGCGTTTCCGGCTCGACGTCTTCTTTCTGACCGATCGCCCGGTTGTGCCAGAACTGATCGAACTCGTCCCAAGTCACTTCCTTGGCGCCCATCCAGAACGACTTGAGCGTGACGGGGTGTTGCGGTCCTTCGTCGGCGTTACGTCCCAACTCGGCGGCGGGGCTGCCCATCGTAAACGTGCCGCCCTCGATTGCCGCCATCTCAAAGGTCACGGCGGAGCCGGGAATGGTTTCTTTGTACGCCTTGAAGTCGGCGGCAGGCGCCGTCGGTTTGGGCGCGTCTGCCGCCGGCGCGGCCGTAAACCATACCACCGCCCCGCTCAGCACGAGGACGCCAACGCCAAACGCCTGCTTTATCCGCCCATTCATCTGTGATAAACTCCACGTTGGTTTCGGTGAGATTGTCCCCAACGAAAGACGCCTTGCCATGCGATTTCATTCAGTCCTGATCGTATTCGCGGCGACCCTCGGCGCGGCCCACGCCGAATCGCCGCTGTCGCGCTTCACTTTCGACGAACCGCACATGGGTACGAGGTTCCGCATAATACTCTATGCACCGAGCGAAGAGACGGCCCACAAAGCGGCGTCCGCCGCGTTCAAACGGATCGCCGACTTAGATGCTACCATGAGCGACTACCGTTCTACCAGCGAATTGATGCAATTATGCGCAAAATCCGGCGGCGCCCCTGTCCACGTCAGCGACGAGTTGTTTTTCGTGCTGTCGAAGGCGCAAGAAACGTCGCGCATTTCCGACGGCGCTTTCGATGTGACGGTGGGGCCGGTCGTTCAATTGTGGCGCACCGCGCGGCGGACGAAAAAGATGCCGGACGCGGAAAAACTGACGGCCGCGAAGGAACTGGTCGGCTGGCGGAACGTCGTGCTGGATGGGAAAGCGCACACGGTTCAGCTTCTGAAGGTGGGAATGTTGCTCGATCTTGGCGGCATTGCCAAGGGTTACGCGGCCGACGAGGGGTTATTGGTGTTGAAAAAGGAAGGGGTGACGCGCGCCTTGGTGGCGGCCGGCGGCGACATTGCCGTAAGCGACGCGCCGCCCAACGCGGAGGGATGGAAGATCGCCATCGCGCCGCTGGAAGAAGGAGCGGACAAAGAGGGGCCGTATATGGTGCTGCACAACGCGGCCGTGTCCACATCCGGCGACGCGGAGCAGTATGTCGAGATCGACGGCAAACGCTATTCACACATTGTCGATCCGAAAACGGGCCTTGGCTTGGTGGGCCGCATGAGCGCGACCGTCACAGCGCCGCACGGCGTAGTCGCGGACAGTCATACCAAGATCATAGCGGTACTCGGCCCCGAACGCGGATTTAAGATATTGGAGAAGGAAGAAGGCGTAAGCAGCCGTTTTGTGCGCTTGAACGATGAGGGCAAAGAGGAGGTCAAGGCAATGAAGAGCTTCCCGCCGCTTCATAAATAGGCGAACGGCCGGCGTAAGCCGGCTGGTACGTCACACGGTCGGCGGCAGGACGGTGACGCTGGGAAGACAATACAATGAGATGCGGCGCGCGAGGGGACGGCAAATGGCAGCCGGTCAAAGCGGGTCTAGCCACGGGATTCCGAACGATCAACCCGCGCGAGATAAGATCCGCGCCGGCCTGAACGACGACGAAAAGCAGGAATTCGATGGGTTGATCCAGAAAGTCGACGGCGGCGGGAAGCCGACCAAGAAGCAGGCCCAGTTCATCCGACGGCTGAAGGCCCAGGGCAAGATTCCGACGCCGAGCCGGTCGTTCCGTAATCCGTCGGATCGCAAGACTCATCAAGACTCCTGACGGCACAAGTTTGGAAAAACGAATATTGAGGAAATAGACATGGCGAGAATAACGACCTCGGTTGCCCTGGTAGCCAAGCGACTATGGGATAAGCGCAACCTGCAAGGTCTCCTCGATTTGTGTACCTCGGAGGCAGGCGCACGCGATGCGAAAACCAAGTACTATGGCGGTCTCGCTTATCATGCTTTGAACGATAAGCGGAAGGCGATGGAGTGCTGGCGCGAAGCAATGCGCCTGCATTCGTCCTACTCGGAACCGATTCGCGCGCTTGCCTACGAGTTAATGGAACGCGAAGATCTCATCGACGCGGCGGAACTGTTTCACCATCTCATACGCTTGCGGAATGCCACGCCGGACGATCTTGCAGCGCTTGGCGACCTATGCATCAAGCAAGGGAGGTTGGCTGACGCCAGAAGAGTCCTAGAACAGGCTTTGGAATCCGAACCTACAAATGCCTTGGCGCTCGTTGCGATGGCGACCACGAACGCCCACATGCGCAACTCCGCGGCCGCGTTGGAGTTTCTGCGCCGCGCGGTGGCAACGAATGAACTTGATTTGTCCGATTTAGATTCCGACCCGGCTTTCCATTTTTTATGGCACAATCGGGAATTTGAAGAGATCGTATCCGGTGGATGAAAGACGGTGCGCGGGCCGGCCGTTTACGACGGGTTCGGCGAAGGCGATCATGCGTTGACGATAAAGAAAGGGATATACCATGTCGTCGAATTTTCCGGCCTTTGAATTTCTGATGGTGAACGCCGCAAGGATTCCCCTTTTCATCGTCTACATCGTCGGATTCGTTCTGGCCCTGACGACCTGGCGACGGCACCCGCGGGCGTCCCTCCTGAGCCTTATTGCGTTCGTACTGTTTTTTCTCGCCTACCTTCTGGCCGCCGGCTTGAACTGGTATGTCCTGTCCATGCACTCGGGAATGGCGGCGGGCCTGTGGCTAACTGCCGGCAATTTCGTCTTCACGGTAATCATCGTCGTCGCGTGGGGTCTGATCTTGTTCGCCCTATTCGCCAGGCGACCGGGCCAGCCAGACTGGTCCGCCGATGAACGGGAGCGCTATCCCCGCCAATACCCCGAACGCGATGTGCCTTCCGGTCCTCCTAGTCAAGACATCCGGAAGTGACGCTAAAACGAACCGCCAAGACGCCGAGAACGCCAAGGAAAGTAATTGCTTGTCTTTCCTTGGCGTTCTTGGCGTCTTGGCGGTTCATTTTCTTTCGGCTACTCCTTGCGGCCAGTCAGTTCATCCGCCAGCCCGTCGGCCGCGTACACCTTGCGCAGCGCTTCAATGATGCCGGCCGAGTGGACGGACACGGCCCGCGCCTGCTCGTCGCTGTACGCGAAGTCTAGCACCAACGACTGGATGTTGCCATCGAAGATGATGCCCACCAACTCGGCGTTGCGGTTGATGACAGGGCTGCCGGAGTTGCCGCCGATGATGTCGGCCGTGCAAACGAAGTTCAACGGCGTTTTAAGGTCTAAATTGACTTTCTTTTCGACCCAGCGCTGCGGCAGATCGAACGGCGGCTTGTCATCGTTCTCCTTCGAGCGCTGGTACAGGCCGGCGAACGTCGTCTCGAAGGGAACGTGCTTGCCGTTCTCCTCGAAGCCCTTGACCGTGCCGAACGCCAGCCGCAGCGTGAACGTCGCGTCGGGATAAGTGTTCGTGCCTTCGATGGCGAACTTGGCATTGGCCAAGTCGGCGTAGGCCGAGCGCTTTGGCTCGTCCACTTCCGTTTCCATGCGTTTACGCAACGCCCGCGATTCGGCGTCCACTAACTCCGCCAAGGCGATCATTGGGTCTTTGGACGCTTTCACCGCCTTTTCGCCGCCCTTAAAGAGTTTTTTGCGGTCGTCCACGCTCTTGAGTTTCGTGTCCCGGATGAGCGCCGCGGCGCGGTCGCGCGGCGACTTGTGGTCCAACACTTTTCGCACCAGCGGATCATCGTAGCCTAACTCTTCCGCTAGAAAAGCTAGGCCGTCGGCCAATTTGACGATCTCATATTCGTCGTAGATCGGCTCCTCGGAAAAAAGGTGGAATTGCAACTCTTCCAGCGCGCTTTCGCGGTATTCGCGCAGCCGTTCCGAACTCTTCTTGGGCAGTTCCTCCGCGGCGCGGACGAGGAGACGGGCAGTGCTAAACAGCTGCGTTTTGAATCCTGAGCCGCCTTCGAGCATGGTGTAGCGGTGCAAAAGTTCGGCCCGGATTTTATCCGCCTTGGCGATGCGGTCCCAGCTATCGACCGCCGACTTCAGCTTTTCGTCCTTGGCCACGGAAGCGCGGAGTTTCAATTCATCGGCCTTTTTGCGGCCCAAGATCGCCGGGTCTTGCAGGCCGGCCAAGCGGCCGATGTAGGCTTTACGGCTGTTCTGTACGCTGAATAGGTCTTCTTTAGCTTCGCGGGCGTTTTCCTCGCTGCGCCGGCTGAATGTTTCCAGCATCACCTCGGCGCGAAACAGTCGCTGCAGCGCAAATGGCGTTTCCACGTCGCGCAGTTCCTCCAGCGAGGCCACAGTGTTGAGCCGGTCGGTGCGACCGGGATGTCCCGATACAAAAACGAGTTCGTTGTCGGTAGCGCCGTTTTTACTCCATTTCAGGTAGTTCTTCGGATGTATCGGCTTGCCGTCCTCGTACACGCGGAAGAAGCATATATCGAGGTCGAAGCGCGGGTACTCGAAATTGTCCGGGTCGCCGCCGTAAAAGGCGATTTGCGCCTCCGGCGCGAACACGAGGCGGACGTCCGTGTACTTTTTGTAGAGGTAAAGGTTATAAACGCCGCCCTGATAAAGCGTCACCACGTCGCTGCGTAAGCCGGTTTCCTTGAGTGATTCCTGTTCGATCTCGGCCATGACGGCGCGCCGCGCGGCGAACGCCTCGCCGGGCTTTAGGTCCGGTTTCACAGCGTCATTGACGCGCTTGGTTATGTCCTTGATGTCCATGAGGATGTTGATTTCCAGGTCGATGCTCTTGATTTCCTCGGTGGCGTTGCGGGCGTGAAAGCCATCGCGGATGTAGTTGTGATCCTTATCACTGATCTTCTGAAGCGTGGCGGCGCCGACATGATGGTTGGTCATCACCAGGCCGTCGGGAGAGACGAACGAGCCGGAACCGCCGGTGTTGAAGCGCACCGACGATTTCTGCACATGGTCGAGCCACTTTTCCGTGGGCGTGAAGCCGTATTGTTTCTTGAGATATTCCGTAGGCGGTTTGTTGAAAAGCCACATGCCTTCGTCGCCGAACACGGTTTGCGACAAAGCCAGGACGATGAAGCAAGCGGCCACACATAGGGCCGCGCGAAAAACGGGGGTCATGAAGTTTCTCCTCATGGTGTAGGGGGCGATTGATTTCATTGACGCACCGGCAGCGCCGGCTCTTCGCCGTCGCCCGTTTGGTCGGGCGCCTGGCGCAGAATCTGCCCGACGCCTGCCAGCACGAGCAAAGTGATAAGCACGCCGAACATTGTTAATGCCAGAATGCTCGACCAGTCGTGGGGGCCGATGAACGCTTCGCTGTTAGGATCGAAAGGCGTCCCCTTTAGTCGATCTGAGAAATCTAGGGCGCTCTTCACGCGCGGGGCAAACTCTAGAAACGCAATGGTGACGCCCGCCAGACTGCCGCCGGCGATCAAGCCGGACGACAGCAACACGCCGGGGCTGGTCTCCGTTTTAGTGATCGCCTCGACTTCCGCACGCGCCCGTTCTTCGGGGGTGGCGGCCTCTTCGGCCGCCTTGCGTTGGGCGCGCGTCGTCCAGTGGTCCACGGCCAAGCGGACCAGCCCGCCCAGGAAGATCGGCGTCGAATACTCCATCGGAATGTAGACGCCGACCGCGAACGCCAGCGACGACACGCCGCACAGTTCCATCGTCACGGCGATGCCTGCCCCGATCAGGATCAGCGTCCAGTTGAGGTTGCCGTTGAGCAGACCGTTGATGATGATGCCCATCACCTGCGTCTTGGGCGCCTCGAACTTCATGTTCACTTTCGTCGGGTGGTTCTCATAGCGGACAAAGCCGGAATCGTCCACCAGATATTCGCCATCCGGAATGTCGGAATAGTCGCCCTTAAGTTTGATCTCGTTCTTGTTCGCCTCTGCCCCTTCCTTACTCTTTTTCCAAACGTGGAACTTCTCGAGCGAATCATCCGACCAGTCAGTCTCGATACCGGATCTAGGAAGGCTGACCGTCTCTTTCAGATTTTCAAGGTCGTTTATAAGGTTTACATTTTTCAGGAACATCGGAACCCAATCGTCACGCTGCTTGAGTACGCCGGTGATCGTCGGGTCAATGTGGTAGCATATCTGGCCGCGGTCGTTCACAAGGTACTTGCCCGGCTTGACCTTTAGTTCGGTTTGCTCAGCCTGTGTGGGCCGCCAGACGTGGTACGTTTCGTTTTCGTATTTTTCCAATTCTTTCAGATCGCCCAGGCTTTTCTTGATATTCACATCCGGCAAATCACGCTCGCTGTAAACATTGCCGGCCGAGTTGAACAGCAGCAGCGTGAAGCCGATGACCAGGGCCGAGGTTAGGGCGCCGATGATGATCGCCCACTGCTGCCAACGGGGCGTACCGCCGACCAGGAAGCCGGTCTTAAGGTCTTGTGAAGTGGTACCGCCGTTAGAAGCCGCGATGCAGACCACGCCGCCAATCGACAGGGCTAATACCGCGTCTTTAGAGCTGGTCCGTCCAATTGCGAGGAAAATGAGGCAAGTCATAAGCAATGTCGCCACGGTCATGCCGGAGATCGGGTTGGACGACGAGCCGATCTCGCCCGTTAACCGCGACGACACCGTGACGAACAGGAAGCCGAAAAGCAGCACCAGCATGGACCCGAGGATGCCGCCGATATAGCCCACGTCCGCACTCATGAAGGCCGCAAGTAGAACCAGTAGGAGTAGACAGCCGACGAGTACGAAGCGCATCGACAGATCGTCGTCGGTGCGCAGTTTGCGGAGAATGGTCAACCCCCGACCGTCGCGCATTGTTCCGACGCCGGAAGTAAAGGAGCGAATAATCATCGGCAATGTCCGGCACATGCTAATAATGCCGGCCGCCGCCACGCAGCCGGCGCCGATGAAGCGGATGTAACCGCCGTGAAGGTCGTCCATACTCATTTGCGCGATTGGCTTGCCGGCCGGCGCCACAATGCCCGGTACGCTCTCTCCAAAGAAGAAAATCATCGGCCCGATCACCAGCGAGCCGAGAACGGCGCCGGCGAACATGATGCAACTAATACGGGCGCCGATGATGTAGCCGACGCCGAGAAGCTCGGAAGCCATGTCGCCCGTGAACGCCGCGACGGGGCTGAATCTCTTAAACGGTATCGAAACGGTCGTCTTGAGCAGGTTCATCCCTTCGGTGACGAATTTGTGGAGGAAGGCAATGCCGAAGCCGAAGAACACCGTCTTACCGCTCGTACCGCCTTTCTCGCCGGAAATTAGCACTTGGGCGCAGGCCGTACCCTCGGGGTAAAGGAGTTTGCCCACCTCGCCCGGCTTGCCGTGCAGCTTGACGATGAAGGCCCGCCGCAACGGGATCATCATCAAAATGCCGAGCAGGCCGCCGAGGATGGACACGACCATGATGCGCGTGATGTCCATCTCGAAACCGATCAGCATCAGGGCCGGCATGGTGACGCCCACGCCGAACGCGATCGACTCGCCGGCCGATCCAGCCGTCTGCATGATGTTGTTTTCGAGGATGCTTGGCGCCCGGACGCCAAAGACGCGCGACAAGCCACGGAAAAGCGTGATGGCCAGCACGGCCACCGGGATCGACGCCGAGACCGTCATGCCCACTTTTAGCACGAGGTAGAGCGACGACGCCCCGAAGACGATGCCCAACGCCGAGCCGACGATCACCGCGCGCCAGGTAAACTCCGGCATCGTCGTCACGGCGGCGGGGACATAGGACTTGTGGTTCTCGCCGTCCGCCGCGGCCGACAAGGCGTCGGGCAAGGCGACGACGCCTGTGTTCGCCGCCGCGGAAGTCGTTTCAGAAAAACCAGTCGGCTCGGCCATCGCCTCGGCACCCCCCTGGGATCAGGTCAGTCGGAACGCGCAGGGACGAAAGCTAGATTGGCGGGTGGAGGGAGGAAATGCAAGCCCCCCGGTTGCCGCGACGGTAAAAATGCTCCGAAACTGCTGACTTTGAAGGGAATGCCTGCGGATATCTCGCCATGTACAAAAATGAGCCAGGCGATTTGGTCGTTTTTGCTCAGTCGCCGGGCCTTGTGCTTACCCATCTTTCCCATATTGACAGACGAACGCGCAATTCCGGGTTTGGCATTTCATGTGCTACAGTCCATACAGCCCGCAAAGGCGTCGCCCAAGTAGCGACCCGGGAGGAACGATTTACCACTCAAGGAGGTTCTGACATGCTCGTTCTCAGCCGTAAGATTGGCGAGCGAATCATCATCAACGACACCATCACGGTAGAAGTGCTGCAAGTCGTTGGTAATCGGGTCCGCCTGGGCATAACCGCACCGGATGGCGTACCGATCATGCGCGAAGAACTGCTTACCGCCGCATCGAACAGCGAACGGAAGAAAGAAACTATCCTGGAAACCGCAGGCGCCTTCTGAGCAGGCGTTTACGACCCCAGCAATTCCCGAATCGGCTCGCCATACGGCAGAATCGACATCGGCCGACCGCCGTGGTCGGGAAATGTCTTCTCCGTGTCGATGCCCAGATGGCGAAAAGCCGTCGCCCATAGGTCGTTTGGCGTCAACGGCCGGTCCTTCGGGTGTTCACCCTTGGAGTCGGTAGACCCCACGACTTGGCCCGTGCGCATCCCGCCGCCCGCCACAAGCATCGACATGGCGCTGGGCCAATGGTCGCGGCCTGGTTGTTTCACTTTTGTTGCCGTGCCTTCCGAGTAGCTAATTCGCGGCGTTCGGCCGAATTCACCGGTCACGATAAGTAGCACTTTTTTATCCAGTCCGCGGTCGTACAAATCTTCAACAAGAGCCGTCACCGCCTGATCGTAGATCGGCAGGCGATAGCGGGCGTCGTCGAAGATATGGCAATTGACCGCGTGCGAATCCCAATTGTAGCAAGAATACAAAGGCATCGTCGCGCCCGGCGGCGTCGGGTTTTCCAGCACCATCGTCACCCAACTACTGCCGGCCTCCACCAGCCGCCGCGCCAATAACGCGCGTTGACCCCACGGATGCCGGCCGTAGCGGTCGCGCAGGGCGTCCGGCTCGTGCGACAGATCGAAGGCGATGCGCGCCTTCTCGCTTGTCATAAGTTGCATCGCCTTGCGGCCGTACTCGTCCATCGCGTCCATGACGCCGCTGCGATCCGTCTGGCGGCGCAGCTGATCGAAGCCGTGCAGCAGGGTTTCACGGTCGTCACGCTGGCTCGCCAGGGCTGCGTTCATCACGAGGTTCTTGATCGCAAACTTAGGAGAATTAGGATCGCCGATGACGGGAAAAGGGCCGTAGGAAGAACCCAGGTATGCCGCGCCGAAACTAAAGACATCGATGTCACTGCGATTCTGGTCCACGCCGGAAATGTAATTCGGCAGGCCGACGTTGCGGCCTTCGCGCACCTTGGCCGCCATCGAGCCGACCATCGGATAATCATTGACGAAGCCGGTCGGTTCCTTCGGGTCGCGGCCGGTAAGGAAGCGCTTGTGGCCGCCGCCGTGGTCGGCGAAGTCATGGGCGACGGAGCGGATGAGGGTGAATCGGTCGGCGACGCGGGCGTGGCGTGGCAATAGTTCGCAGACCTGGACGCCCGGCGCGTTGGTCGGAATCGGTTTGAAGTCTCCCCGATACTCGGCGGGGGCGTCGGGCTTCATGTCGTAGGTTTCCATGTGCGGCGGCCCGCCCGGCAGCCAAAGCAAAATTACCGCCGTATCCTCGGCGGAGCGGCCGGTTTCTTGGGCGCGGGCGCGGAGGCGCAGCACGTCGGCGACACCGAGGCCGCTTAACGCTAAGGCTCCGGTGCGGAGGAAACTACGGCGCGTCGTGGGGGACGCCTGGAACGAATGGCGAGGTTCCATCGGGGAAGCCTCCGTGGGGGTGGTGGGAAGGCGAGGCTCAAGGCGGGTAGGCGCGAACGAATCTTCTCTTATAAAGATAATATCACAATTGCGGCGAGGCATCAACAAGTAAGGAAAATCCCCCATGCGCCCACAAACGAACCGCGTTGCCTTTACGCTGATCGAGCTTCTCGTGGTGATCGCCATCATCGCCATTCTTATCGGCCTCCTGCTCCCCGCCGTCCAGAAAGCTCGCGAGTCCGCCGCCCGAACGCAATGCACCAATAACCTCAAGCAGATGGGCCTGGCCATGCACGGTTTCCACGACGCCAACAACGCCTTCCCGCCGGCTTTCGCCAAGCCCTCCAACTACGGATGGCAGGTCTGGCTCCTACCGTTTATCGAACAGGGCAATCTCTACAACGCGATTAACCCCACCGCGACCACGCTTGCGGTTGACGCCAACACTATCAAGCTCTTGGCCGTTTACGCCTGTCCCTCCGATCCGGGGCCGGTCAGCAATCCGTTCTTCTACTATTTCGCCAAGAGCAACTACGCCGTCAGCGAGCAGGTCTGCGACGGCGGCTCGGCTGTCAACATCCTGTCCATCACCGACGGGACCAGTAACACGATTATGATCGGGGAGCGCGACACGCACAATCAGGTCGGGGCGGTCTGGGCGGGACGCGACACCGTCACGCCCGGCGCCGGCGTCTCGTCCGTCATCGGACGGCCCACTTGGCCGCTCGATACCAAATACGCCGGAGGTACGCCCTGCTGCCTCGGCGATGCGGCGGCGGGTTGCACAAGGTTCGCTTGGTCGAGTATGCACCCCGGCGGGGCGGAATTCGCGTTTTGCGATGGCTCCGTCCACTTCCTGCGGACGGGCATCCCCACCGACCCCACGCAGGCGACGTGCAACAAGCCGGTGGCGGCCAACTTCACTTACTTCAACCTCTACTTCGCCAGCGACGGCAACGCCGTCAACGGCGCGGACTATTAGAATCGGGTGTCCCTCCCGATTTGGGCTGTAGGGGCGGGGGGTCCCCCCCCCCCCCCCCCCCACCGCCGGGGGGGCGGCGTCTGCGCGCCCCCCCCCGGGATTGCAGTCTTGGGGCCCCCCCCCCCGCCGCCCCC
>DHJA01000276.1:0-1953 GCA_002404095.1 Planctomycetaceae bacterium UBA4732 | reverse complement strand
CGTCGTTGCACCGTCCGGGCGGGGGGACCCCGCCCCTACAGCCCGCGCCTCTAAAATCGGAAGAGGCGCCCTTAAAATCTGTTCAATTCGCGCACGCCTTGACAGACCCGCGTGCCGCCTCTAGCCATGACGAATAGGTACGTCGGAAGAATTCACCCCGCGAGGCGCCAAATATGAACGAAAGACACATCACCGATCAGCCGGCGAACCGTAACGACAGTCACATCACCGATCAACCGGCGGGCCATCGGCCGCACTATCCCGCCGCCATTGCCGTGCGTCGTCGCGGCCCGGTCGGCTGGGGGATCGCCCTCGCCTTCCTTGTGGTTCCGCTGCTGTTACTCGGCGGGGCCATCTATTACTACCGATACATCTATACGGCCGACAACGCGACCGCGTCCTTCGCCACGCAAGCGGCCTACATGGCAACCGCCCTCATCGTCGCGGGGTGGCTGATCTTTTTTACCGGCCTGCGCTGGCGAACTCGCTTCCTTCTCGCGGGAATCGGCGTATTGATTCTCGTCGGCTTGGGCATGGCCTTTCGGATGGACGGCGCCACCGGCGACATGGGTCTCCATTTCGTCTGGCGCTGGCAGAATCGGCCCGACGCCGCGCTGCCCTCTCTTTCGGACGCCCTCGCCGCGACGCCGCGCGACGTAACGATTCGCCCTGGCGATTTCCCCCAATTCCTAGGGCCGGATCGGGACGGCGTGGTGCATGGCGTCGCGCTGGAACGCGATTGGACGGCCCATCCGCCGCGCGAGGTGTGGCGACAACCCGTCGGCGCGGGCTGGAGCGCCTTCGCCGTGGCGGGCGATGTGGCGATCACGCAGGAGCAACGCGGCGCCGAAGAACTCATCGTCGCACGAGATCGGAACACGGGGGAAACCGTTTGGTCGCATGGCAATGGCGCGCGATTCAGCGAGGTAATGGGCGGCGACGGGCCGAGGGCCACGCCCACCATCGCCGGCGGCAAGGTCTACGCCCTCGGCGCTACCGGCGTCCTCGATTGTCTCGACGGGTCCACGGGCAAACCGCTTTGGTCGCACGATACTTTGAAAGATAGCGGCGAAACGAATCTGCAATGGGGCAAAAGTTGTTCGCCGCTCGTGATCGCTGATCCGGCGCTAGTGGTCGTCAGCCTGGGCAGCGGCGGCCCCGGCGGCAGCCTGGCGGTCTACGACGCGAAGACGGGCGAGCGAAAGTGGACCTCCGGCCTAGACAAATCGAGTTACGCTTCGCCGCTGTTGGCGACGTTGGCGGGGCGGCGCCAAATCGTCATGGTCAACGATATGATCGTCGCGGGTTACGACGTTGCCGACGGCAAGATTCTCTGGAAGTACCAATGGCAAAATTCCCCGGCCAAGGCGTCGCAGCCGCCGGTGTTGCCAGGCGACCGGCTGCTGTTAACGGCCGGCTACGGAGTTACCGGAGTGCTATTGCAGGTGAAGCGCGACGGCGACCAATGGACGGCCGAGGAAGTCTGGACCACCAGCCACATGCGGACCAAGTTTACGACGCCCGTTGTCCGCGATCATTACGCTTACGGCCTGGACGACGGCGCGTTGACATGCATCGACTTGGACGCCGACGGCAAACAAGTGTGGCAGGTCGGCCGTCCGAGTACGCCGAATCGTTACGGCCACGGTCAGGTATTGCTTGTCGATGATTTGTTGTTGGTGCAAGCCGAGACGGGCGAGGTGGTGCTGGTGGAGGCGAGTCCGAAAGGTTTCCACAAGCTCGGCGAACTGCCGGCGTTCAAGAGCAAGACGTGGAACAATCCGGCGCTCGCCGGAGGCCGTCTCTTCGTGAGGAACGATCAGGAAGCGGCGTGCTACGAACTGGCGACGGTGGAGAATGTTAGCCGGAAGTAGTGTCTCAGTTTGGTCGAAGAAAGGGCGGGGGAAACCCGCCCCTACGAGAAAACCACGGTAGGGGCGGGGGGTTCCCCCC
>DHJA01000249.1 GCA_002404095.1 Planctomycetaceae bacterium UBA4732 | reverse complement strand
CCTTGCTTGGCGCTGCGGGCTGTCTTTTAGCCGCGCATTTCCTTGACGCCCTTCTTGCCGGCCACGGTGCGCCGCGGCCCCTTGCGAGTGCGGGCGTTGGTCCGCGTCCGCTGGCCGCGCGTCGGCAGGCTCTTGCGGTGACGCAGCCCACGATAGCAACCGATGGCCTTGAGGCGGTCGATGTTCTGATGAATCTGGCGACGCAACGGCCCTTCCACCGTATATTCCCGGTCGAGAAGGTTGGCGATGCGGCCGATTTCGTCGTCGCTCAGTTCCTTGGCTCGACGCTGTGGGTCCACATGCGTGGCCTCGCAGACGCGAAGCGCCGAACTCGGCCCGATGCCGTAGAGATAGCGCAACGCGATGTGCGTCGGCTTGTCGCTCGGCAAATCCACACCCAGGATACGCGGCATGTCCGTTACTCCTCGATCAGCCTTGGCGCTGCTTATGACGCGGGTTGGTGCAAATGACGAGAAGTTTCCCGTGCCGTCGCACCAGCTTACAGTTTTCACAGATTCGTTTAACGCTCGCACGCACCTTCATGCCAACACTCCCGAAACGATCACGCTCCATGCCATTTTCGTGGAAACTTCCTTTTTACAAAAATGGCCGAAGAGCGGCAAGGGGGAAAAATGGCTAGCGGCGTCTTGGGGCGCCTGCACGGTTTCTGGGAAAGCGTCGGGCCGGCCGGCCGCCGGAAACGTTTCGGCGTTCCAAGGCCGTAAGGCCGACACGGCGCGCGACGGGGGTCTGTCGGCCTTACGCTATGTGGCGCCCAACGGCACGCACTGGCGCGGCCGAAAAACGGACGCGCTCCGTAGGCGTCGGGCTTGCGTCGGGGCGTCGGAAGCGGTCGGTGCGGCATGGCGCGTCTCAACTCGGGGCGACTGGGGCGGCCCCAGCATACCGCGCCGGGGCCGGTTTGGGCAGGCCGGTCGGCCCCGCCGAGGCGCGAGCGCGGGACGGCCTCAACCACAGGACGGCCAGAAAAAACGCACGCGCCCGAGAACGGGCATCACCGTCAAAAGGTGATCGTCCTCGACGACGGCAAACGCTTTGAAACGATTCTGGTAGACGTGGCTGCTACCCGTGGTGTGGTAATGTTTGTGCCAGCGGATCGAATGCGTCAGCGTCAACTAGCGCAAGTAGGAAGTCAGCTCGCCGTCGGCGGTGGGCCACAGCGCGACATGCCAGTGCGTCGGCATAAGGTAATAGCCGAGAATGCGGATGGGAAAACATTCCAAAGCCTGGTCGAATACGCGCAGGAAAGCGGCGTAGTCGGCGGATATGCCAAAGAGCTTGAGCCGAGCGGTGGCGCGGTTCAGCGCGTGGTAAACGTAGCCAGCTAGTATTTGGCGTGCGCTGCGCGGCGTGAACGGAGTATACCGGGACGCCTCGTCGCATCAAAGAATTAGATGCGTCCCTTTTGTTTCCCGGTTCATCTCATTGGAGCATGGCGCTCTTTTCCCTCCCTGAGTGATCTTACGTCACCTTAGTAGAGCGACCATTTTTCATCAGAACATCGTGCAGGTTGAAGATCTTGTCGATTAACCAAGCGATGATGGCAAGGAAGGCCAGGACCACTGATGATTGCAACAGCTTGGTCAGCTCGCTGGGCATTCGGTTTTCGTTGTCGGCGGTGACGGCGGTCGCCTTCCCTGTGGCGTGGATGTGCAAACCGTCGTCCTGTAGTTCGCAAGCATCCATTGTGGCACTGCCCACAACTGAGATGCTAGGCTCTGCGGCAGTATCGGCCTTGATCGACACAGGTGAGATACCTTGGATGGTTAGCTGCCCTTTCAGGATACGGGTTAGGACAGGGTCGCGTACGGCCCCGGTCAGCTTTATCGCGGCCAGCATCGGATCCTTGCGCTGCGTCGGATCCTTGTCCACGCCCAAGTTGAGGTTGACCTCCGAGAATTCCTTGGTGGTCGGCTCGAACGATAATATGACGGGCGCAGCGCGATGTGGCACCTGGCCCCGAATCTTCAGCGTTGTGTCGCCCCTCAAATCGCGTTCGTATGTGCCGAATGCGACTGTGCAGTTACGGACTTCAAGGGTGTAATCTTGCCCTTGCAGGGAAAGCTGAAGCAGGGGGCGGCCCGCCACCTTTAACGCCTGGCGGGCACCAAGTTTGCGGTCCCACCCAATACGGACCTCCCCGCTGCTCTCCGGCCCGTCCGGCTTGGCCAACTCTACCGTGACATCAGGCGCGGCGTCCCGATCCTCCACGGTCACGGCGACGAAGGGTAACTCGTCAGCCACGGCAGGTTTCAGCGGCCCAATGACCAGTGCCTTGTCCTTGTCGGTAACAGTCGCGAGGTCGGCATCGGAGGTCCCGTCAGCGTTGATGACGAAGAGGGCAACTTTCAAATGCAGACCCGGACCCTCTGCAATCGCAGTGCGGAATCGGATGGGATGCAGTTCAATTGACGCGGGGCCGGTCATTTTTGCTTGGAATTCGTCGCAGACTGCTTCGAGTCCAAACGCGGCCTCGTGGTGCCTCCAAGCCAGTTCCATCATTGCTCCCAGGACCGTTGCGGGAACGAGGAAGAACAGGAGCACTTTACCTGCATGTGCGTGCCAGGCCGCCCCTGGGGGCCACCATATGATGCAAGCCCCCACGACCAAAAGCGCCATTAGGACGAACGGAGTAATCAACGCGAGTCCCGCGAAATAAAGGACTACGCCGATCACCAGAAAAACGACCGCGGCGAGCACGACAAGCCACCTGAACATGACTAAACCCCTCGCACTAGCGTTTTTTGGCTTGGCGCCAGGCGTTGCGCTGATCAAACACGTTTTCGTCATTCAAGTCTACGGCCGTAAGGCGAATGCCGTACCGCCCTGGCTTTGCCCCACCGGCGTCCCACTTTGCCTTGTAATCAGTTCCCTGCTTGCGGGTAGTTTCTCCCTGAATCTCAATGTCCTGGTTTTGTGAATCCAACGACGTCGCGGTGCAAGTGGTCTTGCTGTCGATGTTGATAGCGTAACTGATGGTGAACTCAGTGCTTGCCTCGTCGGGTGCGATGGTCATCTTGTCAATGAGGGAGACCTTGGCCGCTGTCGTTAGCCGTGTCATTTGGGTCTCTTTTGCCGCCTTGGGGAATGCCGCGAAGTACCAGCCCGCCCTCGGGAGCTGCGATAGGTTGGCCAAAAGGAACAGCTCTTTGTCGCGTGACGCCATTTTCTTCACCACGGTTTCCGTTTTCGCGTCGATCAGCCCGACATAAGGCTCTCCATTGCCCCTATTGGAAGTACTCGCGTAAAGGTCCATCTTCTTTTCGATCATCCCATCAGTAACGTAGAATGGCACGAACAAAGAGTCGGCTGCCGGGAAGTCCTTGTTCTCGGTTGGGTATACCGGCGTGCCAGATAGTAACACGACCGTTCCTTTGTGTTCCTTTCCGTCACCGTCCTTATAGGAGAAGGCGACCATGCCGCTGCGGGCGGGGGATTTCAGCCTGACGATGATGCTGATCCAGCCCCCGCCGATCAGTTTCGGATCGGAGCCGTTGACCACTCCCGCCAGCACCGCATCTGCCGTCGCATCCACGACAACGTCCGACACCCGCTTTGCCAGCACGGGGTTGTTGATGCGGATTTCAACCACGTCGTTTACCTGGGCGTCCTTGACCTCCTGATTTCCATCTTTCGCCTCCACGATGTGGAGGTTGCCGGGGATGACGGGGGCGGCAGTGAGGGCCGTCGCCAGGAAGAGGAGGGCGGAACCGGCGAACACCTTCTGCATGGGTCGATTTCCTGATGGGCGCACGCGAGAAGAATACGGGTGCATAGTGGGATTATAGGCAAGATGGGGCCGCAGGCATCATTGTCCGTGGCAGTTTTCCCCCAGTCGGTCCAGGTACAAAAAGAAAGCCGCTTAGTCCTTAGGGACGCGGATAAGGAGAGGCTACAGCATAAGAAAAAGCCCCGCCAGGGGACTTCCTGGCGGGGCTGAGCAACATCGCTGCGGCGAGCTACTTTACTTGTCCTTTTCGGCCTTGATGACCTGGATCACGACCGTTCCCTTGTGGTCCTTACCGTCACCGTCCTTATAGGAGAAGGCGACCTTGCCGCTGCGGGCGGCGGATTTCAGGCTGACGATGATGCTGATCCAGCCCCCGCCGATCAGTTTCGGATCGGAGCCGTTGACCACTCCCGCCAGCACCGCATCCGCCGTCGCATCCACGTCAACGTTTGACACCCGCTTTGCCAGCACGGGGTTGTTGATGCGGATTTCAACCACGTCGTTTACCTGGGCGTCCTTGACCTCCTGGTCCCCGTCTTTGGCTTCCACGACGTGGAGGTTGCCGGGGATGACCGGGGCGGCAATGAGGGCCGTCGCCAGGAAGAGGAGGGCGGAACCGGCGAACACCTTCTGCATGGGTCTATCTCCTGATGGGCGCACCCGAAAAAAACGGGTGCATAAAGGGATTATAGCAAGAAAAGGGGTCGGGAGTCATCCTTTGCTGCCTTCACTGGTCGCCTTGCGAAGTCGGCCGCGACGCAGGAGGCCAAGGCCGCGCAGGCGCGCAGCCCCAGCGCCAGGGAACCTTAAGCCTCGCCGCCTTGCCGCAATTACTCACTCTGCTTCAGCGCCGCCCGCTCGTCTCGCTCCCGCCCTTTGGCGGCCAGGCCCGGCGCCTTCTCGTCCGCCTCGCGCTCCACGACGATCTGACCGACCTCGCTCGCCTTGAGGATGCCGCCGTTGACCAGCTTGTCCACCAACGCCCGGTGCATCAGTTCATGCTCATGCGGCAGCGCATCCGCGTCCGAGCGCAGCGCGACGATGATGTTCTTCTTGCCCGTAGCCGGATCGGGTATTAAGCGGATAGTCAATTCTGCCATTAGTTCTTCTCCAGCCGGACGCGGGCTTTTTCCTTTTCCACGTGACTACCGACTTTCAATTGCAGAGTCTTGGCGTCGATAATTTTCTTTTCGAGCAGTAGGTCGCGCAACGTCTCCACTAAAACGCGATTTTCGCCCAGGATGGCGACGCAGCGCTGACGACATTCTTCGAGGACTTCGCGTACGCGCCGATCGAGCGAGCGCAGCTGCTCCTCGGACAGATCGGAACGGCGCCTGGCTTCCGTGTCGTGGTGGAAGCGGACGACGCCGACTTCTTCGCCGCCCATGCCAAACTCCTCCACTAACGCCCGCGCGATGGCCGTCGCCCGCTGTAGATCCTGAGCCGAGCCAATCGAGAGGTCGTCGAGCAGCAGGTGTTCCGCCTCGCGCCCACCCATAAGGACGCAAATATCGTCAAGGAGTTCGCCTCGCGTGACGACGTAGCGGCGCGTGACGTCCTGATAGCGCACGAAGCCAAGGGCGCCGGCCGCATCGCCGAGAATCGAGATCCGCTCGATAGGCGGCGCGTGCGGACAAAACAGCGACGTGACGGCGTGGCCCGCTTCGTGCGTGGCCACCACCCGCCGCTCCTTTTCGCTCAGGTCGGGTCGCTCCGACCAAAGCGTGATCGCGCGCTCAACGTCCTCGGCCGTGGTTTCCAGGACCGGAGCGGATTTCCTGTCGTGGTCGCCCAGATGAAGGCGGGCGACGGCCCGGCATAGGGCGTTGAGGTGGTCGCCGCTGTAAGGAGTGCCGGACGCGGCCCCCGGCACGTACTCGCCGGTGCGGCGCACGGCGTGCTGAAGCGCCTCCTCCGTCATATGCAGAGCCATTTTGCGATTGTAGATGTCCAGGATCTCCCGGCGGTCCTTGGCGTCCGGGTAGGGGATGTGCAAGTGGAACTCGAAACGACCGGGGCGCAGTAGGGCCGGATCGAGGATCTCCACGTAATTGGTCGTACCCACCACGAACACCATTTCGTCGCGGTGAAAGCCGTCCATTTCGGTCAAGAGCTGGTTGACCATCGAATGTTCGACGCCGGAGCCGGTATAGGTTCCACGCGCCGAGGCGAACGAATCCAACTCGTCGAACACGATGATCGACGGGGCCGACTGGCGCGCCTTGTGGAAGATCTGCCGAAGGTTTTCTTCGCTCTCGCCGACCCATTTACTCTTTAATTCCGGCCCCGACACAATGGTGACGGCCGCGCCGATCTCCGTGGCGACCGCCTTGGCGAAGAGCGTTTTGCCGGTGCCGGGCGGCCCCCAAAAGATCATGCCCTTCGGGATCAGCTCCTCCATCGCCCGAATCTGCTCCTCGTCGGTGAGCTGATCTTTTCGGGCCAGCACGTCGAGAACGTCGAAGCGCAGCCGTTCCTTGACTTTGGCGTAGCCGCCCACATCGCGGTCGAGGCTGACGTTCGGCACTTCGAGGGCGCCGCCGAGGGTGGCCTGGCGCAGTTGACGAAAGGCGCGTTGCGGGTCGGAGGGATAGTCCTCCCCTTCCAGCGTGGACAATAGGCGGCGCAGGCGCACGGCGTTGACGCCGGAAACATATTTGTACAGCGTCCAGGGGTTGAATTCGCGGCCGAATTTACGACTTTCTTTGCGCGTGACGAGGCGCCGCAGACGGTTGCGGGCGATGCCGAGGAGAGTGATGCGGTGCGGGAACAGGTTTTCGATGACGCGCGGCAAAGGGAACGACGGGTCTTTGAATCCAAGCCAAACCAGCTCCGGATTCTCGTACAAAAGTGGAATGACTTCGCGCGCTTCGGAGGTGAGGCCGCCTTGGCTGGTGGTGAGCAAGTCCAAATGCGGCAGCACGACGACGCGGCGTTCGACGGCGCCGCGCACGGCCTCACGAAGCTGGGCGATCATCGTGCCGATCATGCCGACTGGCACGGCGGCGCCTTCCGGCTCGTCGCGCGGCCGTCCGTCAAGGTAGAGACAACGGAGGTCGGCGGAGCGCAGTCGATTGCGGATATTCAGATAAAGATATGGCGCTAAGTCTTTATCGCACTCGATGAGCGTGGGCAAGCCGCGTTGCAGCTTGGACGCGGCCTCGGCCAACTCGGAGGTGTAAGCGGCCTCGACGGCGGCCTCGGCCGTCAGCTCCTGCGGCAGATCCGCTTCCTGAATCAACACCGACATGGCCTGCCTCTCGAAAAGAAAACGAACCGCCAAGACACCAAGAGCGCCAAGAATACAATTGCCCTCTTCTTGGCGCTCTTGGCGCCTTGGCGGTTCGTTCTTTAGACCTCTACAACGATGGTGAGTGAGCCGGCCTGCGCGTCTTCCGTAATTTCCTTAATCCGGCCGAGCCGCGCTGCCTTGCGCTTCAGCGCCTCCGCCGTTACCCGGTTGACCGTCTGATCCAGTTCTTCGCGCAAGGCGCCGAGCTGCGCCTCCAGTTCGTCCGACACTTTGGTTTGCAGGCTCAATTCCTTCTCGCCGACCTTCTTCTCCAGATCGCCCCGTAACTCATGTCGTAGCGACTCCCGCACGCGCTCCGCATTTCGGCCGGCCAGGTCGAGCGCACGGCCGTCCTTCGCGGCCTCAACCTTCACCGCTTCCGCCGTCTCGACGGTGGCCGTCACCGTGCCAGCGGCCGGATCGACCGTCACCATCGCACCCTTGGCTCGGCGGACTAGAGTTCCGTCGCCTTGTCGCTGAAAGCCGCGACGTTCCAGCTCGTCGCCGAGCAGGCCGGCCATCTCCTCCGGCGGCAACACTTCCAAGATTTCCAGGTGCGTACTTACCCGGTCCTCCGCGCGGATAACACGGCTGACGCTTTCGCGTACACAGATGCGATAGGATCGGCTCATCGTCGGCCTCAATTCATATCCTGTTCATCGTTTATGTTGGACTTAATGGGTCAAGCTGTCGAATGATCGTCCGGGCGCGGTCGTTCAGGGCGTCGCCGTTGTACCTTTCCCAATCGGCCTTCCACAGTTGGGCCGCCTGATAGCCGTCGTCGAAATAGCCAACCGACCGCGCTCGCCGCTCCCAGGACTGCAACCGCGGTAACTGGTGCAAAAACGCCAGGGCGCTCCGATAGGTCGTGGTGCGCTCGGTCACGCGCGGCCCTGCGTTCGTCATGCCTTCCACCCACATAGCAGCGCTGGCGTGTTCGCCCAAAAGCTGATGGCCCGCGCGCAACAGGAAGCGGGCCAGGTCCAGGCGTCCGGCCTTCTCGACGGCATCAAGGAAAGCGGTCAACACACGCTCCTGCGACCGGCCGAGATCGCGCATCCGCTGCCATTCAATGATGCTTCCCTTGCCGCCTTCGACCTCGATCCACCGGGCCGCCAATTCCGGCTGCAAAGCCTCCAGCATGGTCGCACCGACGCCGTTTGTCCAGGGCGCGAAGTCCGGCGCGAACTCCTCGGTGGCGGCGGTGAAGTCCTCCGGGTACGCCAACCAGCAGAGGCCGTGTCGTACGAACGGCGGCCGCCGGCGCAGGTCGGCCGCCCCCAAACTCGCGGCGCTGTCGCGCAGCCCCTGGTGAGCGAAATAAAGCAGGAGAAGATCGCCCGGCGTTAGCTCTCCCTCGGCCGGGCGCCAGTGCGGTTCTTTGTCGCCCGGCCGCGCCGACGTGATCCAGATCAGAAATTCCAGGGAGTGCCGCGAAAACTTTAGAGTCAGATCGGCCGGCGGCGTCCGTTGCCATAGCCGGCCCGTAACCACGTGCTCGCCGAGCAAGTGGCGCTCAACGCGCCAGCCGCCCCGCCGCGCCAACAGCGATGTACACCCTTTCGCTAGGGCGTCTTGCACGAGGCGCAAGGCCGTTCGGCCAAGGCAGGTCGGCGGCGTAAAACGCTCCGCCACCAAGGCCAGAGCGGACTCGGCCGGCTCGCGTCCCAGGAAGTAGTAAAGCAGCCGCAACAGGTTCGCCTCGAAGCGCGTGACCGTCTGCATGAAATTCATTCTACACAGCGCCCCCGTTTAGCCGCGACCCGAAGGGGAGCGCTCCCCCTTGCCGCGCCGTTCCCGGCGGGTACATCCTATCCTCATGGCAAAACCTAAGCGGAGCGTGCGCAAACAACCGGAAGAGATCGCGGTCGTCGGCGAGGTCGATGACTGGGAAGCGGATGTCGTCAAAGCATTGCTGGAAGTTCCGGCCGGCGGCGAGTGCGTCCTCTACATCGACTCGGCCGGCGGCAGCGTATTCGGAGCGTTGGCGGTGTTGACGCTAATGCGACAGCGCCGGCTCACGGCGTCGGCGGTGGTGATCGGCGAGTGTTCGTCGGCGGCGCTGCTGTTGTTCGCCGCCTGCCGCCCGCGTTGGGTCACGAGGTACAGTACGATGCTATTTCACCGTATGCGCTGGCAAAGTGAGAAGCGCGTCAATTCCGAGGAGGCGCGACACTGGGCCAAACATTTCGAGGAAATGGAAAAGGATATTGACGATCTTCAAGCGCGTCTATTCGGAGAGTCGGAGGCGCTGGTGCGCGAATGGACGGCTGAAGGCCGTTATGTCACTGGGCCTGAACTGGTGGCGGCGGGACTGGCGGAGATGGTGGAATTAGCGTGACGAATAAAACGTCGGACAGGGATGTCGATATTAATCCCGACAATCTGGCGCCTCACTCCGGCGCTACGGGCTTGCCGGGTGCCTCAGGGGGCTTGATGCGCGTAAGGATGTCCAGGAGTTGACGACCGGGAATGGTTCCGGCGAATCCGTGGATGTCGGCCACTTTCACTTTTACCATCCATGTACAAACCGCGGCGCACCGTTCTTTCAGTCCCGTTCGGGGATGTCCACGGCGATCCCAGGGCAGTTCCACCTGGAATTCTGCCGGCGCTTCGGCGAGTTGGGTGGAGACGCCGACGACCCACACCTCGCCGTCAGTCCCAATTTCCGAGTCGGGAGTCACGATCACGGCCGGGCGGCGCTTGCGGTTGCGGCACGACGCCGCCGACGACGCCGCCGCCGCACACACGTCACGATCACGGCCGGGCGGCGCTTGCGGTTGCGGCCCTGCGGGTCGGTAAGTTCCACCCAGACAATCCGGCCGCGGCAGAGCGAAGACACGACGGTCTCCCATCAGAACGGCTTGCTTTCTTCCGCATAGTATGAAGCCAGCGGCTGAAGGCGCGGCCCGATCTGGTCGAGGTCGGCCGTCGTCAGCGGGTAATCCCTGGCGGCGAGATCCTCCAGGTCATCGGCAGTTTGCCAGAGGTCGAACACTCCGACCTTCAATCGCTCCATACCGGCAATTTCCGGCGCCAGAACATCGGGACGTGGCGCGCCCGCCCTTCCTAATTTGTGAAGCCACGCGGTCAAGGCATGGGTATACTTGAGCAGGCTGAGTCGTTTGTCGAAAGCGCTTAACAATTGCGGACGCGCCGTCTGGCTCTCTGTCGTTTGTCCCCTAGCAACCTCCAGGACGATTCGTTGCCAGGCGTTCTCAAACCTGCGCGCCGAACCCTTCATGCCTTCCACGGCGCAATCCGCCTCGCGTACGACAACGCGCAAGAGATCCTCAATGTTTTCGAGGCTCCCCGCGACAGGGGCCGCCATTTCGAGTTCAAGAAGTAGGTCTTCCGACATCCTTCCACCCCTTCGCGCATGGGCTCTGAGAGCCTGTGCGAATAGTCGA
>DHJA01000130.1:11186-14659 GCA_002404095.1 Planctomycetaceae bacterium UBA4732 | reverse complement strand
TCCACCCCCCCCAACCCTCCCCCGCAAGGGGGGAAGGAGCCAAACACGGAAAAGGCAAGCGAACTGGTCGCGAAGGCCGATGATGTGATAGCATGGCGTCCCAGGAGGGCTGCCATGGCGCGGAACCAGAAAAAAGGCGAAGACGACGGCATCCAGGTAATCTGCCGCAACAAGCGGGCGTTTCATGAGTATGAAATCTCCGACCGGCTCGAATGCGGCGTTGTACTGACCGGGACGGAGGTCAAAAGCCTACGCGACGGCCATGCCCTCTTGGAAGACGCCTACGCCAAAATCGAGGGCGATGAAGTCTGGATGCTCAACAGCGATATTCCGGAATACGCGATGGGCAACCGGATGAACCACAAGCCCAAGCGGCCGCGAAAGCTGTTATTGCATCGTAATGAAATACGCAAGTTCGCCGCCAAGGCGGAGCAGAAGGGTTACACCCTGGTCCCATTGCGGCTGTACTTCAAAGAAGGCCGGGCCAAGGTCGAGTTGGCCGTGGCGTCCGGCAAGAAGATGTATGACAAACGCGAGGCGGCCAAGAAAGCGGACGCCCAGCGCGACATTCAACGGGCGATGCGCGATCGGCGGCGATAAAGAGTTATTTCAAAACAAGCCCTGAGCGCAAGCGAGGGGTTTTGCTTAACCCCTCGCTTGCGCTCAGGGCTAGTTGGTTGGGGTTGTTAGGTCAGGGAGGACCGCCGTGCATCTGACCGCACTGGTTGAACATCAAGATCACGTCTGTTGCCGCTATCGTCTGGTGGCGTTCCGCCCCTTCCTGGAACGCACCGGCCACACTCTCGAACTCATCGCGCTGCCGCGCCTCCCGTGGGAACGGATATGGCTCTACCGTCGCTTGCGCGGCGCCGCCGTGGTCCTGCAACGAAAACTGCTGCCGCGGTGGGAGATCGCCCTGCTGCGTTGGTCCGCGCGAACGCTGGTGTTCGACTTTGATGACGCCGTGTTCCTGCGCGACTCCTATGCCGCCAAGGGTCTGCACGATCGCAGACGCTTGCGACGCTTCGCCGCCACGGTTCGCGCCTGCGACGCCGTGGCAGCTGGCAACGCCTTTCTCGCCCGCAACGCCTCGCGCTGGACCAGCCCTGGTCGTATCTATGTCGTCCCCACTTGCGTCGATCCCACCCTCTATCCGACGGCCGTTCCTCGGCGCCATGACGAAGGCGTTCAGCTCGTGTGGGTCGGCTCGTCCAGCACACTGCGCGGCTTGGAATCTGTGCGGCCGATGCTAGAGGAACTAGGCCGTCGTGTATCTGGAGCGACCTTGAAGCTCATTTGCGACCGCTTTTTGAGCTTTGACCCCTTACCCGTCGTCGCTTGCCCGTGGACGGAAGCGGGCGAGGCGGCAGAGATCGCGGCTGCCGACGTGGGCGTCAGCTGGATTCCCGACGACGACTGGAGTCGCGGCAAGTGCGGTCTGAAGTCGCTGCAATACATGGCGGCCGGCCTGCCGGTGGTGGCCAATCCCGTTGGCGTTCATGTCGAGATGGTCCGGCACGGCGAAACCGGCTTCCTGGCCGAGACGACGGAGCAATGGGTCGAGGCCGTAAGCCTGCTGGCGCGCGACCCGGTCTTACGACAACGGATGGGCGCCGCCGGCCGGCGTTTGCTGGAAGAAAAATACAGCGTCGCGCGCGGCGCCGAGCATTGGCTTTCGATGTTAAACGGCCTTCAGCGCGGCGAAAGGCGGACGGCATGATTCACACGCCTGTCGCCCTCACGACCGCCGGCGCGACCTGGCAGGTGGCGCCGGAGTTGATTGACCGCGGCGTCCTCGGCCCCGATGGTCCACCGTTGGCCGAATGGTTGGCGACCGGCGAGGCCATTGTCATCAAACAAGCTCCGCATTGTACGGTATATCGCGTGATATTGCCGGGCCTCGATTTTCATCTGAAACATTATCACCCCGCCGACGCCCGTTCGCGGGCGCGCTCCCTGCTACGCGCGAGCAAGGCAAGGTCCGAAGCCGAGCGCACCCGCGCGGCTGGGACGCGGGGCGTACCGACCCTGGAACCGCTGGCGGTCGGCGAGTCGTCGCAAGGATCGTATCTCCTGACACGCACCGTGCGCGACGCCTTAACCCTTACGGCGTTTCTTGAGGAAGAATTACCTCGCTTTGGCGCGCGGCGACGGGCGCGGATTCGGCAACGGCTGGCGACCGCGCTTGGCCGATTCCTCGCCCGAATGCACGACGCTGGCGTCGTCCATGACGATTTGCATCCGGGCAATTTACTCCTCCGCCTCGGAGCGGACGACGAAGCGGAGTTGTACCTCATCGACCTGTACGCCGTCCGCCTTGGGCCGCCGTTGGACTGGCATCGCAGCCGCGATAACTTGGTGATCCTCAACCGCTGGTTTGTGCTGCGCTCCGCGCGCTCCGACCGCTTGCGTTGTTGGACGGCGTATCGGGAGGCGCGCGATCTGACGATTTCTCGACAGACGATTCGCAATTTGGAGCATCGCACTCTTCAATCGAACCTTCAATTCTGGCGCGCTAAGGACCATCGCTGTCTCGGCGGCAATCGTTGGTTTCGTCGCGTCCGTTCCGCCTTCGCGTCCGGCTCCGCTGCGGCCGATATGGACCGCGCCGACCTCGCGCCGCTGCTGGCCGACCCCGACGAGCCGTTCCGCCGACCCGGCGTAGTCGTCCTCAAGGATTCGCCGTCCTCAACCGTGATCGAGTTCGATTTGCCGGTGGGCGGCATTACGCGCCGGGTGATTTACAAGCGCTTCGCCGTCACGCGCTGGACGGACCCTTGGGCGGCCCTGTTCCGGCCGGCGCCGGCCCTGCGTTCCTACGTCATGGGCCACGGTATGCGTCTGCGCGGCCTGCCGACGCCACGACCGTTGGCCGTGTGGCACCGCAAGCGCTTCGGCCTCTGCCATGAAGGCTATTTGCTCACCGAAAAGGCTGCCAACGCCGTGGAACTACCGGACTATGTCGCCGGCCTTGATCGCCTTTCGCCCGCGAAACGCCAAGCGGCCCTGCACCAGCTGATCGACAAGGCCGGCCGTCTTCTCGCCGCGCTCCACGAACGCCGACTTTCCCACCGCGACCTCAAAGGCGCCAACCTCCTTGTCAACGCCGTGCCGTGGTTCGTCTCTTCGCGCGGCGCCGTGGAACACTCCGAAGCGGCAAGCGAAACTTCTCCGCGTCCACAGATCTGGTTTATCGATCTTGTCGGCGTCCGGCGGCACAACCGACTGACGGAGGCGCGGCGGGCGCAAAACCTGGCGCGCCTCTACGCCAGCTTCCACGGCCGCGGCCTTATAACGCGGACGGACTTGTTACGCTTCCTGCGTGCGTATCTCGGCTTGGGTTGGGCCGGCGCGTCCGATTGGAAGACATGGTACGTCGCAATTGCCCGGGCGTTTCAGGCGAAGGTCCGCCGGAACCTGCGCAACGGGCGTCCTTTGGGTTGACGGGCGTTACGAGCCGCGACCGTGAGGGA
>DHJA01000130.1:3478-11089 GCA_002404095.1 Planctomycetaceae bacterium UBA4732 | reverse complement strand
GCTCCCTCACGGTCGCGGCTCGTACATTTAGGATTAAGAGAAGCGGATATGACAGATACCTTTTGGCAGCGCTTATTCCGCGGGGTGCGCCGACTGCGCCAGCAGCCGCAATGGGCGGAATTCGCCGGGGCGGACTGGCCCGACCGCATCATGGCGGAGGACGTCACCGACCGCTTCCACGCCAAGCAGGGCCGGACCATCGCCCGTTGGACCCTACGCTCGAAAGAGCGCAGCTTAGTCGTCTATTTGAAGCGCCATTATCGCCTATCTTGGTGGAGCGGACTCCAGGCGTTGCTCCGGCCCAATGGCAACTGGTCGCCGGCCTTACAGGAGTGGGAACATCTGGAATGGGCGCGGGCGCAGGGATTGCCGGTGCCGCTGGCGGTGGCGGGCGGCGAGTTCATTGGACCGTGGGGCCGTTTGCAGAGCTTCATCGCCGTCGAAGAATTGACCGACATGCTGCCGCTGCACGAGGCCGTCCCCGCCGCCGCCGCCGCTCTCGACCCAGCGACGTTTCGGCTCTGGAAACGCGGCCTTATCCAAGAAATGGCCTCCATCTCGCTCGACCTGCACCGGCGCCGCTGCTTCCATAAAGACCTTTATCTCTGCCATTTCTACATTGCCGAGGAGGACACGCGGCGCCTGCCGAAGTGGAGCGGCCGCGTCCGGCTGATCGACCTCCACCGGCTGGCGCGTCACCCCTGGACATGGCCGTGGTGGCAGTCGAAAGACCTAGCACAGCTGCTCTACTCCTCGGACGTGGCGGGAGTGACGCCGCGCGACCGGCTGCAATTCTGGCGCGACTACCTCGGCGCCGAGCATCACGGCCGGGCGTCGCGATGGGGGGCGTGGTGGATTCGGGCCAGGGCGTGGGGCTACGTCCGCCGCGACCGCCGCAAACGGGCGGGATGAGGACTGAACGATCTCATCACGAACACATCTATCTATAACTCCGGGCGCTCACGCGACCCGGCTCGCCAAGGGGCGACGTTCGCCGGCCAACACCTCCTCCATACGTTCAATGACCATCGCCCCGGTGACTTCTTTCATACAGGCGTGCCCATTCGGACACGCCTGAAGCCGGCGCAGATAGCACGGCGAGCAGGGCAAGCCGGCCCGGACGACCGCGTGCGGCCGGCCATAAGGCCCGATCCAGACGGGGTCCGTCGGCCCGAATACGCAGACGACCGGCCGACCCAGCGCCACAGTCAGGTGCATCGATCCGGAGTCGTTCGTCACGCAGATCTCGGCCCGCCGGATCAGGGCCGCCAGGTCGGACAACGTCGTCTGGCCGGATAGGTCGCGCACCCCTGGACATAGCGCGGCCACCGCCTGACAGCGAGCTTGCTCGGCCAACGATCCCGCCAGCGCCACCGCCCTGCCTGTCCGCGTCAGGTGGCGCGCGACCTCGGCGAATCCTTCGACGTGCCAGTGCTTCGTCTCCCAAAGCGTACCGGGCACGAGTACGGCAAGCGGCTTGCCGGCCAGGCCGTGGCGCTCGATAAGAGCGTCCGCCCGATGTTCCTCCTTGAGCGATGGCTGAAGGCTGAAATCAGGCGGTCCGTCGTCCAGGCCGAGGATTGGCGCCAACCATAGATAGCGGTCCACGGCATGAACGTCGAGCGCGGGGATAGGAATGCGGTGGGTGTAGGCCATCCACGCGCCTTCACGGGCGCCGGTCCAGCCGTGAACATAAGCCCCCGCGATGAGTTGGCGATCCGACGCGCTCCGTGCCTGTTGTGGACGGTCGAAGCCGATGCGCGTCGGCGCGCCGCTGGCCAGTGCGAGCAAGGCCGACCGGAACTGACCATGCAGATCAATGACCAAATCGTAGCGATTGCGGCGGATCGTCGTGAGCAGCTTTCCTAGACCCTTGGCCGCAAACCAGCTGCGCCAAGCGCGTACGTACACGCTTCTCTCGAAGGGAATAACATTCGATAGAGCCGGATGGCCGCCGATCAGCCCGGCAATCGCCGGGTTGAGCAGCCAGTCGATGCGTGCGGCGGGGTAGCGGGCGCGCAGCTTCGCCAGCACGGGAACCGTGTGGATAACGTCGCCCAAGGCGGAGGGCTTAATCAGCAAAATCCGCTCGAACGACTGCTCGCGAAGCGATTGGTTCAAGGCACGTCCTCCAGGCTGCGCCTACGGTCAGGCCGAGCGGCGGAAGGCGCCGGCCATCCATTTCACCCAGGCGGACGCCCGATGTCGCAGGATTTCACGCCCCACCGTCCCCCGATCCGTCACCCAGTTGAGTTGAATGACTCGGCGCGGACCGATGAACGGTTTATGGCCGTGGAACGAATTATCGCTGCGGCGAAACGCCACGAGCGCCCCTTCAACCGGCGGTACCTCGACGAGGACGTCCTCAATGTCGCTGGGGGAGCGCAGCAACCGTAGACAGCCGCCCTGCGCTTCCCAGCGCGGATTCATGTAGAGCAACACTGTAATGATCTTGGTAACGGCGTCGGTGTGGATATTGCCGTCGCGCGTGCCGCAGCGGCCGCGAGCGGTAATCATCGTCGGCCGACCCTCCAAGTCAATGCCGAACTTCTCCTCGAACGCCGCGCGCATCTCCGGCCCCGTCAGGGTTTTCAGCAGTCCAGCGAAGGCCGGGCCATATTTCAGCTCTTCAACGGGGAAACTGCCGGAATGGTCGATGCGGGGATAATCGGTATGGACTGCGGCCAGCGCCTCGGGTTTGACGAAGCCGGGCAAAATCAAGTAGGGAAACGGATCGCGGATGAGGCGCGTGGATTGGAACGCGGCGAAATCGAGGGCGTCCATGCGGAAACCTCCTTGGCCACGCGGGCCACGCTGTAAAGTGTAGCTCGTACACCGACTGTATCGGCAGGCCAGCCGCGGCGTCTTCATTTTTTGGAGCCGGATTTCAAGTGGCGTACCCTCGGCCGCCAAGCGCGGGCAGTTTGTCTATCCTGCCGAGACCGCCGGGACGCATCCGATTTCGACGGCTGACTCGGCTTGTCAAATCATGAGGCCGGGCGTATCTTCCGCCTTCCCATCGGCCGGATGCGACGACCGATTCCGCCGCCGGTGAACCGAGGTTCCCATGAGCAAGTGTTGGAACGCCCTCATTGCCGTCCGCGCCCCGACCGGCATTTGTCTGGCGGCTTTCACCCTCGCGTTCCTGCCGGGCTGTCACTCGCTCAAGCTGAATAGCAACTCACCGACGTCCGACAAAACTGAGACCAAGGCGGACGGCTCGCCGGCCGCCCCGTCCAAGTTTTCGTTCCGCGTCGCGCCGTATGTCTTCATGTCCGATTTCGAGGTGCCGCACGACCAACCGCTGTTCCAGGAATTGGCCGGAATGCGCGACCAGATTTATAAGGAATTGCAACTGCCGCCGGGCAACGCGGTCGTTCAGGTCTACCTTTTCGAGGACCACGCCCGCTATCAGCTCTTCATGCAGTCGCGATATCCCGAACTGCCGGAGCGCCGGGCGTTCTTCGTGGCCCAGCCGCGCGCCATCGGCGGCGCCGAGGATTTGCTCGTCTACACCTTTTGGGGCGAGCGCATCCAGCAGGACCTGCGCCACGAGCTGACGCACGCCTTGTTACACAGCGTCATCCGCGACGTGCCATTGTGGCTGGACGAGGGTTTGGCCGAGTATTTCGAGCTGCCTCCCGACCGCAAAGGTCTCAACCCCGCGCACCTCGCCAGTTTACGCCGCGGCCCCCTTGGCCCCTACAAGCCGGATCTCACAAGGCTGGAAGGATTGACCGAGGTGAAGCAGATGACGCCGACGGAGTACCGCGAATCGTGGGCGTGGGTCCACCTCATGCTGCGCGACAAGCCCGAGGCCAAAGTCGTGCTGACGAATTATCTGCGTCAACTGCGCCTCAACGCGACACCGGGACCGCTGGAGCCGAAACTGGCCGCCGTGTTTCCCGCGCTGGACGAGGCGTTCGACAAGCACCTGGCCCAGTTCGAGGCGTCGGGCCGCGCCGACGCCGATGGGCGCTGGTGGTTGGAGAGAGGTCGAGGTTGTGTCTCTATTTGCCCAATAGTCCCATACGTCCTATTAGTCCTATAGGACCTATGGGACTTATAGGACAAAATAAAACGCTACCGCGGTGTGAGAATCGCAGGGCCTAGCTTGGGCCACTGGATTTTGCCGTGGATTCCGTTGATGCACGGCGGCGGCGATTTAGATACGATAGAGGAGTGGAAGCGCATCGCCGGCCTCGAACCGGACGGAAGGCGCCGATCCGTTTACGCCGCATTGGCTCTTGTCTTCGCGGAATTGGCTGGCCGAAGAGCAGAGTGGAAACAGGCTTTGGAGGGTTGGAACATGCGACAATCGATGGTGATTACCGAATGGCAGGATGAAGCGCGGGCGGCGGAACGCTTGGAGACGCGACGAGCGGATCTCTTTCGCTTCCTACAGGCCCGTTTCAAAATCAAAGTCCCCGTCGATTTGGCTGCGGCCGTGCAGGAAGTCGTGGACTCCGACGAGTTAAACCGTTTCATCGACATTGTCGCAACGACGGATTCTCTCGACGCCTTTCGCGCCGCAATCCAAAGGTAGGTTGGAACGTGCGACAATCCATGGTTATTACCGAATGGCAAGATGACGCGCGTAGAGAAGGACGGGAGGAAGGGAGGGCGGAAGGGAGGCGGGAAGGGCATCGCGACTCTATCCGGATGATTCTCCAAGCTCGTTTCCTTAACCCCGTCCCCGATGATGTGGCTACGGCGATTCAGGCCGAAGTGGACTCCGAGGAATTTGGTCGCTGGATCGACATTGCCGCCACAGCGGATTCACTCGACGCCTTTCGCGCCGCAATACGAAGGTAGCATGAACCTCCTCATCACCGCCGGCAACACCCTGGCCCCCATCGACCGCGTGCGCGGTCTGACCAACGTCTTCACCGGCCGCACCGGCGCCGACGTGGCCCTACATGCCCACGCCCGCGGCCATCGCGTCGTTCTGCTCACGTCGCGCCCTGACGCGGTTTCCGCGCTAAATCCCGACGCGGCCGACCTCGGCGAACGCTGGACGCTCAGCCGCTATAGCACCTATGACGACCTCCATAGTCTCATGGAACGCCGCGTTCGCGCCGGCGACGTGGACGCCCTGATTCACTCCGCCGCCGTCAGTGACTATCTCGCCGCTGGCGTCTACGCACCGGCCGAGGGGACGCGCTTCTTCCCCGAAGATGGGGCATGGGGCGGTGCGGCGGACGAACCGCCGCGTCTCGCCGGCCGCGACGCCGATAAAGTGAAAAGCGACGAACCGGAGCTGTGGTTGCGTTTGACACGGGCGCCCAAACTGATCGACCACGTCCGCGCCGACTGGAACTACCGCGGCCTCCTGGTCAAGTTCAAGCTGGAAGTCGGATTGGATGATATTCAGCTATTGGAGATCGCCGAACGTTCGCGCGTACACTCCGGCGCCGATCTCATGGTCGCCAACACCCTCGAAGGGGCCGGCGCTCACGCCTTCCTCGGTCCCTTGGCCGAGGGATATCAGCGTCTGAATCGCGGCGACCTATCGGCCCGTCTTCTGGACGCGCTGGAAATCCTTCACCATAAGCGCACTCATGGCTAACATACTCCTCGGCGTCACCGGGTCGGTGGCGGCCGTGAAGACGCCGCTTCTTTATTCGCGATTGAAATCGCTCGGCCATAGCGTCAAAGTCGTCGCCACGCAGGCGGCGTTATACTTCTTCAATCCCGTTGCAATTGAGCCTCTCAACCCGCCTCCTCCCGAACGCAATCCCGCCGTCGTCGTGTTGGATGAGGACGAATGGCCGGGCCGGGCCGACGGCCGGCGCTATCAGGGCGGCGATGACGTGCCGCATATTGCGCTGCGCCGCTGGGCCGACCTATTGCTAATCGCGCCGCTGGACGCCAACACGCTGGCTAAACTGTCGGCCGGCCTGGCCGACAATTGCCTCACCTGCGTCTGGCGAGCTTGGGATTCGGAGCGGCCCGTCTTGCTGGCGCCGGCCATGAATACGCTCATGTGGCGCCACCCGCTCACCGCTCGCTGTCTGCGTCAGTTGGCGCTAGACGCCGGCGCGCCGGCCGCCCCGCCGGCGCTGCGCGAAGACGACCTCGTAGACTGGATCAATGAAAACTGCCGTCGTTTGCGCATCGCGGCGCCGGAAAGCCGTCGGTTGGCCTGCGGCGACGTGGGCGTCGGCGCCCTGGCGAACCCGGACGCCCTCGCCGCCCTTGTCCAATCGCTTATTTAGCCGGATCGACCAGCCGGCCGAGGAAGAGAATGCTGTCGGATCGCGTGTCGCGGATCAAGTACACGAATGGATGATCGGCGCGGAACACCGGCGTCGGCGGTTCGCGGATTACGGCCGCGGATTTGACGACGGCGACTGCAGTAGCGGCGGCGGCTTCCGTGCCTTCCTCGTTTACGTCGATGAACGCCTTATGGATCACGTCGGAGAGCGCCAAGTCTCCGGGGCCGCCGCCCATGCCGGAGAAGTCGGCGCCGGAAGTAAAAGCATTCTTCATGCCCATCTCGGAAAGCGTTGACGCCAGAGACGCCCTCTGCGTCGTTTTGAATTTTGGAAGGCTGACGATGACCTTTTGTTCGCGCAAGCCCTTGACCCATCCGGCCAGCTTGTCGGCAGTGAGGTCTTTCTCGGAATCTGCAAGGCCGTCCACCTTTTTGGGCAGCAGCACAACCATCGTCAAGTGTTTGCCGGAGTAGGGCAGTTCCAACGCCTGGAACGACTCGCCGTCAAGGTACTTGTACTCTCCCATTCGGTGCATTAGCGGCGCGTCGGCCTTCTTGTCGGCGGTCAGATGGAACGGCTCCACTTTGGTCAGTTCCTTCTTGAACGGGCCGGCCCAGTCGCCCTTGAAGTAGATGGCGTTGGTTAGCACCAGTCGCGTATCGGAGGTGACGTCGCCTTGTTGGAGGAGATCCTTGATCTTGTCGCGGGTTTCCTTCTCGACCCAGGCGTTGATCGTGCCGCGAACCTGATCCGCCGCGCCCTTGAAATCCACCTGATTCAGGCCGGTGCCGTAATTGTCGTTGACCAGCTTGAGGAAGTCGGCCTTGAAGCCAAACCCTTTTTGCCCCCACAAGGCGTTGGCAGTACTCAGCTGGTAGCCGCGCTTCGCGTCCGCCGGGTCGCCGTTGACTTCTTTAACCAGCGCGCCGAAGGCCGACTGCAACTGGTCTTCGGGCAGCGTGAAGTGTAGCGTCTTGTCCATTTCGGCGGCGGTCTCGCCGTGGGCGCCGGCGCGCGTCATGGCCAGGGCGGTGGAAATGCTGTACGGCGAGAAGAACAGATTGCCTTTCTCGCCGCGCAGCTTCGCATATAGGTCGAAGGCGAACTGATTGTCGCCCTTGGCGACGGCGAGAATGTTGGCTTTAATGGCAGGGTCCGTTTCGTTGGCGGGATTGGCACAGGCCAGGGCCGCGAGGCCCAACAAAGGAATAAGCACGCGCATCATGGCTGTCCCTCGGAAAGGAGTAATGGACGCCGGACGGGAAGGTGAGGCTCCGGCGGCGTTATTATGACGATAGGGACTACCGGAGAGTTTTCCAAATGGAGAGAGACCGGAAAGGTGAACCTAGTGCGTTGTCACGCATGGATTAATGGGTGGGACGGGCTTCTAGCC
>DHJA01000130.1:0-3416 GCA_002404095.1 Planctomycetaceae bacterium UBA4732 | reverse complement strand
GGGCTAGAAGCCCGTCCCACCTGACCCATCAAAGCACGAGTGACGTTACACTAGGATCAATAATCGATTGTCGCCATCCGGCGCGCCGCGACCCCGAGTAGGGCCGCGCTAAACATAAAGGGAAGTCAGCACCGAATGAGCGAGGCTGGAACGATCCGATTCCAACGCTTTCAGCTCCGGTAAGGGGCGAAAATGCTGTTCCGTCCGCAAAGCCTGACGGGAAACCGCCTCCAGGTCCACCGGCTTGGGCAGCACCCAGTAGCCCACTTCGAGCAGCCCTTGCACGACCGGCGAGACGGCCGGCGTTTGCCCCCCTTCGGCCTCAAGCACCGCGCCGAGACGGCTGACGTTGACGCCCGAACACAAGGCCCAGAACAGTAGTGAGCCGACGACGTACACCACCGTGTTCCGCGTCCAGACGGCCAACAGGGCGGAGAAGCTGTACAGCACGGCGAACTGAAGCACCAGCAGCGGAATGCACACCAGATAGCCGGGGTGCCAGACGCCAGTGCGCAGGCCGAGCGCCGCCCAGGCGCCGACGACGAAGACGGCGATCTGGATGGCGACGAACGCCAGCACACCGCAGAACTTGCCGACGAGCAACGCCCAGCGCGGCACGGGTTTCGTCAATAGCACCGACGCCGCTCCCGGTTGGAGGAATTCCGGCAGAAAACCGCTCGCCCACAGCAGCAGGAGCAGCATTCCCACGGCCCCGGCCACGACCAGGGCCAGCAGGATTTCCAACATGCGAATGGAAGATTCGGGGTCGCGCCACTGTTCGACGCGGACGGCGCCGAAGCCCAGCGAGATCGTGCCGTGACCGCGGTTGAGACCGGTGTACGGCTGGCGATCAGCCCCATAGAGTTCGATTTCACCACGCGGCCGTACAGCCGTGGCG
Organism: Planctomycetaceae bacterium UBA4732; assembly: GCA_002404095.1. GTDB lineage: Bacteria > Planctomycetota > Planctomycetia > Gemmatales > Gemmataceae > UBA4732. Next base: position 2,518 of record DHJA01000130.1, on the reverse strand, counting down.
CCCTCGACGCCGACGCTCAGGCATAGGAGAGTGCACAGACCGCTCAGGCCGACGAGCAGCCAGAAGCTGCGCGAGGCCAGGGACTGGCGGATCGTGTCGCGGATCATGCACCGGACGACCAAAACCGCCGTGGGGGAATTCATGGCGCCGTACTCGCTGCGAAGAGGCCAAAGGGGGCGCTCAACTCCTAGCACACGGAATCGGAAAAGGGAAACGGCTTGCCGCCCTACGGTACGGGAGGGAGGGGGTTGACATTCGTGCCAAACAAGGTAGGGTTTTACACAGATTATGGTTCCGATACCCGCCTGCCCCGATCTCATCCTCCGCGCCGGTCCTCGTCCGCTAGAAACGAAAGGAATAGGCTCGTTCATGGGTTTTACCGTCTGGTTATACGCCGCGGCGGGTTTTGCCGTGGGCCTGCTCTTGGGTGTGGCCGTCGTCCTGCGCGGGCGGCGCCGCCTGGCCCATATCACCGCCACTGAGCGGGCCGGCACGGTGCGCACGGTCGCGGACGCGGACGCCGCCCGCGCTCGCGCCGAACGGTCGCTCCGTGAGACGCAGGCCCATTTCCAGGAATTGCTCAAAGGCTGCCGCGGTTTCGCCGTCTTCACGCTCGATGCGGGGGGCCATGTGGCGACCTGGAGCCGCGAGGCGGAGGAAGTATATGGCTATCCAGAATCGGAGGTGCGCGGCAGATCCGTTTCCATTTTTTATCCGCCGGAAGCAGGCGGCAGCGCCGTTGAAATGAACTTGCTTCACGCCCGAGCCAATGGCCGGGCGGATGAAAGCGGCTGGCGCGTTTGCCGCGACGGCGTGCGGTTTCGCGCCCGGGTGGTGACAGCGGCGCGGCCCGGCGCGGACGGCAGGGTGGACGGCTTCTGGTGCCTGACGGAACGCCTTGACGACGAAAGTCTGAAATCGGCCGTCTCCCCGCGGTTGGCGCGGTCGCCGGCCGGCGACAAAGTGACGCCGGATCTACCGCGCCCGGCGGACGAGCGGACGCTTCAGTCTCAAAAACTTGAAGCGCTCGGCCGGCTTGCGGGGGGAGTCGCCCACGACTTCAACAACTTACTCACCGTCATTCTCGGTTATGCGGATATTTTAACGCAATACGGCGCCGACGATCACTCGCGCGAAGTGGGCCTCGAAATACAAAAGGCCGGCGAGCGCGCCGCCGCTTTGATTCGCCAATTACTGGCGTTCAGCCGTAAACAAGTCCTTCAGCCTACCGTTTTGGACCTTAATAACCTGGTCCAAAACCTCAACACGATGTTGCGGCGGCTGATCGGCGAGGACATCGACCTGACGCACGCATTGCATCCCAGCCCCGTCTGGGTTAAGGCCGACCCCGGACAGATCGAACAGGTTCTGACAAACCTCGTCATCAACGCCCGGGACGCCATGCCTCATGGAGGCCGGCTGCTTATATCGACCGCCGAAGTTCCGTCGTCGCGCTATAGCGCCCTTTCCGCCGGCGGTAAGGGGTATGCAATTCTGACAGTGAAAGATACCGGGCGAGGCATGGACGAGCGCGTCCAGAAGCGCTTATTCGAGCCGTTTTTCACGACAAAGGAAGTCGGTAAAGGGACAGGTTTGGGCCTGGCTACGGTCCACGGCATTGTTCATCAGAGCGGCGGCCGAATCGAGGTGGAAAGCGGGCTGGGCCGCGGGTCCACTTTCCTGGTCTATTTGCCGTTGACGGCCGCCGCGTCCGATGCGCCGCCGCAAGTTGGACCCGAAATCGAGGCTGGAGAAGCCAAAGAAACGATTCTATTGGTCGAGGATGAGGACTCGTTGCGGCAGCTGGCCCGCCGGACCTTACAGTCGCAAGGCTACAATATCCTGGAAGCCCGCGACGGAGCGGCCGCGCTAGTATTGTGCCAGCGTCATCTCCCTTTCATCGACATCGTTGTCACCGACGTGGTGATGCCGAATCTGAGCGGCGTTGATCTGGTGCAGCGGCTCAAGCTGGTGCGCCCTAAGCTGAAAGTGCTATACATGTCGGGCCACACGGACAGCACGGTGGTACGACACGGCGTCGAAGAAATCGAGGTAAACTATCTTCAAAAGCCGTTCACGCCCGACGTCTTGAGGCGAAAAGTCCGCGAACTGCTCGACGGGTCGCACGTCCGCAACTGAGTGTCTGTCCCAAATGATTGTTTAGCCGCGACCCGAAGGGGAGCGCGGGGGGGACGCGCTCCCCTTCGGGTCGCGGCTAAACGACCCCTCTTGTAGCGGGAGAGCAAATATGGACGAACCATCGGCCGACGACGCGGAAGAAAAAGCGAAAGCGTTCATCGCCTCTCTTAATGCAAGTTTGAAGGTCCGGCGTTACGCCGAAGCCTATCTGGAACACTTACTCCACGACGGGCCGGAGCCGGCGGAGGTCAAGGTCGGACAAGGCCAACCGGCGTATCGTATGATCCGAATGAGAATCGACCGCATCCTGGGCGGACAGGATCGCTAGTGCTTTGTCACGCATGGATTGATAGGTGGCACGGGCTTCTAGCCCGTCCGG
>DHJA01000296.1 GCA_002404095.1 Planctomycetaceae bacterium UBA4732 | reverse complement strand
CCCCGGACTCACGAGTACGTTCGCCCGGGGTGCGTGGTCTTGCGCGTCGGGTTAGTGAATAAGTTCCACGGTTCGTCCCGTGCGAGCCGAGCGATAAATCGCCTCAATCACCTCCACCGATCGGCGTCCTTCGCGTCCGTCCACAAATGGCTTAACGCCGCGGCGGACCGCGCGAACAAAGTCAGCCAACTGGCGGGCGTGGCCTTGATGCGAGATCGCGGCAGGGTCGCTGGCGCCGCCCGACGCGCCCCCCTTGCGGGCGAAGCGTTCCTTCACCGCCCGATCTTCGGCCGTCTCCGGCGTGAAGTCCCAGCGCAGCACGTCGTCCTGCTCGATGACTGCCGTGCCGTGATCCCCGTGGATGGCGATGGTTTTCGGTAGACCGGGGTAAACGCTGGTGGTCGCCTGGATGACGCCGAGGGCGCCTCCCGCGAAACGTAAACAAGCCACGGCTGTGTCTTCCACTTCGATGCGCTCGTGGGCCAACGTCGCCGTGAAGCCAGTGACGTGCGTGACTGGGCCCATTAACCACAATAAGAGATCGACGTTGTGGATTGCCTGATTCATCAGGGCGCCGCCGCCGTCGAGCGCTTGGGTGCCCTTCCAGCCGCCTTGATCGTAGTACGACTGCGGCCGCTGCCATTTGCACGTCGTCTCCGCCAGCGTGATCCGGCCGAACCGTCCGGCGTCCACCGCCGTTTTGAGAGTCAGGTTGGCATCGCCGAAGCGCGAAGGGAAGATAGTGCAGAGCTGGACGCCGTTGCGGTCGCACGCCTCGATGATGCGGTCGCAGCGCTCGGCCGTGATCTCCAACGGCTTCTCGACAACAACATGCTTGCCCGCATTCGCTGCGGCGACGGCCGGTTCCAAGTGGGCGCCGCTGGGCGTCGTCACGATGACGGCCTGTACGTCCGGCCGGGCGAGGGCCGCGGAGAGATCGGTAGTGGTCGGACAATCAAGGCTGAGGTCGGCCGCCAGTTTCTTCGCATTGTCGAGGTTGCGGCTGACGAGGGCGGCGATGCGGGCGCCGGGCACTTCCGCGAGCGCGCGCACGTGGAAGCGGGCGATCATGCCGCAGCCGATGATCGCAAAACCAAAGTCGTTAGCGCCTGAATCGGCCATAGCGATTCGCCCTCCGCCGTCACGTCCCTGGCGCCGTCCCGAACAGCGTGACGGCCCGCCAGAGGTATTGCACGCCGCTAAGCAGCGTGGTGATGACCGTGCCGTAAACCAGCACGACAGTCAGCCAATACACCGCCGTCCAGGTCGGCGACGGCTCATGCGGCGTCAGCAGGATAAAGATGGCAACAAGGGCCGCGCATTGCAACACCATCTTGATCTTGCCCAGCCAGTCGGCGCCGAATTTCGACCCCGCCGTCTCCATGAAGCTGCGTAAACTGGTGATAATAAGTTCCCGCAGCACGATCACCGCCACCATCCACGGCAGGAGCCAGCCGCCGGCTTGGCCCAATGGCAGTAGGAAAATGAAGGCGCCGCAGTTTAGCACCTTGTCGGCCAAGGGGTCGAGGTTGCGACCGAGGGCCGTGCCCATCTTCCAGCGACGAGCCAGGTAGCCGTCGAGCCAATCGGTAATCGCGGCAACCACGAAGACGATCAAGCAACACGCCCAAAATTGATAGGAAATGAGGACGAAAAGCAGCACCGCCATGCCGAAGCGGCTGAGGGTGAGTTGGTTGGGGAGGTTCCACCAGGTTACGGCCTCTTGTGGGGTCGCGGCGCTCATGTCGCCCCCTTTCGGCTAGCGGATCTTGATCGACCGCGCCAGAAGGTCATAGCCGTCGGCGCCGGTGATGCGGGCGCGAGCGAGGTCGCCCGGTCGCAGCGCTTTGCCCTTGAGGCGCACCGTGCAGTCGATTTCTGGCGCGTCGGCGTGACCGCGCGCCAGCACACAGTTCGGCGCCTCCGGGTCGGGGCCGTCCACGATCACTTCAATTTCCTTGCCGATCTGCGCCTGCGCGTGGGCGAAAGCGATTTCCTGCTGAATTTGCATCAACTCATCGCGCCGCGCCGCCTTGAGTTCTTCCGGTATATGGTCTGGCAACCGCGCCGCGGGTGTGCCCGGTTCTAGCGAGTACGGGAAGACGCCGACGCGCTCGAATTGGAACGCCTTCATAAACTCGCGTAGCTCCGCGAACTCCGCTTCCGTCTCACCGGGGAAGCCGACGATGAACGTTGTCCGCAGCGTCAGGTTCGGAATAGCCTTCCGCAATCGGCCGAGCAGATTCTCCGTCGAGAGCCGATCCACGCGCCGCGACATCCGCCGTAACATGGGGTCGTTGATGTGTTGCAACGGCATGTCGAGGTACGGCACGATCTTCTTCGCCGTCGCCATCACTTCGATTAATTCATCCGTAAAATGGATCGGATAGGCGTAAAGGATGCGTATCCACTCCAGGCCGTCGATCTTATCCAGTTCGCGCAGCAACTCCGCCAGACGCACTTTGCCGTATAAATCCAGTCCGTAATACGTCGTGTCCTGGGCGACGACGATCAACTCGCGCACGCCGTCGGCGGCCAGTTCACGCGCCTCGCGCAGCACTTCCTCAATGGGCTTGGTGACGTGCTTGCCGCGCATTCCGGGGATCGCGCAGAAAGTGCAAAGCCGATCGCACCCTTCGGATATCTTCAAATACGCATAATGACGCGGCGTGATGCGCAGCCGTTCGGTGTCCACCTGGGCGCGCACGGGGGCGGGGCGGAAGAGGCTGCGTTGCTCGTCGCTGCGGTTCTTGAGCAGGCTGCGGCCGACGACCTGCGTGATCTCCTCGCGGCCGAATACGCCGACGATGTGATCGACCTCGGGCACTTCCTTAAGGAGATCGTCCCCCTTGCGCTCGGCAAGGCAACCGGCCACGACGACGGCGCCGACGCGGCCCTGGCGCTTCAGTTCGAGCATCTCACGGATGACGCCGAGTGATTCCTGACGGGCCGGCTCGATGAAGCCGCAAGTATTAATGACCACCACATCGGCGCCGTCGGCGTTGGGTGTGAGGGAGTAGCCGTCCTGGGCGAGCTTGCCGAGCATCCGCTCGGAGTCCACGAGGTTTTTCGGACAACCGAGAGTGACGAAGGCGAAGGTTCGTGGGGAGGATTCGCTAGAAGGCGTCTTGCTCATCACGCCTCCTGTGAACGGGCAGGTGCGCCCAACGGTTCGACGGACTCGGTCAGCAGCAACGAGACTTCGACCTCCCGTTCCTTCGCTTCGTTCGGCTCGTCGCTAAGGAACGTGAAGATGGTCATCGTAGACCGTCCTACTTGAATCATTTCGGGGTGGCGAATCTCGAAAGTGCGACCGCCGGCCGTGGTGATCCGAAACGGGCGAAATGGTTCGGCCCCTACATAGCTGGCAATGCGTTGAAAGGAAATCATCGGCTGATCCTCATTAGCTCGGAGTTTCATGGCTGCAATCGCCCGCGTCTTAACAAAGGCCAATGTTTGTTGCTTGCTCATATTCTCGACGATCTGCTTTCAAGCGGAAAGCGACTCCTGCTGCGTGACGGACTCGATTAACATCAACGACACGGTTTCCCAACGGTCATAAACATCCGGTTCGTCCGTGACGAAGGTGAAGACGATCAGCGAGTTCTTGCCGACCCGAATCATCTCGGGATGGCGGATGTCGTAGGTTCGCTCGCCCGCCATCCGGATCTGAAAGGGGCGAAATGGAGCCGCCCGGAGATAATTCAGAAGCTCAGAAGGCGGCATCATGATTCGCTCTCCCGGGGCCGATGGGCGGATTTCGTCTCCATCCGTCTAGTTTACCAAGGCAAGGCACAACGGGAAAGGCACATACCAACATCGGATTCGCTTCTACGCCCCCTTCCGTCTTTCACGTCTTCACCGCGTTCAGCCCGGCCAGCAGCTTCATCAGACTCTGCGGTTCCACCGGCTTGACCATGTGGTGATCGAACCCGGCTTCGCGCGAACGGCGCCTGTCCTCATCTTGGCCCCATCCCGTCACCGCGATGAGGACGACTCCATTGCCCCCCGGCTGTTCACGGATGCGCCGGCACGCCTCGTAGCCGTTCAGTTTCGGCAGGCCGATGTCGAGCAGCACCACGTCCGGCCGGAACTCCCCGGCCAAGTCCACGCCCTGTTGCCCATCGTAAGGGGCACGAACGTCGTTGCCCATGATTCGCAACATCATCGCCAGGCTGTCCGCCCCGTCCCGGTTGTCGTCCACCACGAGGACGCGGAGCGACGACTTAGGAACGGCCGTACTCTCTTGGCCGCCGGGCGCCTGCGGCACGAAGGCCTCGACTACCACAGGCAAGCGGACGACGAACTCCGACCCCTTGCCCAGCCCGTCGCTGTGCGCCTCGATCCGGCCGCCGTGCATCTCCACCAGCCCCTTGACCAGCGACAGACCGATGCCCAGCCCGCCTTGCGACTTATGTAGCGAGCGGTCCACTTGCGTGAACAGCTCGAAGACGCGCGGCAACTGGTCGGCGGCGATGCCGACGCCGGCATCCTTGACCGAAACCGTCACGTCGCTGCCCAGTCGTTCGACCGTCAACCAGATGTGCCCGCCCCGCTCACTGTACTTGGCGGCGTTGTTCAGCAGGTTCGAGAACACTTGAGTCAGTCGGGTCAAGTCGGCGTCTACAATGATCGGCTGCGTCGGCAGCGTGATCGTAAGTTCGTGGCCCATGTGCTCGATGAGCAGCCGACTGGTTTCGACCGCGCGGTTGACCACCGCCGCCAGTTGGATTCGCTCCTTGCGCAGTTCGATCTTGCCTCTGGTGATGCGGCTCACGTCCATCAGGTCATCGACCAGCCGCACCAAATGCGTCAATTGCCGGTCCATCATGGTGCGCGTCTGCGTAAGTTCCTCCCCGCCGGCGCCCGCCAGTCGTATCAATTCCAGGCCGTTGCGGATCGGCGCCAAGGGGTTGCGGAGTTCGTGGGCCAACGTCGCCAAGAACTCGTCCTTGCGGCGGTCGGCCTCGGACAACTCAGCGGTTAGCATTCGCAAGTCTTCCGCCATTTGCCGCTGCTCGGTTACTTCCGTGTTGGCGCCGAAAAACCGTACAACCTTCCCGGACTCGTCGCGGATGGCTTTCATGCGGGAGAGGAACCATCGGTAATGGCCGTCCTTGCCGCGCAGGGGGAAGGTGTCTTCCCAATCCAGACCCTCCTGGAGGTGGTGTACGAACTTCTCCGAAACGTCATTGATGTAATCGGGATGGTGGACTGCCTTCCAGCCCAAGCCTTGGTTCTCTTCGAGCGTGGTGCCGGTGTACTCAAGCCAGCCCTGGTTGAACCAGCCGACCCAGCCCTCGGCGTCGGCCATCCACGCCAACTGCGGGATGTTGTCGGCCAGCGCGCGGAAACGCTCCTCTCTTTCGCGAAGCAATTCCTCGGCCCGCTTGCGTTCGGTGATGTCACGGGTGACGGTGGCAAAGTTGATCGGCTTGCCCGTCTTCGGGTCGTCCACCCGGAAGAGATCGTAGAGGACGGGGATCGCCGCACCTGTCCTGAAGTGCCGAAAGGTCAGTTCGCCGGACCACTGCCCATCCTTCATGATGGCGGGCAGTACGACCCGCCCTTTGTCGTCACGAATTGGGGCGGCGCTGTCGTCAATCGGCCGCTCCGTGGCGTCCTTGGCGATGAGGACGGTGTGATTAGCGAGTCCGACTACCTTGCCTTCCCGCAAGACTTTCTGGACCGGGTTCTCGACCGGCTGGCGCGTCTGCTCGTTGACAATGTGGAATACCGTCTCCAGCGGCGAGCCCGCGGCCTCTTCGGCGGTCCATCGGGTGAGTTCTTGGGCGACACGGTTCAGAAAGGTCACCCGGCCGGCCGAGTCGGTGGCGATCACGGCGTCGCCAATGCTGGCAAGGGTGGCCTGAATCAGTTGCTGCTGCCCATAGATCAAGCCCGCCGCCCGCCGCCGTGTCTGCCCACTCCGTTTGAGGAGCCAGACGAATGCCGCCGCCGCAATTAGAGCTAAGAGGATGACGAGCAGCGGGACGACGAACTCGGCGAGGCCGAAGATTATGCCGTGGCTCAAAGAGTTGCCGCTGTTCACGGGATCACTGCCCTCAAGGATAGCGGGCCGCGCCCGTGTGATTAACTGACGATTTTAGGCTCCAACGGCGGCGTCAAGGTGGGATACGGATTCGATTAGCATCAACGAGACGGTCTCCCATTGCTCAATGAGTTCAGGCTCGCGGGACGAGAACGAGAACACCATGACGAAGTTCTTGCCAACCTTGACCATCTCAGGATGGCGAACATCGAAAGTCTTGCCGCTTGCCATGTGCAAGCGAAAGGGACGAAATGGCTCGGCCTTGATGTAGAGCATTATCTGTGACGATGTTATCATAAGTCGTTTCCTCGGTGGAGTTATTCTCCTGGGTGCAAACGCCGCAGCCCGAGCGCAAAGCGGTTGGCTCATGAGGTTTTTTGCGAAGCAAGCGCGGAAGCATCATCCGGTTCTACGGTTTCCATGAGCATAAAAGAGACGTCGTGCCAAAAGTCGGGTTTTCCGGAATCCGGTTCCGAGGGTTCGTAAACTCTGACCGATGTTCGGCCTACAAGTATCATTTCGGGATGACGGATTTCAAAGGACTGTCCACTTGCCATGCGGATGCGAAATGGGCGGAACGGCTCCGCGGCTACATAATCGCCGATTTTGCGGAATGTTAGCATCTGTTGGAACTCCGGATATCGGGAATGTTCTTGTCCACAACTCGCCCCAGGCTCTGCGAACGCTAATAGGTTAGAACTAAACGGCGCCCGCGCCCACGGGCTCCGGATTGAGCAGGCTTCGCTGCAGTACCTCGCGCGCCCGGTCGAACTCCGGCTGCCATTCGATCTCCGGTCTGCCGTACAACAGACAATCGCGCACTTTTTCCAGCGTGTTACGCCCCATATGGGGACACTTATTGCAGGCGCAGGTAATGCCGGGCACTGGATGGAACCGATGACGCGGGAACTCCTTCTGCAAGCGCCACATCATGTTCGCTTCCGTGGCGACAAGGAAGTCGGTCGGCTGCGCAAAACCGGCGACGTGCTTGACCATCGCCTCGGTGCCGCCGACGAACTCGCTGTGTTCCCGGATGTTGGCCGGACACTCGGGATGCGCCAGCGTGACGGCCCCTGGCATCTTCCTCTTCAGAACCAGCAAGTCGCCGACGCTGAAGATTTCGTGGACCATGCAGGCGCCGTCCCAGAGGATCATCTTGCGGCCGGTGATTTCTTGCAGATATTGGCCAAGATGGCGATCCGGCACGAAAAGGATCTCCTGATCGGCGGGCACACGGTGAATAATGGCCTCGGCGTTGCCGGAAGTGACGACCCAGTCGGACAGCGCCTTCACGGCGGCGGTGCTGTTGATGTAGGTGACGGTCTGGAAATTACGGCCGTTGATGCGCAGCATTTCTTGGTAGCGCGCGAGTTTGTCGGCCGGGCAGCTATCGGCAAGGCTGCAACCGGCCTTGAGGTCGGGCAACAGCACGCGCTTCTCGGGGTTGAGGATCTTAGCGGTTTCGGCCATGAAGTGAACGCCGCAGAACACGATGGTGGAGGTCTGAACCTTCGTAGCGGCGCGCGCAAGGTTGAGGCTGTCGCCGGCGTAGTCGGCGATATCTTGGATTTCGCCTTCCTGATAATAGTGAGCGAGAATCGTGGCGTTGTTCTTGATCTTGAGGTCGGCGATTTCATCAATGAGGTCTTGCATGGCGATGGTCCTTGTTTTTCGCGTGGCGGAGGACGAACCCACAATTCGCTTTATAGGGACGGTGCGGTCTCTACCGCTATTCTATACAGATATGGGCTTCCCAGGTCCGGCCGTAGCACTTGTTCCGGCTTGCCCTGTCGAGCCAGCAAGGCTTCGGTGGCGAGGTAACCGCTGCGCACCGCCCCTTCCATCGTGGCCGGCCAGCCCGTCGCCGTCCAGTCGCCGGCCAGCAACAAGTTGTGGATGGGCGACGCTTGCGCCGGCCGCCATTGATCCACACCCGGCACGGCGCTAAATGTGGCGGCGTGTTCCGTCACCACGCGGGCGCGCAGCAGCGTCGCGGACGCCGCGGGGGGAAATAGCCGCGCCAACTCTTCCGTGATGCGCCGGCGGAATTCGTCGTGGCCCAAACCGCGAAACCGCCGAGCGGCGCTGACGACTACCTGAACATAGTGTTCGCCGGCCGTGACTTCGCCGCGATTAAACATCCACTGACCTACGCAATCCACCAATACGACGTGCGGCAAGGCGGTGATCGGCCGGTCGTACCATAAATGGACGCTGGTGATAGGAGAAGTCTCCAATTGTCGTAAGCCGGCGAAGGCGGGGAAGGCATCGATGACATCCAGCGGCAGCATATCGAGCAGCCTGCTGAACGGAACGGTGGCGACGTACCAATCGGCCTCTATCACAGCGCCGTCGCGCAGTTCTAGCCCTTGCACCCGGTTGTCGCGGACCTGGATCGCCCGCACAGCGCTGTTGAGAAGGACGTGGACGGCGTGTTGTTCAAGCCAGCTGTGAAGTTCCTGGCCGTAAAGGCGGTCGAGCGGCACGTTCGGCAATGAAACCTCGAAGCCGCGCGGATGGCTCATAAAGCCGTCCACGAAGACCTTTCGGGCGTAGCGGAGGCCGACGCGGTCAGGTGATTCATTCAGCGCGCTGGTAAGGACGACGCCCCAAAAGCGGTCGATGGTGCGCGAGGTCTGTCGGTGGCGCTGAAGCCAATCGATGAAGGGCGGGTCGGCGTCGTGCGGGGTGAGCCGCAGCTGGAGGAGACCCCAAGCCACGCGGCTTTTCTCTATGAGAGACAGGTAATGGGCGCGAAGAAAGGCGCGAGCGAGGTGGAACGGCGCGGGCAGGCGGTCGGCGGCGAAAGGGCTGACGCGGTGATCGGGCGTCATGAAATAAAGGCGCGGCTGAGTCTGAAAAAGGTGGGCGACGCCGACGGTGCGGCAGAAATGGGCGAAGTTGGTGCAGCATCCCATGCTGACGTGCTGACAGGCGTCGAGAACTTGTCCGCTGGCGGCGTCGGTGAACGAGCCGGCGCGTCCGCCGAGTCGGCCGCGCGCTTCGAGGACAGTAACTGGTAGGCCGCGTTCGGCGAGCGCCGCGGCCGCCGCGAGGCCTGCCAGGCCCGCGCCGATGACGACGATACGGTCGGCCATGCTGAAAACTGCTCCGTTCGCCGGCTCGATGACGCAAACTTGTCTTGCCGCTCTTTCCGCGATACTCTATAAAAAATTGTCGTCTCGGCCCCTTTGTTGGTAGAACTCTACTGAACAGACCGGCGTCGAACGACCTATTCCCCGATAGCTCAATGGTAGAGCGAGCGGCTGTTAACCGCTAGGTTCTAGGTTCGAGTCCTAGTCGGGGAGCTAAATGATCCGGTAGCGAACAACGCCGACCAACGGGTTAACACAGAACCCCGCCGGGACGACCCGGCGGGGTTTTTGTATAGCCTTTGCCCGTATAGGGATTTGCGCCGAGGCTACACTTCTCGCCGCGCTCTCCAGTCTCACTTACTATAGCGGACGCTGATGGCCGCGCGGGTTACGCCGAATTCGCGCGTTTGCTCGTTGTAGCGGTCGCCAGTTTCGGCCCCGCGCTTGGTGCCGAGGTCCGCCGAACGCGCGTGGCTGTCGGGATTCTTCGGCTCGTCGGTTGGCCGGCTTTTCTCATCCGCCCAGGCCGCCGCGAACGTCACCGTGACGGTTCCGACGTTGGCCGAGTTGGCATACAGCTTGGCCGCCTCGCTGTCGGCGTACTTCGTCACCTGAAACTCGTTGGAACCGTTCTTCTCATTCGTGCGGTGCCAACCGGGTATGGCGAAGGAGCCGCGCCGGCCGACAAGAAGCCGGTCATATAATGGCTTATCCGGATATTTCGGGTCCTTAATTTCGCTAAAAGTGAACATGTTCAGGCCGTCCACGGTCAGCGTGACGGCGGCCTCATAGTCGGCGCCGTTGATGACGCGCACCCGATAGACCTCGTTGTTCTTGAGTTCCACGAAGGCGAGGCCTTCCTTCTCATACGCCGCGCGCGGCGTGAACTTTCCGTCGGCGCCCTTGACCAGAATCTCAATGGCGAAGGGCTTGCCGCCGGGGGCGTTGATTCGTGTGTTCTCCAAGTAGGCGTGCGGATTCTCGGCGCTATACTCGATCCTCTTGTCGCGCTCTTTGCCGTCGGCGTTGGGCGGTAGATCATACGTCAAACCCTCCAGGGCCGCCATGATCGCATCGCCGAAGATGCCGCGCGGGTTCAGTTTCAAGCCGACGATTTCCTCGCCCGCCTTGTCTACGATTTTGACGTGCAGCGAAACGGCGAGGCGTCCGGACTTCGCGTCCTCGCTGAGACCATAGCGGCCTTCGACGGTCAGGTTGGCGCGGAGGCGGACGTCGACGTGGAGACGGACCAGTTCTTCCGTCAGTCCCTTGGCGATGGCGGGGCCGGCGCTGGCGTTGGTCCCCGGCAGCGGTACGAACTGGCCCACGGCGACAGCCGTCTCGTTGCGGCCCTTCAGGAGCTTTTGGACGTCCTTGGCCAACTCGGTCAGTTCCAAGTTCAGGTTGTCGGCCCGAACGGGACGCGCCGCCACTAAAAGGGCCGCGAAGGTTAAGGGAAGGAGGAACATACCTGCTCGCCGCGTGCGGAGACGAAGATGTTGAGACATAATACATCCTTTTGTAGAGTGAATGACAACATTCCCGTTTGATGCAAGAAAGCGCGGTAGGGGCGGGGTTTCCCCGCCCGGACGGTTCATGGACCCACCGAACGGTTCATGGACCAATCATCACGTCGTTGCACCGTCCAGGGCGGGGAGACCCCGCCCCTACCGCGCTTCAGCGTTCCCGCTCCGGCGTACCCCGCCTCAGAATACGCGCCGCCTCCTGAAACACCGAGGTTAGCCCCTTATCCGACTCCCAAAAGTCGCGTTTAAGCGTTCCGTCTTGAGACAACGCCTTGATGCCAAGCCGGACCAACTCGCCGTTCGACTCGATGACCGCCTTCAGCGCGTCGGCGTCCTTATAACCCAACTCGTAGGCGGCCTCCGCGGCGCCGACCTCTTTGTTCCTGTACAGCCGCGCCAACGGCCCGATCACCTCGGGAAACTCCTGAATATCCTTCTTGGCGTCCGGCCCCACCTTGAGGAATAAGCCCGTCGCACGGTCCAGCCCATTCAGGAAACGCGCCTCGTCCTCTTCCAACAGCTTCGTCATCGTCCCCGGTTCGGAGTAGAGCTTCCGCACCTTATCGCGAGCCTCGCCTTTCGACCTGGCGCCGAGCCGGACGCCGTCCTTGAAGTCCTTGAGCATACCGTGCTGGTGGCACGACATGCATGAAATGCCGGTTACGACCGCGACGGAGCCGGACGTTTCCGTCTTGTCGCGGACGATCTCGGTCGGCCCTTCGTCGATGCGCTCGTCCTTGTTGTTGATCAAAAGGTATCCCTGGAGTCCGTTGGGTAGATTGAAAATGATTTCGCCGCCGGCGTGTTCAAAGGCCTGGTCGTTGAAAGGGTTGCCCTCGAACTTCGGCCCCAGCGGGAAAAGGTTCAGGTTGGCCGTGCCGTCGTCGGACTTGAAGTCGTAGCTCTTCCAGTAGGCGCCGAAGCGCGATTCGTGCCGTTCGACCATGCGGTTGTGTACGGAGATGCCGCTTTTCGTGAAGCCCGCGCGGGTCGCCTCGTCGTTCAAAATGTCCTGGCGCACGTCCACGCCAAGGCGATGTTCCAGTTCCTTGGCGTCTTTCGGCAACTGCAAGAGCGTGTGGTACAACGGCGGCCGAGCCGCCGTGGCGATGAACCAGTCGATGCGCACAGCGGGCAATTCCGTTCCTGCCAACTCGTACAAATCCTCCGCGGCTTTGCGCGTCTCGTCGTCGTCGGGATACTCCCGGTGCGTCAGTCCGTAGGGGTACGCCTTGAGCACCTCCAGCCAGAGGTTGTGACGGTCCCAGTCGAGCTTGCGGACGTCAACGACAAACACGGTTCGCTTTTCATCAACGGGCTGCGGCACGACAATGGCGCGCTTCCAGCTAAGGCTGTTGAGGAGCTTGGCCAGGGCGGCTTCGTACAGGCGTAAATCCTTGCCGGAGACGGCCGGATTGTTGTAGAGATTGGTCAAGGTGAAGTAGCGCTGATAATGCCGGGCGTCGCGCTCGGTGCGCTGTTGGTGCGCCAGCATGGCCGTGAGGCTGTCCTTCAGGCCGATAAACGACCGCTTTTCCTCCTTGACCTCCTGCACCGGCGGCGCGGCCGAGGGGTCGCCGCCGTCGATCCACACTTTGAGTAGAGCGATTTCCTCCTTGGTCGGCCGCGGCTGCTCGCCGTCACAGGGCATGTCGCCGTTGACGACGCGCAAGTACAGACGCGACTTGTCGGCGGCGCCGGGAACGACCTTACGCTTGTCGATGAGTTTCTTCACGTCGAGGACGTAATCGACGCCGCCTTCCTTGGAGCCGTCCTTGCCGTGGCAGCGGAAGCAGTTCCGTTCCAGCACGGCGACGGCCTTCTTGGTCAGTTCCGGGTCGGGTTCGGCGCCGCGGGCTGCGCTCGCCGAAAGCGTCAGGAGCAGAAGGAAGAGTTAGAATCGGTTCATGGTAGGAAGGCGCCTCCACGCGCGAGCAGGCCTTGAACATTCGGTACGGAAACGTCGGCTTGGCTGCGCGGCTGAATGGTTCATTTGGCCAGTTTACCGCCGCCGCCGTCCGACGGCTACAAAAATCCGCCGCCGTAAAGGGAAACGGGCGTGGAAGGCGCTTCTTCCAAAAATTCGGGAGGTTGGAAGTATTTTTGGAAGAACTGCTCGGCAGTGCCGTTGATGTAGGGGCGGGGTTTCCCCGCCCCGGACGGTGCAACGACGTGATAATGGGTACACGAACAGACGAGGGCGGGGAAA
>DHJA01000063.1:28388-36949 GCA_002404095.1 Planctomycetaceae bacterium UBA4732 | reverse complement strand
GAGTAAAGTACGCCCGGCAGGATTCGGACCTGCGACCCTCGGTTTAGGAAACCGATGCTCTATCCCCTGAGCTACGGGCGCTACAACCTATTTCACGTCGGACTTGCTGACACTCCCATCGACCGTCCAACGCGGGGATAGGACGAGGCAGCCTGCCTAATCCTACCACCCTTCGGTCGTTGGACAAGCCCGCCCCAGGGCACACCCGGTTCCAGAGACAAATCAGAGGCCGCGGCCTTCTCGCGCGGGAGCATAGTCGGTATATTCTTCTATTATGATTAAAACCACCTACCCAGCGTCCAGCAAAGAGACCGGCGTTCCGCTCTCCTCCCTTCCGACCGGGTTGGATGGAAAGGACGAAACCTCTCGAACAACAAACATTGAGAGCCGCGCCTTGCGGACGGACGATGTTCTCGTCATGGAGTTTCTAGCTTTCTGGACGGATCGACCGCTTGAAGAAGTCTGCGGCGCGATCCAGACGCGACTTGACCTGCCGCCGTTCGTTTTTGACCAGGATGAGCGCTCCCGGTGGGGCGCCTCTTATCGCGACGGCGTCAAATACTGCGCGTCGATCCCGCATGAATTGCCCTCGTATCCGGAGTGGCCGGCCTTCCCCGATGACGCTTGCAACGCCAGCTTTGTCCTTCTTGTTGGCGAGCTTTGTCCCCACGGCGACAACCCCGAATGGGCGTCGAACGTACTCGTTCCCCAGGTGGCCCAGGCGGTTGCCGAGGCGACGGGCGGGGCGGTCGTCCATCACAAGACCTGGCTGTTGAACGATGTGAATCGGGCATGGTCGCGCGTCTTTTTCCCTGCCGAGTCAATGGAGAGCCTCAAGCCGCCCCCGATCGACTGGGGCGGCGTCCGGCCGCGGACGCCGCGACCGGCGGAAGAAGTCCCGCCGGGCTGGGCGCCTTTCCTTCGCGTCACCACGAATCCCTTGTGTCGGCCTGCCTATAACGGCCCGCTGGACTTCGCTTTTGTGGTTCACCCGCGGGTTTTCGAGGAAAATGTGCGCGCGTTTCCAGAAGGAAGGCGACTTCCCCGACATCTAATTGCCCAGATGTCGCACATGAAGCAATGCTTCGTGATTAGCTGGCTCCAAGTACGGCTGGGCGATCGGATGCTCCACGGCGAACTGCTCACCATTCCATTCACGCCCATGGACATGCTGGAGCGCTTGCCGGAGGCGCGCGAAGCGATCCAGGCGGTGCAAACCTATGCCTCCAGCCGGCGGACGGGCGTGCTGGGACTGGGCGCCCTGATTCCGTCGATCACCCGTCAGGGGATGTTGCTTGCGCGGCGCCAGGGAACGGTGGGATTGACCACCGGACATTGCTTCACGGCGCTGTCGATAGCAGAGTACGTGCGCAAGATCGAAGCGGTGCGCGGCCGGGAGAGGCCGGTCGCCGTGATTGGCGCGGCGGGATCGACGGGCCGGGCCGCGACGCGCTGCCTGCTGCGCGATCAATCGGATCGCCAGCTTCTTCTGTACGATCTTCCGCAGCGGCTAGGCAATATTCCGCGCGGCCCCTGGTGGAACCCGAAGTTGCATTCGGCCACGGCCGATCGCGCCGACTTGCGGAAGGCGGGGATTGTCGTGTGCGTCACGAACGCGCCGGGCAGCATCTTATCCGCGAATGACTTCGCGCCGGACTGCGTCGTCCTCGACGACGCCCAACCGGAGAACGTCAGTTATGAGGCTTTGCGCGAGCGTCCCGACCTGGCGGTGGTGAAGTGTCTTGCTCGTGTGCCAGGGCTGCAATGTCCGTTTGACTTCGGATTGTTCTCGGCCGGGGCGCACCAGCTCAACCAGGAACTAACCTTCACCTGTCTGGCGGAAACCATCCTGCTGGCGGCGTCGGATCACCTCGGATCGTTCACCGTGGGCGACCCACGAGACGACCAATTGGATTTCATCGAGGCCGCGGCAAATCGGTACAACATCGGGGTCGCGCCGTTCCAAAGCTTTCCTCAGATTGGGACCATCGATCTGGAACGGCCGCGCGACCGCTCCCGAGAGGCTTGACGAGAGGAAACCCTGGTTCCCACGCTCCGCGTGGGAACCCACGGGTGCGACGCTCTGCGTCGCGTCCGGCGCCGGGAAGCGGCGTACCGCGGGTTCGGGACGCAGAGCGTCCGGCGCTCTCGTTCTCATGCGGAGCGTGGGAACCAGGAGTACCAGGAGTAAAGACCGGTGAAGGACGCATCCGCGCATTCGACTCCTGGAGCGCGGCAGGTCGTCGCCGCCTACGCCTTGGTCCGCGATCTGATGCGGCCAAGCCCCGCCCGCTACTGGGGGGAACTACTTCTGTGCGGGTCCGCCGCGTGGTTGGCGTTTCTTGTAGCCGTTGTCCTGCCTCTCGGCGGCGCCGGCATGTGGTTCGCCCTGCTCGCGGCCGCGCTGCTTTTTTACCGCGCGTCCATCTTCATCCATGAACTGACGCACCAACATCGGAAGGAACTGCCCGGGTTTCACCTGGCCTGGAACCTTTTCATCGGAGTGCCGCTGTTGCTCCCCTCGGTGCTGTATGAAGGGGTCCACAAAGTCCACCACGCCAAGGCGACCTATGGCACGTCGAATGATCCGGAGTATCTTCCCTTTGCCTCCCGGCCCGCCTTGGCGCTGGCTTTTCTGGTCGCTGGCCTTCTGGCGCCGCTGTACCTGTTCATTCGTTTCTTCATCGACGCCCCCATAAGCTGGGCGGCGCCGCGGTTTCGCGGCTTTGTGGAAAGGCGCGCCTCGGCTTTCTGCATGAATCCGTTGTATAGCCGGACCATGACGGCGGAGGAACGCCGGCGATTGTTCCATTGGGAGATCGTCCTGCTCGCCGTCTGGACGCCCTTCCTCGCGGCGACGATCTACGGCTGGTTGCCCTGGAAGTGGCTGCCGCTCTGGTACGTCATGTACGCGGCCCTCGCCACGATCAACCACGCACGCGAGCTGGTCGCCCACCGTTACCGGTCGGACGGTCAACCGCTCGATCACGCCGGCCAGCTTCGCGACACCCTGGATACGCCCGGCGCCTGCTGGACCGTGTTGTGGGCGCCGCTAGGTTTAAGGTTCCACGCCCTCCATCACTTGTTCCCCCGATTGCCTTACCACAACCTGGCGGAGGCCCATCGGCGCTTGATCCGCTGGCTGCCCGCGGAGGCGATGTATCGCCGGTCTCGCAATCCGAGTTTTCTCTTTGGACTTCGGCGGCTTTTTCACGGCGCCGGCATTACGTCGGCAGTCCGAACAGTTCCCGCGCGTTCCGCGTCGTCCGCTCCGCCAGCGCCTCCGGCGTGACGCCGTGCAGCCCAGCCAGACACGCCGCCGTGTGGACAACGTGGGCCGGCTCGTTGCGCTTGCCGCGCAGCGGTACGGGCGATAAATACGGACTATCTGTCTCCACTAACACCTTATCCAACGGCAACTGGGCCGCAGCTTCGCGCAGCGCGGCGGCGTTTTTGTAGGTGAGCATTCCGGCGAACGACAGGAACATGCCCATCGCCAGACACGCCTCGCCCATCGCCGCGTCGCCGACAAACGAGTGCATCACGCCGTGGATCGGCCCATTGCGGTCGAAGTCAACTCGCAACATCCGTAATACGTCCGCTTCGGCCTCGCGGCAGTGGATCACGATCGGCTTGTGGACGCGCCGGCTCAGTTCCAGATGCCGGGCGAAATAATCTTCCTGTTGCGGGAACGGCGTGTCGTTCCAGTGACGGTCTAGTCCGGTTTCACCGACGCCGACCACCTCTTTTTGAGAGGCCAGCGCGACGACCTCATCCCAGGCGGACGGAGCGGCCTCGGCGGCGTGATTGGGATGAATACCGACCGTTGCGAAGAGATTCGGGTGATTGACCGCAAGAGCAATGCAGGCGGCGCTCGATGCGGCCGTCGTCGCCACGGCCACGATTTGCGCGACGCCTGCGGCGCGGGCGCGTTCCAGCACGGCCGGCAAGTCGCCGACGAACTTCTCCGCGTCCAGATGGGCATGGGTGTCTATGAGGACGGCCACGTCAGACCTTCGTCGATTCGCCGCGCGGAACTTTTAGCGCTTCCAATTCCGTCAGGTGCAACCGTTTCACGGCCAGGAGCTTTTCCAGCTCCGTTTTGGCGTCGATGTCCGTCACGGCCGCCGCGTCGCTCTCTAGCTCAGCAAGAGCTTTGCGCTGCGTATCGACCAGCCGCGGCAGCAGATATTCCAGAGAGAGGAAGTTCAATGTGGTGAAGCCGCTGGGGTACGCGCCCGAGAACGAAGGCGGGATGCGGCGGCGGAATAGGAAGCGGCCGAGCGCTTCGGTCGCGCCGCGATCTTCGGCCACGATCTCGGACACGCGCTTAAGGGCGCCATCGCCCGCGGCGACCGTCCAGGGAAAGGCTTCGCCGATGTAGCGCAGCAGCGACAGGCTTTCGCGCCGGAAAGTCTGCTGCAACAACGTGCGGGTGCGAAGGTCGATCACGCTCATTCCTCCTGCCTCCCACCCGGCGGCGGCCCGCCCATGCCCGCGCCCATGCCGGGCGGCGGACCCCCTGAGCCTGCCACGAATACATGCGGCCTGAAACGTTCGACGCCCTTGTCGCTGACGTCCGACAGCGGATTCCACGCGAAGCCAAGGCCGATCACCACCAACGCCAGGAGCGTGGCGTAAATGACGTTGCCCGCCGGCTCCGCCGCGCGAGTCGGCGCCTTGCCTTCCAGATCCTCGGCGCTGCCCTCGATAATCATCACCTTCATCACTCGCAAATAATAGACCGCGCTAATTACGGAATTGAGGCCGCCGACGCCCAGCAGCGCCAAAAGCGTGAAGCCCAGGCCCGTTTCACCGGAACGCCAGTAGTAGACGCCCGCCGCCCAAAGCGCATAGAAGATCTGAAATTTCGCCATGAAGCCGATCAATGGCGGGATGCCCAGCAAACTCAGCAGGAAAAGCGACAGCGTCACGACCATCCACGGCGACCGGCGGACCAGGCCGCGCATGTGGTCCAACTCTTCCGTCCCCGTCTGGTTGCGCAGGAAGGCGACGACGGCGAAGGCGCCGAGGTTCATAAACAGGTAGGCGATCAGGTAGAACAATACCGCCCCGGCGCCGATCACCGCCCGGTCGCCGGGCAGGTAAAGGCGCGGCGTGGTGAGGGCGCACACGCCCATCATCATGTAGCCGGCATGGGCGATGGTGGAATAGGCCAGCAAACGCTTGAGATTGTTTTGGAAGAAAGCCGCCAGATTGCCGAACGTCGCCGTGACGCCGGCGATTACGGCTAATGCGGGTATGAGATAGCGGAGAACACCCATCCAGTTTCCATTAGTGGGCACTTGCGGATCAACGCCCGTGAACGTCAACACGAGCCGGATGAGCAGGGCTAACGCCGCGGCCTTGGAGGCGACGGACAGGAAGCCGGCCACCTCGGCCGACGCTCCCTCGAAAACGTCAGGACACCAGAAATGGAACGGCACTGCCGCCAGCTTGAAACCAACGCCAATGAGGAGGAATAAAGTCCCCAGGATCAGCACCGGGTCGAACGTGCCAATGGCGTGGACGTAGCCGGCGGCGAGGTCGGGCAGGTAGCCGGTGCCGAACTTGCCGGCCAGCAGACTGATGCCGTAGAGCATCACGCCCGCGGCGCCGCCGCCGTAGACGACGTATTTCAACGCCGCCTCGCTGCTCTGGCGCCGGCCCTTGAGGAAGCCGGCCAGGGCGTAGCTCGGCAGGCTGGCCATCTCGATGGCGATGAAAACCATCATCAAATGATTCGCAGACGCCATCAACATCATGCCGAGCGTGGCGCCGAGCAGAAGGCAGTAGAAATCGGCGGAGTCCTCGCGGTCGGGGATGCCCGTCAGGAGCGTCAGCCAGATCATCAGGACCGCGAAGCCCAACAGGAAGCAGCGCAGGAAGACGGTCAGGTGATCGTAGACGAGGAGGCCGCCGAACATGACGTCGGTGTTATGGCCGGTCGATTCCGGCGGCTCGAAGCCATAGCCGCCCCATTGGCAGACGGCTACGAATAGGATGGCCAACGTCAGCACCAGCGCAACGGACCCCAGGTGCGTGCGGCCGGCGAGCCGGAACACGCGCAGCAACAGCAGCAGAACGATGGCGGCGCACACCAGCAACTCCGGCAGGAACCGCATGGAGGCGTACATCAGGACGTTCTGCATTTCGACGGTGTTCGGCAGCATGAAAACGTCTCGAATCTTTTTCGCCTACAAGCCCTGAGCGCAAGCGAGGGGTTTCACCTCACCCCTCGCTTGCGCTCAGGGCTTGTAGGCGTCAATGGCGCTTGTCACTTAAAACTCGCCAACGCATCGACCAAACCCGTAACGCTCGGTTCCAACCACGCGGTGATCAGAAACGGCGCCACGCCGAAGAGGACGGCCCCCACCACAAGCGGTACGGCCGCGACCACTTCGCGATAATCCATATCCTTAAAGTTCTTATACGCCGGGTTCTGGCCCATGAACACGCGCTGAATCGTCCACAAGATATAGGCGGCGGTTATTACCACCGTGAGCGCCGCCAGCACCGAGAAGACGATGCCCACCGCCTGATGACCTCCCGGCGCGAAGTTCCACGCCGACAGCACCACCATGAATTCGCCGACGAAGCCGCACATGCCCGGCAGGCCCATCGCCGCGAAAAAGAGGACGGCGCTGATGCCGCCGTACAGCGGCATCGGTTCGTACAGACCGCGGAAGTTGTCGAGGTTGCGGTGATGGGCGCGGTCGTAGATGACGCCGACCATGAAGAACATGCCGGCCGACGTGATGCCGTGGGCGATCATCTGGAAGACGGCGCCGTTCATGCCCCAGGCCCAGTAGGTCGTATTCTGCCCGGACGACCAGACCGCGATGCCCAAAATGACATAGCCCATGTGGCTGATGGAACTGTAGGCGACCAGCTTCTTGAAGTCGGTCTGGGCCATCGCAGCAAAAGCGCCATAAACGATGTTAATAATCCCCAAAAGGGCGACCCACAAGGCAAGCTGCTCCGCCGCCCACGGACATATGGGATAGGCAATGCGGATAATGCCGTAGGCGCCGAGCTTGAGGAGGACGCCGGCCAGGATCATGCTGATCGGCGTCGGCGCCTCGACGTGGGCGTCCGGCAGCCAGGTGTGGAACGGGAACACCGGCACCTTGATGGCAAAGCCGATGAACAGGAAAATGAACATCGTGTATTGGAAGGCAGGCGTAAAGAACGCTTCGCTATGTAGACGTTCGCTCAGTCCATTTTGGGCGGCGGCGACGTTCGCCTCGGCGACCGCCACGTCCGCTTGAGTCCAACCGCCGTTGCCGCTTTTTGCTTTTTCCTGGACTGCGCCCAGTGTTTTTTCGGCCGCGTCCAGTAAGGGGGCCGAGGCGTTGCCGCCGTGCAGAAACTGCTGCGCGGTCTTACCGACGCGCTGTAGCAACATGAGATCGAATGTGTTGACAACGATGGGAACCTTGGCCAGTTCCGTAGCCATTTTGATACGAGCAACCTGGAGCGTCCGCTCCACTCCATCCCGGTCTTGCTCGGCCTTGTCGTACGGTCCTTGCACCTTCTGCCTGGCCGCGAATGCCTCGTCCCGGCGCCCCTTGGCCTCGTCGCGCGCCGTCTTGAGGTCGGCCTTTTTCTTAGGATCGTCTTCATTGTTAAACGCGCTCTGAGCCTGGACCAGCGCAGCCTCGGCCTTGACGAATTCCTCGGTCGCGGCATTCCATTCTTTTACGGCCGGCTCGGTCTCCTTTCCTTTCTTGTTGGCCTCGATTTCGGCGACAACCACGCTCTTGTCTGCGTTGTCATACGCGGTATTGCCTTGGTCTTTGGCGGCGGCTTCCAGACGCTCAGGCGTCACGAAATCGCGGACGTTGGTGAAATAAAACGCCAGCAAGGCGATGAGTATGAACACGCTGCCGAGCAAAGTATACAGAAAGAACTTGATAGCGGCGTACTCGCGTCGCGGGCCGCCCCAGACGCCGATGAGGAAGTACATCGGCAATAACATTACTTCCCAGAAGATATAAAAGAGGAAAAAGTCCAATGCGAGGAATGTGCCCAACATGCCCGTTTCCAATACGAGAAACAGAATGCAATAACCGCGTACAAACTTATCTATCTTCCAACTCGCGATCATCGCCAAGAAACATAAAGCGGTGGTCAACAATACGAGGGCCATGCTGATGCCGTCGGCGCCGAGGTAATAGTCGATGTGGAAGTTTTTAATCCACGGGTAGCGCGAAACCCAATCTTTGCTGCGCGCGGGGTCGCCTACCGCGAGAGAATCGGCCGTCTCGGAGCGGAGTTGCAGCGAAGCGTGTTCTCGATTTGCCTTGTCGCTGACGCCGCCCGCATCCGCGACGTCGTTCTTGAAGTTGACGAACATGCCGAGACTGACGCCGAGCGTCAAGGCGGTTCCGATGAGAGACCACCAGCGCATGGCGTCTTCCTTGCCGCGCGGGAAGAACAATAACCCAAGCGCGAACGCGCTTGGGATGAAGACGACCAATGTCATCCAGATGAAATCCCATTCCCATTCAGAAGGATGCATGTCGCTCCCCTAAGACGTTTAGCCGCGACCCGAAGGG
>DHJA01000063.1:24551-28229 GCA_002404095.1 Planctomycetaceae bacterium UBA4732 | reverse complement strand
CCTTCGGGTCGCGGCTAAACTATCCCGCCATGACCATCGCCACCCACCACGTCAGCACCAGGAAAATGCCGACGGCCGCCAACACCAGAAACAGTACGTAATTGCGCAGGGAGCCGGTTTCCACGCCGCGCAGGCCGTTGCCGACGCGACTTACCGCTCCTCCCATTACGTTCACCAAACCATCGATGATGTGGTGATCGAACAGTCCGTCCCACTTCGACACGCGTACCGTGGCGAACGCGACGAAATGGATAATGCCGTCGATCACCGTCAGATCGAACCACTTAAACCAATGAGCGACCGTCAGCGCCGGCCGCACCGCAATGGCACTATACAGCTCGTCAAAGTACCATTTGTTCCACAGGAAGCCGTGCAGCGTGGCGAACTGTTCCTTCGACTCTTCGGAGTCGAGAACGCGGTAATAGTAAAGCAACGCCGCGAACACGAGACCCAGCGCCACCACGCCCAGCGCCAGGTTGCCGGCCAGGGCGTGATTTTCCTGCGCCAAATAGCGTTCACTGTGGGTCTCGTCCTTAAGTCGGCCACCCTTCCAGAGCGGATCGGTTTCTACGCGGCCGAAGTCCGCGATGACCGAAGCCGGCTGCGATTCGCTGATATTCTCCGCCAGAAAGCTCTCTTCCGGGTTCCACGGCTGTCGTCCCCACGCCACGCAGACACTGAACACCGCCAGGACAATTAGCGGCACAGTCATAACCCACGGCGCTTCATGGGCGTGTTCATAGACATGGGCGTCGCGCGGCTTGCCGGCGAAGGTCAGAAACCACATGCGGAACATATAGAACGTCGTGATGCCGGCCGTCACCAGCGGCAGCAGGAACAGCAGGATGTGGCCGGGATGGACCCAGACGAAGCCGAACGCCTGCGCGAGAATGGCGTCTTTGCTGTACCAGCCGCTGAAGCCCGGTACGCCTGATATGGCGAGGACGCCGGCCAACATAGCCAAAGCGGTGATCTTCATCTTGGGAAAGAGGCCGCCCATCTTCGTCATGTCCTGCTCATGGTGGCAGTTGTAGATGACGGCGCCGGAACAGAGGAAGAGTAGGGCTTTGAAGAAAGCGTGCGTGATGAGATGGAACAAGCTTGCAGTCCAACCGCCGACGCCCATCGCCAGCATCAGGTAACCGAGCTGGCTGATCGTCGAATACGCCAGCACTTTCTTGATGTCGGTCATCACCACGGCGATGGTGGCCGCCACGAACAGCGTGATGCCGCCGACGTAGGCGATGACCAGCAGCACCTCGGGCGTGAACAGCGGATAAACGCGACCGACAAGGTAGACGCCGGCCGCGACCATCGTGGCGGCGTGGATGAGGGCGCTGACGGGCGTGGGGCCTTCCATCGCGTCGGGAAGCCAGACTTGCAGCGGAAACTGGGCCGATTTGCCGGCGCAGCCGAGGAAGATGCCCAGGCCGGCGAGGACTAGCATCCAATACGGCATCACACCGAATTGTTCCGGATCCGGGTTTGTGGAGACCAGGAGCTGAGTACCCTTGTCAACAACCCCCCAATGGACACCCATTTCTCCACTTATGCCATACAGCTCTGTTTTAGGATCCCGCGGAAATAACACTGCCTGAGTATCAGCACTGACAGGCTGGTCCGGTCCAGCGATCTTGATTCTACCCGAGGAAGGTTCCGCAGTGCTGCGAACGACCTGGCCACCAAGCAACGTGCCACCACCGTCGATCCAAGGAATCTGGCTTGAAACGCGGACCGGCGCGCGTATCTGCCGAAACAAATCCTCGAAGTTAAACGTGCCCACATACGTCCAGAGGATGAGCAGGCCGATGATGAAGCCGGCGTCGCCGACGCGGTTGACGATGAACGCCTTGTTGGCGGCGTTGGCCGCAATCCGCCGCTCATAGTAGAAGCCGATCAGCAGGTACGAGCAGAGGCCGACCAACTCCCAGCTCACGAACACCTGAAACAGGTTGTCCGCCAGCACCAGGTTGAGCATCGAGAAGCAGAACAGCGACAAGTACATGAAGAAACGGCCGAAGCGGCCTCGCCGGTGTAAATGGCCGTGTTCGCCGTGAACTTGATGGTCTTCGACGGTCTCCGGTAGCTCATCGGACATATAGCCGATGGAAAATATATGAATCAGCGTAGCGATGAACGTCACCATCACAAACATGATCGCGGCGAGACTGTCGATGCGAAAACCGAGTTGTAAGGCCGTGCCGCGCTGGGGGTCGTTGGTGATGGCGGGGGCGATACGCAGCCAGTCGAAGCGGCCGGCCCAGCGGGCGTCGATGGCCGTCAACTCGGCCTCTTCGTCATGCAAACTCTTTTCGAGTTCCTTATCAAGACCGCTTACTAGGACTAGAAGCTCGCGGGTTTCCCTGATCTTCGCTTCCTGCGCGTCGCGTTTCTGCTCCTTATCGCCGTCCACAAAGTTGAAAAGGATGAAACCCGTAAGGCTTAGGACGAAGGAGAGGCCGATGGCGGCCGTGGCGATGTAGGCCGCCAACCGACCGCCCTTATCGCCTCCGAAAAGGTGGTAAAGCTGTTCAATGCCCACATGGTCGTCGCGGTAACGGCGCAATAGCGCCCACGCCCCCGACGCCAGGAAGATCAGCACGAACGACAGCAACGGCAGCAGCGTCGCGGTGACGAACAGCCAGCCGGGGTGCAGCTGGTAAAACTTGAGCGGGTCGGCGAAGAATTCGGTCATGGTTAACCTTTGAGTTCCTCCGCCGTATCCACGTCCACGGTCGCGTGATTGTTGTAGAAGTTGAGCACGATGGCCAGGGCCACCGCCGCCTCCGCCGCCGCCAGCACGATCACGAACAGGGCGAAAACCTGCCCTTCCATCTCAAAAGCCCGGTTGAAATGGGCGAAAGCCACGAAGTTGATCGAGGCCCCGTTCAGGACCAGCTCGACGCCCATGAGAATGCCGATGGCGTTGCGCTTGGTCGCCATGCAGACGGCGCCGCACACGAACAGCACGGCGCCCAGCAACAGGTAATGGGTCAGGCCGACGTCGCTCATAGCGATCCTCCCCGGCGGCGTTTGGCGCGGGCGAGGTACGCGGCGCCGATCAGCACGACCAGCAGGTGGACGGAAACGATTTCAAAGGGCAGCAGGTAGGACATGCGGTTTCGATAGATTGGCTTGTCCGACATTGTGTCGCCGCTTGGAACGCCGGTGACGTCGGCCACAGGCGTCGCTTCCTTAACGCCGAGAAGAGACAAACCGATGTTCTCGCTGTTCGCCATCTCTCCTGGCTCGGCCTTGCCCATGTTGATCTGCACAAGACTCACGGCCAGCACGGCGTAGAGCAACAGGCCGACGGTCGTGGCGATGGCCCACTCGGCGGCGCCGATGCGCATGTTGATGAACGGCCCCTGGGCGGTAAGCATTACGCCGAAGACGACGAGGACGAGTGTGCCGCCGACGTAGACGAGTAGCTGCGTGGCGCCAAGGAAATCCGCATTAAGCAGAAAGAAGATTCCCGCCGTGCCCGCCAGCGCGAACAAAAGCCAAGCGGCCGCGCGGACGATGTTCTGGGACACCACGACCGCGACGGCGCAGACGCTGGTGAGGGCGGCGATGGCATAGAATAGGATGGCGTCGGAGTTCATCGTTGCGTCTTTCTTCCCGCGCCTGATTGTTTAGCCGCGACCCGAAGGGGAGCGCGTTAGCCCCGCGCTCCCC
>DHJA01000063.1:24199-24474 GCA_002404095.1 Planctomycetaceae bacterium UBA4732 | reverse complement strand
CTTCGGGTCGCGGCTAAACGGTCCTCTTCCCGAACGTCATAAAGTTCGGCACACCGCCGGCGGGCAGATTGCTCTGCGCCGTCGTCAACCTCCACGCCATCCATGCGACAAGCGCAATGCAAATAGCGCTCATTACGTATTTGAAAACCATCGACGCCGCAGTGGGCATGGCGATCTGCCACAGGCTGACGCCCAACAGCAACGCGCAGCTGATCGGCAAAAGATATTTAAGACAGGTCATCATCACCTGATCGATGCGCAGCCGCGGCAGCGTC
>DHJA01000063.1:13811-24106 GCA_002404095.1 Planctomycetaceae bacterium UBA4732 | reverse complement strand
GGCAGCGTCCAGCGCACCCACATCATCACGAAGACCAGCATCCAGCCTTTAAGGACGAATACGACCACGTTTATCACGTTGCCGACCACAAAACCGAGAGCGGAAGGTTCGGCCGAGCCGCCCAGCCACTGCGCGAACTTGTCGCTCAACTCAAAGGGCAAAAGACCGCTGTTCCAGCCGCCGAGAAACAACAACAGTGCGATGCCGCTGACGGCGAACATGGCGCCGTATTCCGCCATGAAGAAAAACGACCAGCGCAGACCGCTGTATTCCGTGTGAAAGCCGGCGACCAGCTCGCTCTCAGCCTCGGCGAGGTCGAACGGCGCCCGCTTGCATTGGGCGGTGGCGCAACAGAAATAGGTCCAGAAGGCGGCGAAGGTGAACGGGTTGCGGAAGACGTACCATTCCGTGAAAAAGCCCGTTTGCCGATGGGTTATCTCCGTAAGGTCCATCGAGCCGGCCACGATCACCGGCACGAGGACGCACAGGGCCATCGGCACTTCGTAGCTCACCATCTGGGCGGCCTCGCGCATGCCGCCGAAGAGCGCCCACTTGCTGCCGGAGCCGTAGCCGGCGAGGATGATGCCGAAGACTTCCGTGGACATGACGGCCAGCATGAAAAAGACGCCGATGGACATCGGCCGCGTCACCCAGCCGTTGGCGAACGGCAGAGCGAGATAGGCCACGAAGGCGCCACAGAAGGCGATATACGGCCCAAGGCGGAAGAGCATTTGATCGGCGGCTGTCGGAATGAGGTCTTCCTTGACGAGCAGTTTCATGCCGTCGGCGATGGTTTGGAGCCAACCGAATTTGCCGCCGACGCGGGTAGGGCCGAGGCGATCTTGGATGCGGCCGGCGACCTTACGTTCGAGCCAAATGAAGAAGATGGCGGAAACGGCCACGAAGCCGAGGATCATCGCGACCGAGAGGCCGGCGGAGATCCAGTTCGCCAAGGCGGTCGATACGCCCAGTATTTGCGACAGGTCGATCACGAGCAGGCGCCTCCGCCGTGGAAGGATCGCATTGTGCGTCCGGTCTATTGGGCGTTACTGTATAGGTCGCTCGAAGGCGCGGCAAGCGGGAGGATCGAAACCCTCGTAAACCCTGGCGCCCACGCTCTGCGTGGGCGCCCACGCCGGGACGCTCTGCGTCCCGTCTGGATCGGTTCAGCGACTCTCGGGTTCGGGACGCAGAGCGTCCGGGCTGGGTTCCCACGCAGAGCGTGGGAACCAGGAGGAAATTGCTATGGGGAACGACCCGCGCCTACTCGACCGCCTACCCGGCCAGCGGACGACATGCCTGCCGCGGAATCGGCCGTTGCCTCTTATTTATCGCCTGCTGGAGCGCGAGAATTCGGATGAGGTCGGACAGGATGCGCAAGGGCGCGACGTCCGATTGGCGACCGTCGAGGCCGCGCTAATGGCGGCGGATGAGCCATTGACGGCGCGACGACTCACGACGGTCGCCGGCCTGGCGGGCGCGACGGAAGCGCGCCGGTTGGTGGCGCGGCTGCAAGCGCTCTATGAGCAGGACGGCTCGGCGTTTCAGGTAGAGGAGGTGGCGGGCGGCTGGCAATTGCTGACAAAGCCGGAGTATCATCCGTGGTTGTCGCGGCTGCGCAGAGCGGACGCCGAAGCGCGGCTGACGCCCGCTCTGCGTGAGGCGCTGACCATCGTGGCCTACCGCCAGCCGGTCACACGCGCCGATCTAGAAGCGGTGCGCGGCGTCCAGAGCGGCGACGTGCTGCGTCAGCTCATGGAACGCGGCCTAGTGCGTATCGCCGGCCGCGACGATTCGCTGGGCCGACCGCAGGTGTATGGGACGACGAAGAAGTTTTTGCAGGCATTCGGCCTCAAAAATATCCGCGATCTACCGCCGGCCGAAGGCGTTGGCACAACCCCGAATAGAGACCAAAAAAGAGCAACAGGTGAATGAGTGAGCTGGTCTTTAGCCTCCTGGAAAGCCGCTTCGGTGTGATCCCGGTCAACTCCTCGACTCCAGCCGGCCGCTCAGGTGGGCCAGGGCCACGCACTCCGAACGTCGGTGCCGTCGAGAAAGAGCTGTTTCAGCTCAGTACGGGATAAACTCGATCCGGTCGTGCCATTCCCCAGCTTCACTAGCGAAGGCGACAAGCACCAAATGGGCTACTACCTGAGACAGGCGGGCGCCGCGCCTAAGCATGAATATGCCGGGTGAATGGCGGCCGGCCTGTAGATGATCGGCCAGATGTCCAGCCATCGTCGTTTTGTCGAAGCTGACCAGGATGCGATCCTCGCGCTCGCTCCACCGCAGAATGTCCGAATCGTTCGCGCCGAGCGGCAAGTCCGGCGAGTCGCCGACGCGAACCAAGTCGAGAGGGCCGACGCCAGCCTGATTATGGCGGACGGCGGCGCGCCAGAGTAAACCGCGTTGGTTCTCGTCGAGTACGAAGCGGAGCGGCATGGTCAGGTTCCTGTCGCCTGCTTGGCCGCGAGCCGGCGCCGCAATTCGGCCGCATCCGTTCCCCGCGGCGCGGCCGCTCGCTGCCGCTCCATCTCCTCCTCACACCCCGCGACGTAGGCATCCACATCCACCTGTTCCTGCAGGTAGAATGCAATGACCTTGTGGACGAGAACCGGCTCCAACGTGGGAAAAGCCTCCAGCACCGCCTCCGGAGAACTCTCCCGGTTGTAGTAATACACTATGTCTTGTAAGCCGATACGGTGGCCTGTGATGTGGATATAGCCATCGGTGTCTTGCGTGAGATATTCTGGCAAAGTCATGGAATTCTCTCCGATTAGCTTTTGAACATTATTTCACCCGCCATCACCCTGTCACCGGCTCGCATCGCCATCGTACAAGCCCTCATCCTCAACGGCATAACCGGCAAGGAAGGCGTCATGCCGGCGAACGGCGGCGCCAGCCCCTTCAGCCGGCGCCGCGATAATCCGCCAGCGCCCCGGCCCCACGCTGTCCACCAGAGCCTGCGGCAGCTTCAACTTCTCGCCCGGCCGCAAGTCAACCTCGACTTCCAGACGTCTAATAGCGTCACTCATGAACTCTTCCTCCAGGAAAGTCATTCTTACGCCTTCAACACCGCATCCACTACCACCCCGCCGTTGATGGTCGGCCGTTCGTCACGGCCGTTATGCAACAGCGTCAGCTTGCGATGGTCCAGGCCCAGGCAGCGCAGCATGGTCGCGTGCAGGTCGTGGACGTGGGTGCGGCCCTCGACGGCGTATAGGCCGATGTCGTCGGTGGCGCCGTAGCTGACGCCTCCCTTGATGCCGCCGCCCGCCATCCAGGTCGTGAAACCATAGGGGTTGTGGTCGCGGCCGGTTCCTTCGCTCATCGGCGTCCGGCCGAACTCGCCGGCCCACACCACCAGCGTCGAATCCAGTAGGCCGCGTCGTTTCAAGTCCTTTAACAGACCCGCAATGGGCTTATCCGTCTCGCGGCAGCGCGCGGCATGGTTGCCTTCGATGTCGCTATGCGCGTCCCATTTGCTGCCCGAACCGCAGTACAGTTGCACGAAACGCACGCCGCGTTCCACGAGCCGACGCGCCAGCAGCGCGTTGCGACCGACGCGCTCCGTCGCCTTGTCGTCCAGGCCGTAGAGCGTTTTTGTCTCTTCCGTTTCTTTCGCCAGGTCCACCGCTTCCGGCCCCGCCGACTGCATTTTGAAGGCCAGTTCGTAGGACGCGATTCGCGCTTCTAGGTCGCCGTCCTCGGCGCGCGTCGCCAAGTGACGGCGGTTGAGTTCCTGGAGGAAATCCAGTTTGGCCCGCTCCGGGGCGCCGGCCTCGTTTACCGGTGGTTCGAGATACAAAATAGGCGTTTTGCCGTCGCGGAAGCGCACGCCCTGATAGACGGCCGGCATGAAGCCGGTGCCCCAATTACGGCTGCCGCCGGGCGGGTCGTCCGGGTTGTCGAGCAGCACGACATAGCCCGGCAGTTCCTCGCTGGCGCTGCCGAGACCGTACAGCGACCACGAGCCGAGGCACGGCCGACCGCCCAGAATGTCGCCGGTGTTCATCTGGCCGACGCTGCCGACGTGGTTGAGGCCGTCGGCATAGCAGCCTTTAAGGATCGCCAATTCGTCGGCGCACGACGCGATCTCGGGATACCAGTCGCTGACCCAATGCCCCGATTGGCCATACTGCTTAAACTTGCGCTTCGACGCCAACAGCGGCGTGCCAGACGTGCGACCCATCGCCGTGACCGGCCGTTTGAACGACGACGGCAACGGCTGTCCCGCCAGCTTGGTCAGTTCCGGCTTGGGATCGAACAGGTCGATATGGCTAGGCCCGCCGTCGAGAAAGCACCAGATGACGCTTTTGGCCGTGGCGGGGAAGTGCGGCGGTTTCGCGGCCAACGGGTTAGCTGACGCGGCAGGCTCATCCGCGCGACCATCGCCGTCCAATAGCGACAGCAGGGCGAGCAGGCCCATACCGCCGCCGGCGCGCGTCAGGAAATCGCGGCGGGAATGGGCACATTCATGATGAACCATGGTAAACCTCCGCTTGGCGAGCCGGGTCGCGTAAGCGCCCGGAGGGAATGTGCAATCGCGGACACACCCTCCAGGCGCTTACGCGACCCGGCTCGCCGGAATTCAATCAACATACAGAAACTCATTCGCGTTCAGCAAGGCATGGCAGAAGTCGGCGACCGCCGCGTCGCGCGAATGCAGCGCGGCAGTCTGCGCGGTCAGGAACCTCACCGCCAACTTCACCTCGTCGTCCGCCGCCGGTCGGCCCCAGGCCGTTTGGTAGGCCCGCGCCGCCAGCGCCGCGTTATCGGACGGAAAATGCGATGCCAGGTCGGCGCCAAGGCGGCGGCCGCGCTCCAGAGCGAAGTCGCCGTTCAGCAACAGCAACGCTTGCGGCGCTGTGGTGGTGACGGCCCGGCAGGCGCAACTATTGTGCATGTCCGGCAGGTCGAAAGCGTCGAACAACGGATAACGCAGATTCCTTTTAGCGAAAACATAAATCGACCGACGGTTCTGGTCCTCCGGCTTGGCGTCCGCCTTCCAAGCGTAGCTGCTGATGCGTTCCGGCAACTTCGGCCGGGCGCTCACGCCGAACATGCGCGGGTTCAATTCGCTGGTAGCGGCCAACATGGCGTCGTGGACCGCCTCGCCTTCCAGCCGCTGCCGACGCATGTGCCATAGCAAATGGTCGTCGCGGTCCACATCCCATGCCTTGGCGCAGCGGGCGTCTTTCCGGTCGATGTGGGAGTCCTGACAATACGCCGCCGACAGCACCATCAGCCGGTGCATGTGCTTGATGCTCCAGCCGTTCTCCATAAACTCCACCGTCAGCCAGTCGAGCAACTCGGGATGCGTCGCCGGCTCGCCCATGACGCCAAAATCGCTCGGCGTTGCGACAATTCCCACTCCAAAATGGTGCTGCCAGAGGCGGTTGACCATGACGCGCGCCGTCTGCGGATTGTCCTTGCGCGTCAGCCACACCGCCAGCGCTGAACGCCGGCCCGTCGTCTTCGCGCCGGCGGGCGGCGCCGGTGTGGCGTCGGTCCCGCCCAGGAAAATCGGGAAGCCGGCCGGCACCTCTTCTTTCGGCCGACGCCAATCGCCGCCTTGCAATCGATACGTCGGCGGCGCCTCAAGGCCCACGTCGCATACGCTCATTACCAGTGGCGGCGCCACCGGCCTTCGCGGTTCGACAGCGGCCAACTTCTGCTCCAGCTCATGATAATGCTTCTTCTTGTCGTCGGGCAACTTCGCCGCCGCGTCCTTGGCGGCGCGGTCCATCTGCTGTTCCGCCATCAACGCGATTAACCGCTGATACGGAGTGCGTTTATCCTCTGAGGTGCGCTCAGCCTGCTGAATCTCTTCACGAAACTTAGTCAGGGCGTGTTTCCGCGCTTCTTCGCGCTTGTCAGCGACAAGGGCGTCCATCTCGGCGCGAATATCCTTTGTGGCGGCTTCCCAGGCGGCGAGGCGGGTCTGATAGTCCTTGCGGGCGGCGCCGTCCAGAGCGGGCGCGTCGTCGCGCTGGCGCATGGGGGCGAAAAACGCCTGAAGGCGGTAGTAATCGGCCTGCGGAATCGGATCGAACTTATGATCGTGACAGCGGGCGCAGCCGAAGGTCATGCCGAGAAAGGCAAGGCCGGCCGTGTCGGTCACGTCATCGAGAATCTCCTGGCGCCGCTGTTCCAGGTTGGCGGCGTTGTACTCGTCGGGCCAGAGCCGATTGAAACCCGTCGCGATAATGGCGTCCGCATTGTCCGGTTCCATCTCGTCGCCGGCGATTTGCTGGCGGACGAAGCGGTCGTAGGGCAGATCGGCGTTGAAAGACCGGATCACGTAATCGCGATAGCGGTACGCTTCAGGGCGAAGGTCGTCGGCCTTGAAGCCGTCGGTTTCGGCGTAGCGTACGAGGTCGAGCCAATGCGAGGCCCAGCGTTCGCCGTAATGCGGCGAAGCCAGCAGACGCTCCACGACCTTGGAATAAGCGTCCGGCGACGCATCCTTGAGAAAGGCGTCCTGTTCTTCCAGGGCGGGAGGCAGTCCGGTCAGGTCGAAAGTGACGCGGCGCAGCAGACGCAGCTTCTCCGCGCGCGGCGATGGGGCCAAGCCCGCGGCTTCCAGACGCGCCAGTATGAAGGCGTCAATTGGATTGACGCACCAACTCTTGTTCTGGACTTTGGGAATGTCGGGGCGATGCGGCGGCAGAAAGCGCGGCGATGGTCCGTCGGCGCGCGCGCAGGCGGACGCGGTGAGAACAGTCAGCCCGGTAATGACGGCCGAAAACCAGTGGCGGAACATAGAGTCGATTTCCCTTGCAGGAACCAACGGCGGGTAGGTAATTGGATCGTAACCGATCAATAGAGAGAGGGCAAGTAGGGTCGGTCACCTTGTAGACGCGACGGCGGCGTGTACTAAGGACAGCAAGAGCCGGCGATGCGCGAATCCTCCGACTGGCGAGGGATACGCACATCGCCGGCTTCATACTGTTGGTGGAGCGTCACTGGGGATTGATCTTGCAGTCGGGCAACGCCTTCCGGAGGTCGGCGATACCGGCCTCCGTCACCCTGGAGAATGTAAGCTTAAGCGTCTGCAAATCCTTGAGTCCAGCCAATTCCTTCACGCCCATGTCTGTCACGCTGGTATTGGAGATGTCCAACGTTTGTAGACCCTTAAGGCCGCCTACTTCCTTCAAACCCGCGTCCGTGATTCGGCACCGGGAAAGGTTTAGCGACCGCAGCGCCTTGAGTCCGGCCAGTTCCTTTAGCCCGGCGTCCGTCACCTTTGTGGCGCCGAGGTCTAGCGTCTGCAGCCCCTTGAGGTCGGCCAACTCCTTCAGCCCCGCGTCCGTCACCTGCGTACGGTCGAGGGACAGCGACTGCAGCCCCTTCAGCGCCGCCAGTTCGTTCAGCCCGGCGTCACCCACCCACGGGCAGCCAGTGAAGTTCAGCGTCTGCAGTCCCTTCAGCGCCGCCAGCTCCTTCAGCCCCGAGTACGACACCTGCGTGTATCCGAGGTCCAGCGTTACTACGTCCGAGGGGTTCGAGGGGCGCTTGCCGCCCGCGGCTTGAGCTTGGACTAGCACGTGGAGCAGGCCGATTTCCCGTAACGCCCGCAACACCGCGTCCGTCACCTGGGGGGATTCCAGGTTGAGCGTCTGCAGCGCCTTCAGCGGGGCCAGCTCCTTCAGCCCCGCGCCCGTCACTTTGGTCCAGGTGAGGTCCAGCCACTGCAGCCCCTTCAGGTCGGCCAGTTCCTTCAGCCCCGCGTCCGTCACCGAGGTGCTGGAGAGGTATAGCGATTGTACGTCCGAGGGGTTCGAGGGTCGCTTGTCGCCCGCGGCCCTGGCTCGGTCTAGCGCGTGGAGCAGGCCGATTTCCCGTAACGTCCGCAACGCCGCGTCCGTCACCTGAGCGCCGTCGAGGCCCAGCGACTGCAGCCGCTTCAGCGCCGCCAGTTCCTTCAGCCCCGCGTCCGTCACCTTCGTGCCCCAGAGTTTCAGCGTCTGCAGCCCCTTCAGGTCGACCAGCTCCTTCAGCCCCGCGTTCGTCACCCCCTGACACTGGTCGAGGCCCAGCATCTGCAGCCCCTTCAGGTCGGCCAGTTCCTTCAGCCCCGCGTCCGTCACGTAGGTACGGCTGAGTTCCAGCGTCAGTATGTCCGCGGGGTTCGAGGGGCGCTTGCCGCCCGCGGCCCCGGCTCGGTCTAGCGCGTGGAGCAGGTCGATTTCCCGTAACGTCCGCAACGTCGCGTCCGTCACCGCGTCGCCGAGTTTCAGCGTCTGCAGCCCCTTGAGGTCGGCCAACTCCTTCAGCCCCGCGTCCGTCACCCGGGTGTAGGTGAGGTCCAGCGTCTGTAGCTCCTTCAGGCCGGCAAGCTCCTTCAGCCCCGCGTCCGTAACTTTGGTGCTTTGGAGATCTATTCCGACGACCGGCTTGGCGGGGTTGTTGTCTTCGCGGACCACCTTGCCGCCGAGCTTCTCGACGGCCTGCACGGCCCGGTCTTCGGCGTCGGGCGTTGCCAGTCGCTGACAGCCGAAGGTGAGCAGGAGGGGCGACAAGACCAGTGCGGCAAGACCTCGTCGGAGCGACATCGTCGGGTTCTCCCTGAAGCCTACCCGTGGCGGACCGCGGAGTGCTGGCCGACGCGGGGCAGTGACGCAATTCTACCAGCGCGGCCGCCGAATAGCGACAACCAATTACCCATCTGAGAGGCGTTGCGTTCGGGCGATTCAGCGCGGAAACGTGCTACAGATCCTGGAGGTCCGCCGCCCCGAACCCCGACGGCGGCTTCACGGCGTCCGGCCGGATTCGCAGAGGCGGCGCGGCGATGTTCGGGTCGGCCGATGACGCGGTACACGATCAATCTACAGAAGCGCCAGCGGCACGGGAGGAGGAAAGCAAGAACCGGCGATACCACGCGAATCCTCGGAGTGGCGAGGGCTTCGCGGGACGGCGCCGGCTCCACTCCGTCGGCAGGGCGTCAGCGGCTGATCTTGCAGTCGGGCAGGGCCTTTTGCAGGGCCGCGACGCCGGCGTCCGTTACCTGGGCGCCGAAGAGGTTCAGCGTATGCAGCCCGTTCAGCGCCGCCAGTTCCTTCAGCCCCGAGTCCGTCACCCCCGCCAGTTGAAGAGGTTCAGCGTCTGTAGCACCTTCAAGGCGGCCAGCTCCTTCAGCCCCGCGTCCGCCAGCGGGGCGCCGCGGAGAATAACCTTGACGACCGGCTTGGCGTCGTCGTTGTCGTCGCGGAACACATAGCCGCGAAACTTCTCGACGGCCTTCACCGCCTGGTCTTCGGCGTCGTCGGCGCGGAGCGGGGCGGGGCGGCCGCCAGCAGCAGTACGCGGGCGGCCAGGGGGAGAGGACGGTGCGACATGGGTTCAGGCTCTTGAAGAGGTAGGGCGACATCGGCAATTCTAACACTGCATCGCGGCGAACTCCAACGCTAAACGGAATTTCGCGCGCCGTATAGCGAATCGCCTCGCGGTCTGATAAGTTAATCCTCTCCGCCCGGCGTCCGCCGTCGCCCGTTTTCTTAGAGGGTACACTCCATGACGTTTCCGCGTTCGTTCGCCCTGTTGGGGGCGGCCCTGCTCTGTCTCCTGCCGTCGCTGGCCCGCGCCGAGGCGCCGGCCCACGGCTTCCTGGACCGCACCATCAAGGACGCCGACGGTAAAGAGGCGAAATACGTCCTCTTCGTGCCGGACGATTACAAAGCAAATGGCGACAAGGCGTATCCGATAATTCTGTTTCTGCACGGCTCCGGCGAGTCCGGCGACGACGGCAAGAAGCAAGCGGCCACCGGCCTTGGGCCGGCCATCCGTAATCAAGAGAAAGACGGCAAGCACTTCCCGTTTATCGCGGTGTTCCCGCAGTCGCAAGAACGCACTTGGAAGGCCGACTCGAAGGACGGCCAACGCGCCATCGCCATCCTGGACGCGGTGGAAAAAGAATACAAGATCGACGAAAAGCGCCAGTATCTGACCGGCCTGTCGATGGGAGGCGGCGGCACGTGGAGCATGGCCGCGAAGTATCCCGACCGTTGGGCGGCCATCGTGCCGGTTTGCGGCGGCGGCGACCCGGCGAACGTCAAGGACATCAAGGACATTCCTTGCTGGGTCTTTCATGGCGACGCCGACAAAGCGGTCAACGTCGAGAAGGGCCGGCAGATGGTCGCCGCTCTGAAGGAAGCCGGCGCCAAGCCGAAGTTCACCGAGTATCCCGGCGTCGGCCATAATTCGTGGGACAAAGCGTACGCCACGCCAGAACTGTATGAGTGGCTGCTGGAACAGCATAAATAGCGTAGCTAGTTTAGCCGCGACCCGAAGGG
>DHJA01000063.1:11987-13650 GCA_002404095.1 Planctomycetaceae bacterium UBA4732 | reverse complement strand
CCTTCGGGTCGCGGCTAAACGTAATAGGAGACTCGCAAATGTCCGAATCCAACGTCAACCGCCGTGTTTTCCTGAAGGGCGCGGCCGCCGGCGCCGCCGCTCTGTCCATGACCGCCGCGTCTTACAGCCGCGTCTTCAAGGCCAATGAACGCATCGGCGTCGGCTTCGTCGGCGTCGGCGGCCGCTGCCAGGCCCACCTCGACATCGTCGCCAAGCTCCAAAAAGAAAATAAAGGCGTCGCCGCCGTCGCCGTCTGCGACGTTTGGGACGGCCACGAAGACGATTACGAAGTCGTCGGCAAGGACGGCAAGAAGTCCACGCGCCATTACGGGCAGGGACTGAAGCCGTCCGCCAAGAAAGTCGGCCTCGACCCCGATGATAAAAAGCACGTCGTCAAAGACTATCGCGAGCTTCTTGATCTTGAAGAGGTCGATCTGGTCGTCATCGCCACGCCCGACCACTGGCACGCCAAAGTCACCATCGACGCGCTCAACAAGAAAAAGCACGTCTACTGCGAAAAGCCGATGACCAAGACCATCGAGGAGGCCCAGGCCGTCGTTGATGCTTGGAACAAGAACTCCAGCATGGTCATGACCGTCGGCGTCCAGTCGATGGCCGACCCGACCTGGCTCAAGGCCAACGAGCTAATCCGAGAAGGTAGGATCGGCCACGTCACGCAGGCCCAGACCAGCTACTACCGCAACTCCAACGTCGGCCAATGGCGCTATTACCGACTCTATAAGGAGATGAATCCCCAAACGATCAATTGGGACATGTTCCTCGGCCACGACTTCGAGGTCTTCAAGGGTCAGCCACTGGGACCGACCGCCAAGGACAAGCCGTTCGACCGGGCCGTGTTCGCGCAGTGGCGCTGCTACTGGCCCTTCGGCGGCGGTATGTTCACGGATCTGTTCGTCCACCAGACGACGCACATCATTACGGCAATGGGCGTGCGCTACCCAGGCCGCGTGGCGGCGGGCGGCGGCCTCTACTTGGAATACGACGGCCGCGACGTGCCCGACGTGACGTGCATCGTCGCCGACTACGACGAGGGCTGCCAGCTCATGGTGACGGCCACGATGATAAATTCCTATCCCATTGAGGAGGTGATCCGCGGCCATCTCGGCACCATCAAGTTCGTGCAAGACGGGTTCCAGATCCTCAAGGACGACCCGAGCCAGCAGGCCGGCAAACCGGCGCGGCTGGAAACGACCGTCAAGCCGGACGAGACGATCCAGGCCAAGATCGAAGGTTACACGCGCGAGGAATGGGGCAACAACTTCGACACGGCCGCGTTGTGGGGCCATTTCCTCGATTGCATCCGCTCCGGCAAACGCGAAACGCTTTGTCCGCCGGACCTGGGCGCGGCGGCCTTCACCACGGTGGCGATGGGCGTGAAGAGCTACCGTGAAGGCAAAGCGTTCTTCTGGGACAAGAGCGGTCGCAAAGTGACGGAAGCCGACGCGAGCTGGGCATCGCGTCTGGAGAAGCGCAGCAAGGAACACGGCAAGACGCATGAGGTCGCCGGCTATCACGGCGACCAGGCCGGCAGTGAGTTGGTCCCGCCGGATTACGAGAAGCTGGGCGGCCCATGGACGAACGGCAAGGATCCGGCCGTGGGCTGATACGTTGATCTCCTATTTCGTTTAGCCGCGACCCGAAG
>DHJA01000063.1:1195-11865 GCA_002404095.1 Planctomycetaceae bacterium UBA4732 | reverse complement strand
AAGGGGAGCGCGTCTCCCCGCGCTTCCCTTCGGGTCGCGGCGAAACGTATTTATCCGTTTTTATTAATTGTTAAATAGACAGATACCAGCACACAGGCGGCGCCGTACACCATCAGAAAACCCAGTGACAACAACAGCCACGGTATGCGCGTCTGGCGGTAGTAGGGAAACGTGAATACGCCGCCAAGGAATGAGCCTTGCGATCCGATGACTATCCTCGTGCGCCCACGGATCACCCGGTCGAAGTCGGTCGGCCCCGAGGCGGGAGGCCGTTCGGTGATGGACGCCGGCGGGGGTACGTTGAGCGCGGTAATGCCGTCCTCCGGCGCCGCGTCCGATTGGGACGGCGGTTCTTGGGTTATCCCATAGCTCTTGGTGCGGCGCTGTTTCCGACCATGAGCCGTGACTTCCCATTCGCGATCTAATTCGTCCGGTGCAATCGGCTCGTTTACTTTGGCCGCTGGCACTTTCGGAAGCGCGTTCTTCATGGGCTGCGCTAGCGCGTCTCGCGTCATACCATATCCCTTGACGCGGCGCCGTTTTTGACCGTAAGGCGTTATCTCCCACTCGGAATCTAGTTCCTCCGGGCCAGGCGGCTCGTCGGGCGCCGGCGGCTGTGATTCACTTAGCACGGCCGCTATCGCTTGAGGTCGAGCCTTCTTGATGCTCGTGCTATTGCCCAAGTACAACCGGCCCATCCTCCACCCCAAGCGGCCCAGCAGGCGCCCGTAGATTAGAAACGCCGTCGCCGTTCCCACCCCGGCCACCGGGGCGACTACGATCCAGCCGCGAAAGACGGTGACATAGACCAAC
Organism: Planctomycetaceae bacterium UBA4732; assembly: GCA_002404095.1. Lineage (GTDB taxonomy): Bacteria > Planctomycetota > Planctomycetia > Gemmatales > Gemmataceae > UBA4732. Next base: position 11,052 of record DHJA01000063.1, on the reverse strand, counting down.
GCCGTGATCAGTCCGGCCAGAATCGCGCTGAGTAGATAGACGATGAAAGTGAACGGCGCGAGGCGCAGCAGGTTCCAGACGACGACCGGACGAAACACAAACCAACGCGACGACGCGCTAAGAGACGAGAAAATTGCCACGGGAAGAATTATCCACAATCCCGGCACGGCAAGGAGCAAGAAACGGAGACCGGGGTCGTCCGGCAGCCAAACATTCCTTAAGGCGCGAGTCAGGATGCCGATCGGAGCCAACCAAATCAAGACGACGGCGGCGAGGTGAAATGCGCCGCCGAGCGTGTCCTGAAACCGCTCCTCGGGCCAGGTCACTTCATCGTTGCCGGCCGCCGTGTCCTGCACGACAACGAGCAGACAGTGCATGGCATAGGTAACGAAGTACAAAGTAGGGAGGACCGAGATAAGGACTATCAAAAGGGCGCCAAGAGCAGCCACGGGCGGTCCTCTCAAAGGTTCGTTTGAAGACGGCGCCGTGGCTCATCATCCGCATAACCCGGCGTCGTCGTGAAGAATGCAGCCTGATTATAGAGTGCCGTCGGTGGTTATCCTAGCTCGATTCGCGTACCGAACTGCTTCCGCAGTAACTGGCGTTCGGCGTCGCCTAAAGGGTTTTCGCGTAGGTCCAATTTTCGCAAGCGGGCAAAGCGCGGCGCGCCGGCGAGAAGCGCGGCCAGGCTTTCCGCCCCGCACGCGCCGATGCCATTGTTGCGGACAGACAATTCGGCTAGGCGAGTCAAGCGGGTTGAGGACAGCAAAGCCCACAAGCCTCCATCGCTCAGATCGTTGTCGTCCAGGTTCAGAATCGAAAGCCGGGACAGGTACGGAGAGGCCGACAGCAGCCGTGCCGCCTCCCCGTCGAGTTGGTTGCTTTTCAAACGCAGGCAGGTGAGCCGGCTCAGATTAGGCGAAGCGGCTAGCACTCGCACACTTTCAAGGCCGACGTAATTTTCGCTTAGGTCAAGGGTGGTCAGGCGGGCAACATTCGGCGATTCCGCGAGCGCTCGAATGCCGGGACCGCCTATGCCGTTCTTGCCGAGGTCGAGTTCCATTAAGCGCGTTACATAAGGCGAGGCCGCCAGCGCGCGGGCGCCGGCGTCGCGGACGCCGTTGGCGCCGAGACGCAAGACGGTTAAGCCGGCCATGTGCGGCGACGCCGCGAGCAGTTGCAATCCCTCCGGCCCGGCCTGATTGCCGGTCAAGTTGAGGGTCGTCAGGCCGGAAAGATGCGGCGATTCCGCGAGGAAACGGACGCTCCCACGGCCAAGGTTGTTGCCAACGAGCGAAAGCGACGTAAGCCGACTTAGGGCCGGGGACCGCAGTAATTCCGTCAGCCCTCCGTGACGGAAGCCGCCGAGATCGAGCGTTGTCAGCCGAGATAAGACCGGCGCTCCGATCAGCTCCGCTAGGACTGCGTCGGTTATGCCGTGAAGGCCGATGTGGGCGACCGAAAGAGAAGTTAAGCCGGTAATGAAAGTCGAGGCCAGTAGGTCACGCAGTCCGGCCGTGCCGATATTCGTATAGGAGAGATCGAGCGTCCGCAAAGCCGCGGCGGCCGGAGACTGTGCCAAAGCGCGGGCCGCGCTGACGCCGAGCGAACCATTATCACTAAGGTTAAGACAAATAAGCCGGCCCATCAGCGGCGACTCAAGGAGCGCTCGAACGGCCGGCCCTTCCAGATCGTTACCCGCGAGGCCGAGGCCGGTTAGACGTCTCAGATGCGGCGAGGCCAGCAATTCATGAACCCCGCCGTCGCGGAGTTGACAGGAATTCACGTCAAGCGTCCGCAGCCTGGCCAAATGCGGAGACCTAGCCACTTCGCTGGCTTGGCCCCGCTTGAGCCTAATACGGAGGCGAATTATCGGAAATGCGTTAAAGAGGTCGTCGCCGCGCGCCAGGAACTCGTCGCCTGTAACCGTAGCTTCCGCGACGAAGCCGCGACGGAATCGCCAATCGGACGCGATTTCTTGTAGCGGCGCGGTCCATTCCTCTCCCTGCTGATGCAGCAGCGCACCGGCTTCGTCCTCCAGATCGGCGCGCCTCGAATCCGTGGGGCCGAGCCGCTCCAGCGCGCACTGTAGGCGAATGAATGCGCCGCGCGGATCGCCACGTTCTTCCAGCCAGTCGGCGTAGATCAGCCGGGGCGCGTCGTCGTCCGGTTCGGCGAGGATGGCTTGCAGGAAGGCGTCGCCATGCGTCATCGGGGACTACTCAAAGAAGCGGCGAACCGCAACGCGGAAATCGGCGAACACCTCGGGAAGCGTCAATTCCTCGTCCCGTTTCACCTCGCGCGGCGGCTGGTCGGCGTGGAAGACGTGGGCGGTTTCCGTTTGCTGATCGAGAACGCAGACTAACACTACGCCGGCCTCCAGGTACTCGTGAACCTTCTCGTTGATTTTCCGCCAGCGGTCGCCGGTCGAGCGCACCTCGAAAGCCAGTTCGGGCGGCACCGACAGATAGCCCGGCGGCAGCGGCCCGCGCGGCGTCTTGGCATAGCTGAAGAAGGCCACGTCGGGGCCGCGCATGGTGTCGGGGCCGCGCTCGGTTATAACCCCAGCGTCGTTGCTGACCGCGCGGCCGACGGGGTGCATTTCGAGGTATTGTTTGAGAAGATAGCCGGCTTGCAAACAGATTTCTCCATGTCGCGGTGTAGGTAAAGTCATGGGGACTACGACTCCTCGGACAAGTTCGGTCAGTCGGCCGTCGTCAGGCAACTCGGCGTACTCCTCGGCGGTCAGCAGGGCGGCGGCGGTTGTGGACATGACGATCTCCTCTTGCGGCGGCGTGGTACACAAGCCAACATAACCGACAGTCTCGCGCGTACACAAGATAAACTAAGGGCCAGAGAGCCGCGCATGGAAGTCCGCAGCATCGAATCGGTGATTCGCGCGCTGAACGACGCTGGCGTCCGCTACTTGATCGCGGGCGGCGTGGCAGTCGTGGCACATGGTTATGTCCGCTATACGGCGGATCTGGACCTGATCCTTGAACTGACTGATGAGAATCTGCATCCGGCGGTGGCCGCGTTGACAGGCCTCGGATATCGGCCGACGGCGCCCGTTCCTCTGGAGGCGTTCGCCGACGGACCGACGCGGGCGGAATGGGTTCGCTCCAAAGGGTTGACGGTACTCTCCCTTTTCAGCCCGCAACACCCAAAGACCGTCGTCGATTTGTTCGTCGAAGAACCGCTCGACTTCACCCGAGCGTTCGCTTCGGCGGCGAGCATTGAGGTGGCCGCCGGCCTGCCGGCGACCTTCGTGGGGCTGGACGATCTGTTAGACCTGAAACGACGGGCAGGACGCCCCAAAGATCACATTGACATCGACCACCTGAACAAGATCCGGGAGGGGCGTTCCAATGCCTGAGAACGAAACGCAGTTGGAAGGAACGTGGGACGTCGGTTGGGAAGGCCATGAGCGGGCGCAGTTGCTCCGAATGGCCGCCCAGCCGCTGCCCTTGAAGCTCCGTTGGCTGGAAGAAGCCCAAGTTGTGGTTGAACACCTCCAGAGTCAGCGAAAACACCGCCAAGCCGTAGCGAACAACGACGAGGCGCCGCGAGAGGGCAATCATGAGTGAATCCGCCAGCGTCACGCCGGAACAGCTCCAGCGCATCAAGGACGCCCTGCGCGACGGCCCCAGCCAGATGACGCTTCAACTGGCTCGCAATCTCGGCGTACCGGAAGCCGAAGTCATTCGCGCCATGCCGGACGGCCGCGCCGTCGAACTGGACGCTGGACGCTGGGAAGAGTTACTGCGCTCCTTCGAGGAATTGGGCAAGATTCACGTCATCGTGTCCAACGGCTGCGTCACGACCGAGGCCACGGGGCAGTTCGGCGGCTTCAGCACCTGGGGCGAGTTCTTCAACGTACAGAGTAAGTCGCTAGACATGCACATCCGCGGGGCGCGGCTGGCGACGGTTTTCGCCGTCATGAAGCCCAGCCACATCGATGGCGTGGATACGCTGAGCTTCCAGTTCTACGACCGCGACGGCGCGGCGGCGTTCAAGGTGTTCGTGACGTTCGGCGGACAGAACGCGGCGCCGGAACGGCGGACGCTGTTCGACGCCCTCCGCGAGAGGTTCCGTAAGCATGCGGGCGGCTGACTTGTATTATGGTGGGCCACTCGCTCCGCGAGTGGCATTTTGATCGCTACCCCGTAGATGGGATCGGATGGTCACTGCCCCAAGCCGCTCGCGGAGCGAGCGGCCCACTCTAATCCCAAGCCGCTCGCGGAGCGAGCGGCCCACCATGCGAAGCTTGCACTTCCCAGGCTCATCCCTAAGCTGTTCAAAACGCTACACTCTTCCCGCCAGGCCGGCGACAGGCGAACCCTTGCCGGCCCAACTGCGTAGGACCGATGCGTGTAGTCCGCCGGCTCGATTGGACGAGGCGCCTCCATGGCTCAAGATGTAATCGTCGAAACCCGTAAGCTCACCAAAGTCTACCGCGACTTCTGGGGCCGCCGGAAGAAGGACGCCCTCCGCGCCCTCAGCCTCGAAATCTATCGCGGCGAAATCTTCGGCCTTCTCGGGCCTAACGGCTCCGGTAAGACCACCACCATCAAGCTACTCCTCGGCTTGCTCTTTCCCAGCGACGGCGAAGCCTTCGTCTTCGGCAAGCCCGCCGCCGATGTGCGCAAGAATGAGCGCATCGGCTATCTGCCGGAAGAGTCGTACCTATATCGCTTCCTTAACGCCGAGGAAACGCTCGACTTTTACGGCCGACTCTTCAATATGCCGGCTTCGGAGCGCCGGCGGAAGACGCAAGACCTTATCGAACGAGTCGGCCTCAAAGCGGATCGCAAGCGCGTCCTCCGCGAATACTCCAAGGGCATGCGTCAGCGCATCGGCTTGGCCCAGGCGCTTATCAACGACCCGGACTTGGTAATTCTCGACGAACCGACTTCAGGCCTCGACCCGCTTGGCGCCCGCTGGATGAAGAACCTCATCCTCGACCTGCGCGCCCAAGGTAAGACGGTCATCATGTGCAGCCACCGCCTTGAGGACGTGCAAGACGTTTGCGACCGCATCGCCATCCTCAGCGAAGGCGACTTGCAAGCCTACGGCGAAGTCAAAACGCTGCTCCAGGATGTGAACCGCGTGGAAATGCGCGGCAGCGGCCTGCAGTTGACCGACCAGCTGCGCGCCGATCTGGATGACGTATTGAAGAGGCACGGCGGCAAGCTCGACACCGTCGGCCATCCGACCACGACGCTGGAAGATTACTTCTTACATATCGTCGAGGAGAGCAAAGCGCATCCGGGCCGCCGGTTCCTGCCCGGCAAGGACGCGCCGATCCCGACACAGGCGCCGGCTTCCACGAACATCGCCGAGAATCGGTGAATTTGCATCCTCGTTCCCACGCTCTGCGTGGGAACGCTAGGCTGCGACGCTCTGCGTCGCGTCTGCTGATCTCGTGGGACGGGACGCAGAGCGTCCCGACGTGCGTTCCCACGCAGAGCGTGGGAACGAGGATGAAGTACACCTTCAGGGATTTTGTTCATGTTTGCCGTCCTGCCGTTGGAACGCGATCCGCTCCGCCTGCAAGACCTGCCGCACGGACTCATGCACTGGGTCCAAACGGTCGGCGGCTTCGCCATGGTCGGTCTGCTGGCGTGGCTCGTCTTCGACTGGATGCGGCGCCGACCCGCTGACCGCGCCCGCGTTCCCTCCTTTCAGGTTCACTTCGTTCAAGTCTGCGTCGCCCTCGCACTCTTGGCCTACCTCCTCATCCTGCCGATGCGGATTTTTGAACTCGTAATGTACTGCTTCGGCAGCGGCATGTACCCCTCTCCGAACGGGGGCCCGGTCGAAGTCGCCTGGAAACCCGCCTTTTTGGCGTATGAGAATATCTGTCTCTTCGCCGGCGGCCTGTTTGCCCTCGTTGTCGTGCTGTTGCCGTTCATGCTCAACGTCCTCGCCCTTCGCGGGCGCCGCATCTTCGCGCTCGCCGGTCTCAGCTTCAAGGAAGCCCTCGGCCGTCGCGTCTTATGGGCCTTCTCCGCTCTGTTACTGGTGTTTTTATTCGGCAGCTGGTTCATTTCCGGCCGCGCCAAGCCCGAGGACCAGCTGCGTACCTACGTCCAACTCGTCTTCTGGGCCATGACGCCGCTTTTGCTGTTCGTCAGCGTCCTTCTCGCCGCGTTCAGCATTCCGGCCGACATCCGTCAGCAGACGATTCATACCGTCCTCACCAAGCCCGTGCAGCGCTTCGAGGTCTACCTCGGCCGCGTTCTCGGCTTCGGCGCGCTGATGTCGCTGGTGCTGCTGTTCATGGCCGGCGTTAGTCTGCTGTACGTGCTTCGCGGCGTTGATCCCGATGCGGCGGCCGAGAGCCTTAAGGCCCGCGCCCCCCTATTCGGTTCGCTGACATTTGAGAACACGGAAAGCGTCGATAAGGGCGTCAACGTCGGCGAGGAATGGGGTTATCGCAGTTACATCACCGCTCCGACGGGCGGCGACGCCCCGCAGACGGCCGTCTGGCACTTCTCCGATCTGTCCCGTTCGCTCGCCGGGCGGAAAGAAGTTCCCTGCGAGTTTACTTTCGCCATCTACCGCGCGTACAAGGGCGACAAGGAAAACCGCGGCATCAGTTGCGCGTTCGCCTTTCAGACGTGGCGCTTTGATCGCAGTCATCTTGAGGAATACCGCAGGAAACGCAAGGAAGAGCGCGCCAATCTTCACGGCCGCAACGAGGCCGACGTGGACAACGAACTGGCGAAGGAATTCGGCTACTACGAAATCGACAGCTTCGCCGTCCGCAACTTCGCCACGATGTCCCGCGACTTGCCGGGCGGCTTGTTCGAGAACGCCGAGCAGTCGGACCCCAAACGGCTGCAAGACTTGCAACAACGCGGCCTTAATCCGTCCCAATTCGATGTACGCGTGCGTTGCCTAGACCGGCAGGAATACGTCGGCATGGCCCGCTACGACCTCTATTTGCGTCAGGACGACCCCAACACCGCTGGCGAGGCCCGCTGGTTCGCGCTCAACTTCCTGAAAGGGACGACCGGCTTGTGGATGCGCTTGATCCTAGTTATCGCTATCGCCACGGCGCTGAGTACGTACCTCAGCAACGTCATCAGCCTGCTCGTGACGCTGATGCTATTCGTCGGCGGCGTTTTCCGCGATTTCATTGCTTCCGTCATCGTGAATAAGAACATTGGCGGCGGCCCGCTTCAATCGTTCTTCCGCGTGGTCGGCCGGGCCGTCGGCGCTGGCACGACCGAACAGCCGCCCCGCCTGGTATCCGGCGCCGATGGTCCGTGGTACGTGTTGCTCCAGCACGACACGTCGAATTTGGACCGCGGCGCCTCGACCGACATCTTCAGCGTCTTTGACCCGATCTACCGTTGGGTGATGGCTCGCGTGTTTGACGTGATCCCGGATGTGGACCGCTTTGACTTGACGCTGTTCGTGTCCGAAGGTTTTGACATATCCGTCAGCCAGCTGCTGGTCACGTTGGTGTTGTTGATCGGCTACCTACTGCCCTGGGCCGTGCTGGCGTATTACCTGCTGAAATGGCGCGAGATCGCCTCCAACCATTGAGTAGTGTCTCCGTTTGTCTCATAAGTCCCATAAGTCCCATAAGACCTATAGGACTTATAGGACTTATGGGACAAGAGGTTCCAGGCCATGACGATTGTCGTATTGCTGGTCTTGTTGTTGATCGCCTGTGTGCTGGGCGCGTGCGTCCTGTCCGACGCGCTGTTGCAACGGCTGGCGATGGCGGCGCGCGGTTCCTCGCTGGAACCGCGCTTGCTCTTGACCGTGCGCAAGGTCGGTTACGTCATCCTGGTGGTTTACCTGTTCACGTTCGCCTTCCTCTGGCGCCGCATGGTCGTGGATGCGTCGGCGACTCAGTTGGCCGTGCGCGAACAGAGCCGCGGCGACGTCCACCTCACCGGCTCGCTCGTGCGTCTCAGTCTCGGCGGTTTTCGCGGCGTCACCACTTGCTATTTGTGGAACCTCGCGATGGACAAGCAGATGAAGAATCAGCTCAACGAACTGGAAGTCATCGTCGGCTGGCTGACCGAGTTACAGCCGCACTTCAATACGCCTTGGCTATTCCAGAGCTGGAATCTCGCTTATAACGTATCCAACAAGACCGACCGCATCAGCGACAAGTATTTCTACGTCACGCGCGGCATCCGCTTGCTGGCCGACGGCGAACGGCAGAACCATGACGACCCCGACCTGCGTTTTGAACTGGCAACGACGTACCAGCACAAAATCTGCCAGAGCGACGAAACCAATGTGCATCGCTCGCTCTTCCAGCTAAGCCTCATCCCGCCGAGTGAGCGCGACCCGGCCCGTTTCTCCAGCAAGGTCGGCCGGCAAAAGATGGATAAGGAAGGTCTAAAGGAGTTTATTAAGTTCTGCGAGAAGCACCCGCAGCTGATTCGCCGGCTGCGTGAGGGGATTCACAAAGACTCGATCTCCGAGCAACGGCGCCTGTTCACCTGCGCCACCCCAGAGGCCGTGGTCCAGTTCCTCGCCGAAAACTACCGCATCCCTTCTCTCTATCCGGAGGAGAAATCCACGCCGCCGGGCGGCAAATGGGTCGAAAAGACCGAGTCGAAGCCGGACCCCGACGAGCTGGAGCGCTTCCCCGTCCTGCCGCCGCCGCGGTCGTATCCGCCGGGATCGGCGATCCACCTATTCCAGCCGTATCCCGACATGGGAAGCGACCTGACCGACGAATCGCCGTATAGTCAGGCCACGGACTCCTGGGACGGCTACATTGTGGCCCGCGCCTGGTACAGCTACTCGCAAGAGCCGCTTCCCGACACCGACGACGAATTGCCCGGCGAAAGCAAGCCGATCGTCGATCCGGTCCACCAACATCTCAATCGGCATATGAAGACGCTCATCTTCCGCCAGTACCCGGCGCGGGCGCAGGGTTACATCGCCGAGCGGCTAGAGGAGGAAGGTTGGTTTGACAACGAAGGCTGGTCCACGAAAGGCCCGGAATGGTTCTCCCAAACGATTGGCGGCCAAGAGAGTTGGGCAGCGAACGCCTGGGGCGAAGCGTTCAAGATGTGGAAGGCGCACGGCGAACGGAATCACATCCTCTTGTCGGAGGATGAAGAGCGAAACAGCCGCGCCGATGCCGAAAAGTACAGGGAGCTGCACCGGCTGACCTTCAATCTTCCAGCGAGCGAATCCTCACAGGATCCTGAGATCCAAAAACTTTGGCGGGCCGCCCGCTTCTTTGCCTTATACGACTCAAACCGTAGCGTCACCGCTTTCGCGCATCATTACAACCGCGCGTCGGTGGAGCAGGATCCGAAGACCGTGCGCGCGCGAAAGCTGTTTTACCAGGCCGAAGCCCTCGCCTCCACCGGATCGACGTTTCTGGCCCTTCAGAAATATCAGGATCCCGACGCGCTCCAGGCATGGGCGACGATTCTGGCGGACCATCCGGCCTTTCGCGAAGACTCTCTCATGCAAGAGGAGTCGTATGAGACTCAACTCAACTACCTGGACATACTCAACCGCGCACTGCCCGCCAATGAGATTAAGGCCCAATTGGGAGCGGCGGCGCTGGCCAATGCCGGCGTAATGGGCTGGCTCAATCCGGCGGCGCTGCTCGAAGTACTGCGTCCCGCCCGCTTCCCCGGCGTCACGGCCGTCAAGGGGCCGTTCGACCGCCAACAGCCGGACGGAACGCCCTGGATTCAGCCGCATATCGTCAAGTCCGTGAGCGAGAGGCGTCGAAAATTCCAGCCCCGGAAGAAAGATGTGGACGAAGGCGTCGCTCCGGCTGAGGCGCCGCCGGCCCAACCTATGGCGCCGGTGGGGCGGCTGCAAGGGCCTTCTTTATAGGCGTTCTGGCTTCCTCCCCC